>NZ_JARVTG010000001.1:2775000-2952500 GCF_029846635.1 Pokkaliibacter sp. MBI-7 | reverse complement strand
AGATTACTTTTCCGCCACCAGCTCCCAAAATATCGGCCAAGCCCGCCGCAGCCAAGCCCAGTATCAGCAAAGCTCCCAGGAAGGAAGAAAAGAAAGAGCATAAGCACAGCTCACCTTTGTGGCTGATTGCCGGCGCTCTGGTCTTCCTATTATTAGGCATGACCGCTCCGGCATCCTTCATGGGGCACTTTACCGTGTTCATCCTGTCGTGCTTTGTTGGCTACATGGTGATCTGGAACGTTACACCTTCACTGCACACCCCTCTCATGAGTGTGACCAATGCCATCAGCAGCATCATCATCATTGGTGCCTTGCTACAAATATCAGCACCTTCAGGCTGGGTAGTGTTTTTTGCTGCGATTGCTGTGCTGCTTACCAGCATCAATATCTTCGGCGGTTTTGCTGTCACTCAGCGCATGCTGGCAATGTTCCGTAAATAAGGGATAGATAAATGTCACATACTATGGTCAATGCGGCTTATTTAGGCGCAACAGTTCTATTTATTCTCTCTCTCGGCGGATTGAGTCATCAGGAAACAGCACGTCGTGGTAATTATTACGGCATGATTGGCATGGCCATTGCGCTAATTGCCACTGTAATAGGAATTGTCAGCGACAATTACTTTATATTAATTGCCAGTATTGTAATTGGTGCAGCTATTGGTATTACTCTGGCCAAAAAGGTCGCCATGACCCAAATGCCAGAACTGGTAGCTATTCTCCATTCATTGGTGGGACTCGCAGCTGTGGTTGTCGGATATGCCAACTTTCTCGGGCATGACACGTCACTGCAAGGTGCCGAGCAGTCCATCCATGCTGTGGAAACTTATCTGGGCATATTGATAGGCGCCATGACCTTCTCTGGCTCCATCGTTGCCTACCTGAAGTTAAGTGGCAAAGTGGGCGGCCGTCCCCTGCTATTACCAAACCGCCATCTGCTGAACCTGGCATTACTGGTCATCGCCCTGTGGCAATGCTTTAGCTTTGTATCGGCTTCAGCGCAGGGTAGCGGCACCTCCGCACTGATTATCATGACGCTGGTGGCGCTGGCATTCGGCGTACACATGGTCATGGCCATTGGCGGTGCCGATATGCCGGTTGTTGTTTCCATGCTGAACAGCTACTCGGGCTGGGCTGCAGCCGCGACAGGCTTCATGCTTTCCAACGACCTGCTGATCGTCATCGGTGCTCTGGTCGGCTCATCAGGCGCCATCCTGAGCTACATCATGTGCCGTGCCATGAACCGAAAATTCTTCAATGTTATTGCCGGTGGCTTTGGGACAACCGCAAGCAGCGCGGCGGCCAGCGGTCCTGCAGGTAGCGAGGAAGATATTCAAGCGATTAACCCTGAAGAGTCAGCGGGTCTGCTGGTCAATGCAAAAGAAGTCGTCATCATTCCTGGATATGGCATGGCGGTAGCCCAAGCACAGCACATCGTGTTCCAGATCACCAAGAGTCTGAGAGATAAAGGTATCAATGTCCGTTTCGGTATCCATCCCGTCGCTGGCCGTATGCCGGGGCATATGAACGTACTGCTGGCGGAAGCACGGGTACCTTACGACATCGTGCACGAGATGGAGGAAATCAACGATGACTTCAGCAAGGTAGATGTATCAATCGTCATTGGCGCCAACGATATCGTTAACCCGGCTGCTCAGGAAGTACCCGATAGCCCGATTGCCGGCATGCCTGTTCTTGAGCCCTGGCACGGCAAAACAACTATCGTTCTGAAGCGCAGCATGGCCTCTGGCTATGCCGGGGTAGATAACCCCCTCTTCTACCGCGATAACACCCGTATGTTGTTCGGTGATGCGACCAGCAGCCTGGAAGAAATCTTCAAGCATCTTGCTGCCTGATCGTTAAACGTTGCCCTTCTTAGGCGGCCCCAGGGTCGCCTTTTTTGTTTGCAACTTTTGCCCTGTCTATTCATATGCAGTGTTTATACCGCCAGGCGTACGCATCATAGTTTCTGGCTTCTGGCTTCTGGCTTCTGGCTTCTGGCTTCTGGCTTCTGGCTTCTGGCTTCTGGCTTCTGGCTTCTGGCTTCTGGCTTCTGGCTTCTGGCTTCTGGCTTCTGGCTTCTGGCTTCTGGCTTCTGGCTTCTGGCTTCTGGCTTCTGGCTTCTGGCTTCTGGCTTCTGGCTTCTGGCTTCTGGCTTCTGGCTTCTGGCTTCTGGCTTCTGGCTTCTGGCTTCTGGCTTCTGGCTTCTGGCTTCTGGCTTCTGGCTTCTGGCTTCCAGAACACTACAGCCGGAACCACCAGCGCCATAAAGCAAAAACGCCGCAAGGAGCGGCGTTTTTGTCAGGGATATATCTTACTGCGGATTAGGGGAGGAATTGCTGTCCTCATCGACAACTTCCTCTTCATCGTCCTCTTTCTGTTTGACCTTGATCATGCGGCCAAACGCCAGACCCACTTCATAGAGCATCCACATCGGCACCGCCAGCAGGGTTTGTGACATGACATCCGGCGGAGTCAGCAACATACCTACCACGAAGCAGCCCACAATGATGTATGGACGTTTAGCAGCAAGATCCGCTGGTGTCACAATACCGGAACTGACCAGCAGAATGATGGCCACCGGGATCTCAAACACCACACCGAAGGCAAAAAACAGCTTCAGGACAAAGTCGAGGTAGCTGTTGATATCCGTCATTACCGCCACGTCGGCAGGGCCTGTGGTCGTAAAGAAGGCAAACAGAAGGGGGAAAACTACATAGTAGGCAAACGCCATACCGGCATAAAACAGCAGAATACTGGACACCAGTAATGGCAGTGCGATCCGCTTCTCACTCTGATACAGCCCCGGGGATATAAAAGCCCACGCCTGATGCAGGATGAAAGGCATTGCGACCAGTATTGATAGCACCAGAGTCAGCTTGAAAGGAGCCAGAAAGGTAGAGGCAACCTCAGTTGCGATCATGCTGGAGCCCGGAGGCAACATATCGCGCAGGGGTGCCGAAACATAGTGATAGAGATCGTTAGCGAAATAGAACAGGCAGAGGAAGATCACCAGAACCACTGCCACGACTCTCAACAGGCGATTACGCAGCTCCACCAGATGGGAGATCAGCGGCATCTCGCCAGAGGCGCTCTGATTGGGATCAGTCATGTTTGGTTGCAGTCACTTTGCTGGAATCGGAGGGGGCTGCAGTGGAAGAGGCGGATGAATCGGAGGGAGTGGCTGGAGGTGTTGTCGCTGTGACAGGTTCAGCCACTGCAGCATCCGGCTTGGACATCCCGGCCAAGTCTTGCTGGAACTTGGCCAGATGTTCACGGTTTTTTTCCGCCTGCTGACGCATTTCTTCTACACGCAGCTCTTCGTTGATTTCCCGTTGGACATTCTGAACCATACGCTTGATACGTCCGATCCAGAGTCCGGCAGTACGGGCTGCTACAGGGAGTCGCTCTGGCCCCAGCACCAACAGGGCCACCACTCCCACAACGAGCAGTTCAGTAAAACCGATATCGAACATGAAGGCTCTTAGGCGTCCTTGTGTTGATCTTTGGTTTTGCTCAGATCAGCGGATTGGCTGAAGTCAGCATCCTTGTGAGTCAGGCGGGAAGAGTCAGTCTTTTCCTGATCGCCGTCGTTGATGGCCTTTTTGAAGCCTTTGACAGCGTTGCCCAGGTCAGAGCCGATATTGCGCAGTTTCTTGGTTCCGAACAACAGAACGACGATACCGAGGATGATGATGAGTTGCCAAATACTGATACCACTAAGCATTACTGCGCTCCGTTAGTTGGACTCAGGCAGGGGCACCTGTCAGATGCACATGGAGATGGAATACTTCCTGTCCTCCTGCGCTGCCTGAATTGATCTGTGTTTTAAAGCCTTGCATCAGCCCTTGGGAGCGGGCGATGACCGGCAGAGTCCGCATCAGATGCCCTAAAAGGTGCTGGTCATCTTCGCTGATCTCATAAAGGTTGGCAATATGCCGTCGGGGTATGACAAGAATATGAACAGGCGCCCTTGGATTCCGGTCCCTGAAGGCCAAAACCTCATCATCCTGATAGACGATGGTCGCCGGGGCCACCCCCTTGGCAATGGCGCAGAAAGGGCAGCTATCATGCTGCCACTCTGTCTCCAGCCCGCCGTTGGTCATCTCAGTCGCCCTGAGTACGCTGCGCCTTTTCAGTCAGGCCGGAAAGGTTGAAGCGTCGGGCCAGCTCCTGCAACACCGCTTCGGATGACACGCCCAGATGTGACAGCATCACCAGAGAATGGAACCACAGATCCGCCGTCTCATAGACCACCTCCGCCGTATCACCGGACAGTTTGGCATCCTTGGCAGCGATAATGGTCTCCGTCGCTTCCTCACCTACCTTCTCCAGAATCTTGTTCAATCCCTTGTGATGCAGGGAAGAAACGTAAGACTGGTCAGCAGGTGCGCCTTTCCGCGCTTCCAGCACCTCATCAAGCTGCTTGAGGATGTCGTTCATAGTCATTCCACTTAGTAAGCTATTCACTTTCCATGCCAGCGAATGTGATTATTCGCCCGCCTTGCTATAGATGGCGTGAGGATCCTTCAGGACCTCATCGACGGCCTGCCACTGCTCATCTTGCAGCGCATAGAAGAAACAATGCTGGCGCCCTGTATGACAGGCAATGCCACCCACCTGCTCAACCTTCATCAGAATGCAGTCACCGTCACAATCCAGCCGTAAATCATGCAGGTGCTGCACATGACCGGAATCCTCGCCTTTACGCCACAGCTTCTGCCGTGAACGTGACCAGTAGATAGCACGCTTTTCAGCGACGGTCAGAGCCAGCGACTCCGGATTCATCCAGGCCATCATCAGTACCTGACCCGAATGCACATCTTGGGCAATGGCAGGCACCAAACCGTCCTCGTTCCATTTAACCTGCTTCAACCACTCGTCACTCATGATGCACCTCTCGCATGCTTTGACCCTGATACCGGTGCTCAGTTCCAGCAGGCCGTATCATTGCCACTCAGACTATTTAGTTACTTCTGCCACAACAGTGCCAAGCCCAGAGCCAGTACCAGCCAGGCGGAGGCTGGCCCCTGCTGCAACCATTGCCAGCCTCCCTGCCACAGGGTGACGGCCGCTATAGCAATGCCCGCAACACCGATTTTTTGTCCGATACGCAACGGTGGCCGCTGACCAGTGGATACAGCAGACGCCTCTTTCATGGTCTGCTCCAGACGTCGTACCTGTTGCAGCGCATCCAGGGTCAGTTGCGGCAAATGGGGCAACTGATCCAGCAAGTCAGGGAGTTCCTTGCGGCTGCGTTTGTACAGGCCTTTGATCCCGACACGCTCCTTCATCCAGTTTTCCAGGAAGGGTTTGGCGGTCGCCCACAAATCCAGCTCGGGATAAAGCTGGCGGCCCAGGCCTTCAATATTCAGCAAGGTTTTTTCCAGCAGAACCAGCTGTGGCTGCACTTCCATATTGAAACGGCGCGCGGTCTGAAATAACCCCAGCAGAACATGGCCGAAGGAAATATCCTTCAGTGGCTTCTGGAAAATCGGCTCACAAACGGTGCGTATCGCCGCCTCAAAATCGTGCACGGGCGTATGGGCAGGCACCCAACCGGAATCCACATGCAGCTGCGCTACCTGGCGATAGTCCCGTTTGAAGAAGGCCAGCAGGTTACGCGCAAGATATTGCTGATCCTCTGGCGTCAGTGAGCCGACGATACCGAAGTCAATGGCAATGTACTGAGGATTATGCGGATGCTCGCGGGATACAAAAATATTGCCCGGATGCATGTCGGCATGAAAGAAGTTATCGCGGAACACCTGCGTGAAAAAGATCTCCACCCCGCGCTCGGCCAACTTGCGAAAGTCGATGCCCTGATCACGCAAGGCGGCGATGTCAGCCACCGGAATGCCGCTGATGCGCTCCATCACCATGATGTGTTTACGGGTATATTCCCAGTAAATCTGCGGTACATAGAGGCTTTCTGAGTTGTCGAAGTTGCGCCTGATTTCGGCTGCATTGGCCGCCTCACGCTGCAAATCCAGCTCATCAAACAGCGTACGCTCATAGTCACGCACCACTTCCACCGGCCGCAGACGCCGACCATCGCTGGAAAAACGCGCCACCATGCGCGCCATGGCCATCATCAGCGCCACATCCTTACGAATAACGCTGGCGATGCCCGGGCGGGTGACCTTTACCACAACCTGCTCACCGGTATGCAGTACCGCAGCATGTACCTGCGCGATGGATGCCGAGGCCAGTGGTTTGATATCCAGAGAAGTGAAGACCTCACTGATGGCATGGCCAAGGGAGGCTTCGATAATGCGCAGTGCCTGATCCCCGGGAAAAGGTGGCACCCGGTCCTGCAGCTTCTGCAGCTCGTCGGCAATGTCATTGGGCAACAGATCACGGCGGGTGGACAGCACCTGACCGAATTTGACGAATACCGGCCCCAACTCCTCCAGCGCACAGCGCAGGCGCTCACCGCGTGGCAATTCGTTCTGGTACCAGCGCCATGGCAGCATCCATATCCCCAGCTTCATATACCAGGGCAGATGGGGAAGAGGGATAAAGTCATCCAGCCGATACTGGGCGATCACCCGGATAATCGTAAAAATGCGCAGTAAACGTATCACCTGGGCCGGTTCCTTAAAGGGTAGAGTGTGCCAGGGACAGACCGCAGACAGCCTGAAAAGAAAAGTGATTCAACGGGTTAGGCGTTTGTCACTGGCAAGACACGACAGGCTCGTGAAGAAAGACGGGCAGATTCTACCTGCTACGGGCGGGCTTGTCTGTGCCTGACTCGACACAGACCTGATTGCGACCACTGCGTTTGGCCTTATAAAGCGCCTGATCGGCGCGCTCGAACAGCTGGGTAGCGGTATCGCTGCTGCGATGTGTGGCCACCCCTACAGACAGGGATATCTGTACGCGTGAACCACGGAAATGGAAACCGGTACTACTCGCCGCCACCCGGATCTTCTCAGCCACCTGTGCCGCATTGGCCACAGACAACCCGGGCAACAGGAAGACAAACTCTTCACCTCCGATCCTGGCCAGCATGTCTTCACGACGCAGCTGGGATCGCAGGGTTTTGGCAATCACCTTCAGCACCTTGTCACCCGCAAGATGGCCATACTGATCATTAATGGTTTTGAAATGATCCAGATCCGCCACCAGCAAGGCAAAAGGCTGGCCATTCTGATGCGCTGCCAGCAACAGTTGCTGCATGCGTAACTCGTAGGCCACCCGGTTCGGCAGCCCCGTCAGAGCATCGGTTTGCATACGCTGCTGCTGCACTTCCACCTGCTCCTGCAGGCGCTGATGCTCAGTACTCAGGCGTTTCATCCGCAGTTGCATTTCCTGATAACGTGCCTTCCATACTTCAGCACGCTGATCCTGCGCCACACGATAATCTTCGACGTGGCTGTGCAGCTCCTGCAGGCGACCGTCGACTTGCCTTTTCAGCCACTCCAGTGATTCAGCCTGACGCACATGCTCACGCAGATTGCCCATGTTGTTCTGCATCAGCTCGGTGAACGCTGATACGTCTTGCTCCGACTCATTCTGATGAACCCGGGCACTATCGACAAAACGCTGCACGACCTGCAGATGTTTGTTGAGATCTTTGAGGTAATCGACCAGCTCTTCATTCTGACGTCCCAACTGCTCAAACAGCACCAGCAGCAGGTTCTGCAGCGTCTTTTCCAGCAGATCAGGAGAGTCCTGCTGCTGCAGCTGCTCAAGCAGATCCGCCAGACTGGGATGCTCTTTCAGCTCAGACATCACCGGCTGAACCTGCTCCAGCAGCCACTGACGCAGACGCTCATATACGTCCTGCCCATTGCTCAACGTCGGAGCAGGGGCAGCAACAGCCAGTGGTTCTTCATCAGCAAGGTGCATGGCCAGAGGTGCGTCGACCTTTTCCAGCCAGGCCTCAAGAGCAGGGGCATCGGGCACATCCTGCAACGATTTGAGCAGGGCATCCCAAAGGGTGGATTGACGCTGCTGCATCGCCAGACGCTGGGCAAGTTTACGGACCAGCATGGTGAACAGCTGTAGCTTTTTCTCTGCACCCAACTCCATCTCATTGAGCTCAGAGAGCAGATCGTAATAACGACTTTTCCAGTCTTGTTCCGTGTTGCTCAAAGCACACCTTCCCAGTTACGCCCGCTTGGTTGGGAGAGTATAGGTAGAATCCCAGCAATAGGGGAAAGCTTACTGGATTTAAACAAGACTGTATTCAAGCAAAGATGCCAGGGATACGCATATCCCTGACATCCATCAAGGACGGGAAAATCAGTTCTTGGCTGCGCGCTCTTTGGCGATCAGGAAGTCCGCTGTCTTCAACATCTTGTTGAACGCATCATCGCCCGTGGGCTCGATCACATATTTACCGTTTACCACCAGCGCCGGTACCCCGTTGACACCATAACCACGCAGCAGACTGTCGCCTTTTTTCAGACGCATGTCGGTGGCAAAGGACTCATACATTTTGCGGAAGGCCTCTTTATCCAGCCCCTGCTTGCCCATGAAGTCGACCATGTTGTCTTCGGTAAACAGATTTTCTTTCTGCACATGAATCGCGTTGAAAATCGCTGTGTGAACCTTGTCCTCCACACCCATTTCAGTGGTCACATAGTAAGCACGGGCCAGCGGGTCCCAGGACTTGTGGAATACCACGGGGACATGCTCGAACTGCACATCATCACCCAGCTGCTTGCTCCAGGGCGTGATCATCGGGTCGAACGCATTGCAGTGAGGGCAGCCGTAGCTAAAAAATTCGATGACTTCGATTTTGCTGGGATCAGCCGTGTGCATGGGCGTGGTCAGTTCGCGGTAGTCCTTACCGGCCTCGAACGTCTCGTCCGCCATGGCAGCCAGTGGCAACAGGCACAGAGCGACAAGGACAGCTTTCACTGCTTTCAACATAAGCGATCTCCGATCTCGATAATTCGTGGCAGTACCCTGAGCAGGCCTGGCGTCAAGAGAGTATGGCGAAGCCGCATGCTATCACCATTGAATGCTGAGACCAGCATCCTTTGCGGAAGTTCCGGCCCCAGGCGAAGGGCCATAATACAAAAAGGCAGCGCGAGGCTGCCTTATGCAAATGTTTCAAGCTTATTCTGCTGGTCGCAAGCCCTGAATGTAACTGGCGACAGCAGCGATTTCCGCATCACTCATGCGCGCTGCCACATCCCGCATCATCATGCTCGGGTCATTATTGCGTGCACCGATCCGGAAGTTCTTCAGCTGGGTTTCGGTATAAGTGGCATGCTGGCCACCGAGATGTGGGAACCTGGCCAGTGTATTGCCGGACCCCGTTGGTGAATGGCACGCCTGGCAGGCGGGGACACCCTTGTCGGCAATGCCGGCGATATAAATAGTGGCTCCCAGCTCAGCCAGCTCAGGCTTGGCAGCGCCCGGAGCGACCTTCTGCGAAGCAAAATAGGCAGCGACATTGGCCATATCCTGATCACTCAGGTTGTTGAGCAACCCCGTCATCTCAGGCACCTGCCGGGTACCAGCCTTGATGTCCGTTATCTGCTTGAGCAGGTACTCCTCGCCCTGGCCCGCCAGTTTGGGGAAGTTCGGCGCCATGGAGTTGCCGTCAGCACCGTGGCAGGCGGCGCAGATCGCAGTCAGTGGCTGTCCTGCCTTGGCATCACCGTCAGCATGCGCCACACCAGCAATACCCGCACTCATCAACAAGCTAATCAGTAGTTTATTCATGGACCAATCCGTTCCTTGCGGAAGTTTGTGTCTTTATTAGCTAAATCCACTTGTTCAGAAGTTATAGCGAAGCCTTTCAAATAACGCCAAGTAATCGCCATTTTCGGGCCAGAACAGGACAAATGAGGTAATATGCCCTGTACTTTGCTGGCTGCCTGTCAGCAACCGGAAAATTTCGGCATTATAGTTAATGCCCCTACTAACTGGAATGACTTAGCCCCGGCATTCCGCGGCCAGCTTGAGTTCGATCAAATCTATGTATTCTTCTCGCGTCAATTATCACACTGCCCGCTACACCATCAGCGCCGCCAAGGTCAGCCAGTGCCCGACCGACCAGTGTGCTGAAGTAGCCTTTGCCGGGCGCTCCAATGCAGGCAAGTCCAGCGCTATCAATGCGCTGACCCAGCAAAGCAAACTGGCCCGCACCTCCAAAACCCCAGGCCGTACTCAGCTGATCAACTTTTTCGGCCTGAAGAACCCACAGGGCCCTGAGGCTGCTCCGCTGTTTCTGGTGGATTTGCCCGGCTACGGCTATGCCAAGGTGCCGGTGGCGATGAAGCTGGACTGGCAGGCTCATATCAGCGACTACCTGGCTGACCGGCAAAGCCTGAAAGGTCTGGTGCTGTTGATGGACATTCGTCACCCGATGACCGAGTTTGACCAGATTCTGGTCGACTGGTGTGTCGATGCACAGATGCCTCTGCACATCCTGCTGACCAAGGCCGACAAGGTAAACCGTGGCCCGGCCATGTCACTGCTGGCCAAACTGCGACGTGAACTGGGTGAGCGCATGGGAGACCTGCTGACCATTCAGGTGTTCTCATCCCTGAAGAAAACCGGTGTGGAGCAGCTGGCACTGCAGCTGGACAACTGGTTGCTGGGCCCGCTGGAAGAAAGCAGCGAAGCAGAGACTGTCGCTACCGAATGACACTGCACGGCGCCCCAAAGGGCGCCCGGTACAGAGACGAGAAGGGGCTGAATCATCAGCCCCTTTGTTTTATCCGGCACAGTAACGATGCCGAATCAGGATCATTAGTGGGCTTCGTCCCAGTTATCCCCCACGCCGACTTCCACCAGCAACGGTACCTTCAGCTCCGCCGCCGCGGACATGGCCTGCTGCAGACCCGCTTTCACAGCGTCGACCTGCTCTTCCCTGACCTCCAGCACCAGTTCGTCGTGTACCTGCATGATGATGCGTGCATCCAGCCCGGAGGCCTGCAGCCACGCATTCACCTGCAGCATGGCGCGTTTGATGATGTCGGCAGCGGTGCCCTGCATAGGCGCGTTAATGGCAGTACGCTCCGCGCCCTGGCGACGCATAGCATTGCTGGATTTGATTTCCGGCAGATATAGGCGACGCCCAAACAGCGTCTCGACATAACCACGCTCAGCCGCTTCGGAGCGGGTGCGGTTCATGTAGTCTTTCACGCCGGGATAGCGCGCAAAGTAGCGGTCGATGTAAAGCTGGGCATCATTCCGGCCAATACCCAGCTGCTTGGCCAGACCAAAGGCTGACATGCCGTAGATCAGGCCGAAGTTAATGGCCTTGGCGCTGCGACGCTGATCCGCACTGACCTGCTCCAGACCGACACCAAACACTTCGGCGGCAGTGGCCTTGTGAATATCATCACCATGGGCAAAGGCCGCCAGCAGGCCTGCATCATCCGACAGGTGCGCCATGATGCGCAGCTCAATCTGCGAATAGTCCGCCGCCATCAGCTTGTAGCCCTGAGGGGCAACAAAGGCCTGACGAATACGCCGCCCTTCTTCACTGCGGATAGGAATGTTCTGCAGGTTGGGATCAGACGATGACAGTCGCCCGGTCGCCGTGACGGCCTGATGATAGGACGTATGTACCCGTCCGGTGCGGGGATTGATCATCTCCGGCAGCTTGTCGGTATAGGTCGACTTCAGTTTGCTGAGACTGCGATGCTCCAGAATCAGCTTGGGCAGCGGGTAATCCAGCGCCAGCTCGACCAGCACTTCCTCGGCGGTGGAAGGCTGCCCCTTGGGAGTCTTCTTCAGCACCGGCAGATTCATGCGGCCATACAGGATTTCACCCAGCTGTTTGGTGGAGCCGAGATTAAACGGTTCACCCGCCATGTCATGGGCTTCACGCTCCAGCTCCTGCAGTCGTTTGGCCAGCTGCTCGCTCTGCTGATGCAGGCGCTTTTCATCCACCAGCGCACCGGTGCGTTCAATCGCCGACAGGATCGGCGCCAGCGGTAATTCCAGCTCAGTCAGCAGGGTCTTGAGAGCAGGTACGCCCGCCAGCTTGCTCTGCAGCACCTGATGCAGCCGCAAGGTAATGTCGGCATCCTCGCAGGCGTAGGGAGCCGCTTTCTCCATCTCGATCTGATTGAAGGTCAGCTGTTTGATGCCCTTACCGGCGATATCCTCGAAGGAGGTGGTCTGATATTCCAGATAGAAGCTGGCCAGCTCGTCCATATTGTGACGGGTGGCCGTGCTGTTGAGCACATAGGAAGCCAGCATGGTGTCATCCACAATGCCGCGCAGGGCAATGCCATAGCGATCCAGCACGCTCATGTCGTACTTCAGATGCTGCCCGACCTTGGCCTTGCTGGCGTCTTCCAGCAACGGCTTTAATTTGGCCAGCACAGTGTGCCGGTCCAGCTGATCCGGCGCACCGAGATAATCATGTGCCAGCGGTACATAGGCCGCTTCACCGGGCGTGATGGCAAACGACAGCCCCACCAGCTCGGCTTCCATGTAATTGAGTGAAGTGGTTTCGGTATCGAAGGCAAACACCTCCGCTGCAGCCAGCCTGGTCAGCAAGCTGTCCAGCGTAGTCTCATCCAGCACCGTGTGATACTGCACTTCCGCAGGGAAGCTGGGCATGGCCGTTGCCGGGCTGTCGACAGCGCTTTCCGGCAGTGCTATCGCCTTGCCCTGCTCCAGCTCCTTCTGCCAGCCACGGAACTCCAGCTCGGCATACATCGACTTGAGCAACTCCACCTCCGGCTCCAGCATGACCAGCTCCGTCAGCGGCTGGGGCAACTCCACATCACAGCGAATGGTGACCAGCTGTTTGGACAGGGGCAGCTGATCAGCAAACTCGCGCAGCTTCTCGCCCACTTTGCCCTTGATGCTGTCAGCCTGAGCCACAATCTGCTCAAGAGAGCCAAACTCGCTCAGCCACTTTACCGCCGTTTTCGGGCCGACACTGGGGACACCGGGGACGTTGTCGACCTTGTCACCCATGAGTGCCAGATAGTCGATGATTCGATCCGGGGCCACACCGAACTTTTCTTTGACCCCTTCGATATCCATCGTGGTATCGGTCATGGTGTTGACCAGCGTCACATGCTCGTTGACCAGCTGCGCCATATCCTTATCACCGGTAGAAATCACGGTGGGCTGCTGCTGCCGCCAGGCCTGAGTGGCCAGGGTGCCGATCACGTCATCGGCTTCCACCCCACTGATCGCCAGCAACGGGTAGCCCAGCGCGCGAATGGCCTGATGCAAAGGCTCGATCTGGCTGCGCAGGTCATCGGGCATCGGCGGCCGGTGTGCCTTGTATTCAGGATAAAGATCATCGCGGAAGGTCTTGCCCTTGGCATCGAAGACCACCACGGTTAAAGAATCAGGATAGGCCTGACGTAATGATCTGAGCATGCTCAGTACGCCCTTGATGGCACCGGTGGGCTGACCTGCCTTGTTGGTCAGCGGTGGTAGTGCATGATAGGCCCGGTATAAATAAGAAGAGCCATCCACTAGAATAAGCGGCGCTTTGTGCTCGGTGTCAGTCATGTACAGGCCTTCCGTAGAAAACATAAAGGGGCAACGGTAAAACGTACTCCCCGTTGAAAATCACGCACCGGCATAAGACTTGCTGTAGCTTTTGAGGCGCCAGACAGCCACATCGTGTGCTGAACAGCCACGAGGCTACTGGCAGCTCAGCATGCCATTACTGTGACAAACGCAGTAACGGGAAGCGGTGTTGCGTGAACAAGGTCCACATCATAAGCAATCCCTGACAGGGACAAAAGGAAAGGCGGCCAATTACCCGCCTCACTCACGAGGAAGGAATTATGCGTAACTGGATCATGGCGGGGCTGCTGGCCCTGACCGCATTGCCCTCACTTCCGGCACTGGCAGAAGACGATAACGAACCACAGATCATCATCTCCCATCAGGAAGACAAAACCTTCTATGAATACCGGGTGAATGGTGCCGTAGTAGAAATCAAAGTGGTGCCGAAGAACGGTAAACCCTATTATCTGGTCCCGGTCGAGGGCAAAGGCATGGTCGAAAGCGATCACTCACGCCTGCGTATTCCTCAATGGGTTATTTTTCAGTGGTAAGCGGAAGCAG
This sequence comes from Pokkaliibacter sp. MBI-7, assembly GCF_029846635.1. Classification (NCBI taxonomy): domain Bacteria; kingdom Pseudomonadati; phylum Pseudomonadota; class Gammaproteobacteria; order Oceanospirillales; family Balneatrichaceae; genus Pokkaliibacter; species Pokkaliibacter sp. MBI-7. The sequence continues at coordinate 2,938,482 of NZ_JARVTG010000001.1, read as the reverse complement.
GCATGGCTGTTTTTACCCCCGTCACATTTGCAGAACTGGAACAATTCCTTGCCCCGTTTGACCTCGGTAAAGCGGTCAAGCTGGAAGGCATCGCTGGCGGTGTGGAAAACACCAACTTCTTTGTCACCCTTGTCGATGAACAGGGCCAGCATACTGAGTATGTGCTGACCCTGTTTGAAGATGTGCGCGAAGAGGAAATGCCCTTTTTTGTCGAACTCACTACCTGGCTGGCCAAGGCCGGCATCCCGGTGCCCGCGCCCTATCAGGATCGCAATGGTATCGCGCTGCATGTACTCAATCGCCGCCCGGCCCTGATTCTGCCGCGCTTTCTCGGTCAGCACCTGCAACGTGGTGAGCTGACTACAGAATTCTGTGCGGTGATTGGTGGTTATCTGGCGCGTTTCCACAAGGCCGGTGCTGATTTCTTCATGACCCGTCAGGCCCATCGTGGGGTGTACTGGTGGCGTCGTGAGTCAGCAATTCGGGCCCGTCAGCTCAGTGCTGCTGATGCAGAGCTGATGCTGCAGACCGTCGCAGCCTTCGATCAGCTGCTGGAGCAGGAAAAGCGTGCCGAACTGTCCCTGCCGCAAGGCGTGATCCACGGTGACCTGTTCCACGACAATGCCCTGTTTCATGAAGGCGAGATGACCGCCATCATCGACATCTACAATGCCAGCAACAGTTACTGGCTGTACGATCTGGCCATTGTTGCCAACGACTGGTGCAGTGCCGGCGGCGGCCACTGGCATGCTGATATGCTCGACGCCCTGCTCAGAGCCTATGCGGCTGAGCGCCCGTTCACCGACGATGAGCGGAAAGTCTGGCCGCTGATGCTGCAGACCGCCGCCATGCGTTTCTGGCTGTCGCGGCTGGAGCAGATCAATCCGGATGGCAGCTATATGAAAAATCCCGACGACTTCCGCGATATTCTGCGCGCCCGCGTCGAACGGCTTGATCAGCTGCCCGTTTAGCAGCCAGTCGCACCGTTGCCCACGCCAGTCTGCCGCACGCAGACTGGCGTTTTCGTCTCTGCGTCACCTACCCAGCGGTCAGCTTGTGGCTGAAGACATGCCGCCTGAGTCCGCCCAATCACACTTCCTGTACATGCCATTCCTGCCTTAGCGGCCAGGATTCAGTCTCACCGTATACAATTGCAGAACTTTAGGCATAATTGATGCCCGACAGAAACAGTCAGCCATCAAAGGCTGCCCAGCTGGTCAGGAAATGCAGGTAACCCTGCTTCAGTGAGAATGTGTGCAGGCCATAAAACCTATTCGCCGCTTACTATCCGCTGATTATCCCGACTGATCTGGGATCCTCATGAACAGGCGACCATACCGACGTATGGCGACCTACAACAATAAACCCTCCGGTCTGTTTTGCTGCCACCCTGTGAACTGAAACATCATCCGTGTTCTTGTGATCTGCGAGCATTAAATGAACAAGCCAAGCCGTGCTGCGGGCCAGTATGCCTCCGCCCCAGCCACCCCGCGCGCTCTTACCCGGCAGGATGCCAAAACGTTGTCACTCTCCGCTCTTGGCGGTGCCCTGGAATTCTATGACTTCGTGATTTTCGTGTTCTTTGCCGCCGTCGTCGGCAAACTGTTCTTCCCCGCTGACATGCCCGACTGGCTGCGTCAGGTGCAGACGTTTGGCATCTTCGCTGCAGGCTATATTGCCCGCCCGCTGGGTGGCGTGATCATGGCCCACTTCGGCGACCTGCTCGGCCGGAAGAAAATGTTCATGTTCAGCATCATGCTGATGGCCTGCCCGACGCTGGCCATGGGTCTGCTGCCGACCTATGAAAGCATTGGTATCTGGGCACCCATTGCCCTGCTGCTGCTACGTATGCTGCAAGGTGCCGCCATCGGTGGCGAAGCGCCCGGCGCCTGGGTATTCGTCACCGAGCACGTTCCTGCCCGCCACACCAACTTTGCCTGCGGCACCCTGTCTGCCGGTCTGGTCGCCGGTATTCTGCTCGGCTCAGTGGTCGCCACCATTATCAATGCCGTCTACAACGCCGAAGAGCTGGCCGCATTTGGCTGGCGCATTCCCTTCCTGCTGGGCGGTGTACTGGGCTTTGTCACCATGTACCTGCGCCGCTGGTTGCATGAAACCCCCATTTTTACCGAAATGCAGGAAATGAAGACGCTGGCGGAAGAACTGCCGCTGAAAACCATCCTGCGTAACCACAAGGGCGGCATCATTGTCTCCATGCTGGCGACCTGGATTCTGACCGGCGCCGTCGTTGTCACCATCCTGATGACGCCCACCCTGCTGCAGAAGCTGGCAGGCCTCAGTGCCCAGACCACCCTGATCGCCAACAGTCTGGCCATCATCGCCGTTATCGTCGGCTGTCTGGTGTCTGGCGCGCTGGCTGATCGTTTTGGCAGCGGCCCGATTCTGGCCATCTGGAGTGCCGGGATGGGTATCAGCTACTGGGTGTTCTTCTCCACCGTCCTGCACGATGCCACTCATCTGATCGGCCTGTATGTGATTGTCGGCTTCTTTGTTGGCCTGACCGGCGTGGTACCGGCCGTTGCGGTGAAATCCTTCCCTGCTGCGGTGCGCTTTACTGGCCTGTCGTTCTCCTACAACGTGGCCTACGCCATTTTCGGCGGCATGACGCCCATGGCAGTGACCCTGCTGCTGAAGAGCAACCCGCTGGCACCCACCTACTACATCGCCGGACTGGGTGTACTGGGGCTGGTTCTGGGCCTCTACCTGAGCATCAGCAAAAGTGAACAGCCGGTGCTGGCCACGACCGCAGCAGGCTGATAACCTTTTTGTTCCCGAGCCCGGTCAGCTGACCGGGCTTTTTTATCTCCGCATGTTCTGCCGCGTCTGTGACAGACAGCTCGCTCAACCGGCCTTCTCTCCGGACAGACCCGCTATCGGTAGCTGGCTGCCGGTTTTCAGGCTGTTCAGCACCACATTGGTGGTAATACGTCGGATTTCCGGGTTATTGGCCATGATCTCGGCAGTGAGGTGGTCATACTCTTCGACATCACGGGCCAGAATGATGGCCACCAGATCCACCGCACCGGTGACATAGTAAAGCTGCTGAATGGCGGGTTGCTGATCTGCCCAGCGACGCAGCCGGTCCATCGCCGAATAGTTCTCCCGCTCGATTTCCAGCCCGGCAATAAAGGTCATCAGACGGTCCAGCTGACGATTATCCAGCACCGCCACTTCGGCCCGGATCACGCCCTGCTGACGCAGGCGTTTCAACCGCCGCTGTACTGCCGAAGCCGACAGCCCGATCTCTGCGGCAATCACCTCACTCTTGAGCAGACAATCCTGCTGCACCCGTTGCAGAATCTGCCGGTCCAGCTCATCGATAGCGTTATCGTTCATCTCCCCCCCGGATAATCTGGCCGCGTTTCAGACTGAAGCATGCCAATGCACCCATTGTGCATAAAGATACGGACTGGCGCAGTCTTTCCGCTCACGACTGCCTTCTATTACCGCTCAGCCGCAAGGCAAAGGCCTAAGCTAGCAGCATTTCCCCACGCGATACGGAGCTGGCAATCATGAGTACCCCGTCCACCCCTTTCCAATGGCATGACGAAACCCTGGCACTGGACGGCGGCCTGATCATCGATCCCAGTACCCATGCTATCGCCCCCAATATCTCCATGTCGGTCAACAACACCCTCAAACCCGGTGACGGTGCCTTTTCCGCCGAAGGGGTGGAAGACCTGACTGACCTGCCCTTTCTCTATGCACGCTGGACCAATCCGACCGTCTGCCAGCTGGAACAGCGGGTCGCGGCACTGGAGCACTGCCCCGCTGCCGTGGCCACGGCGACCGGTCTGGCCGCCATCGCCGCGACATTCTTTACCTTTCTCAAGGCCGGTGATCACCTGCTGATCAGCGATGTCTGCTATGCCGGAGCCAACGAACTGGCCCGCCGCATTCTGCCCGACTACGGCATTGAGGTAACGGCGGTCAACCTGTCGCGGCTGGATGAAGTGGCGGCAGCCATTCGCCCCAATACCCGCCTGCTGCATGCCGAATCCCCCTGCAACCCGCTGCTGCGTCTGTGTGATATCGCTGCGCTGGCCGAACTGGCCCATGCCCATGGCGCCCTGCTGTCGGTCGACTCCACACTGGCCACACCGGTCGCGACACGCCCTACCGAGCTGGGAGCGGATCTGACCATTCATTCCCTGACCAAATTCATGAACGGTCATGGCGACGCGCTGGGCGGCTGTGTTGCCGGTAGCAAGGCCCTGATCGCCCGCATTCGCGCCCGCGCTGGCGTCTACTTCGGCGCTTCACTGTCGGCGCAGAATGCCTGGCAAATTATGCGCGGCATCGACACCCTCTACCCGCGCATCCGCACTGCCGCCGGTTCCGCCATGAAAGTGGCGACCTTCCTTGAGCAGCACCCGGCGGTAATGCGGGTCTGCTATCCGGGTCTGCCCAGCCATCCTCAACATGCGCTGGCCTGTCAGCAGATGCGCAGTTTCGGCGCCATGCTGACGTTTCAGGTCGCCGATCCACAGGCCTGCGCCCGTCTGCTGGCAGATCATCTGCAGGTCATGCACTACGCTTTCTCCCTTGGTCATCAGCGCAGCATTGTGGTGTTGCTGGATACCGAGGAGATGATGGCCTCGACCTTCGGTCTGCCCGGCACAGATCGTGATGATTATCTGCGCTATGCCGGTCAGGGCATCTTCCGTCTGTCTATTGGCCTAGAGGCACCGGAAGACCTTATTGCCGACCTGACCCAGGTGTTGCAGCGTCTGGCAGTGTAACGGCGCCCCCAGAGCAACAGTGCCAAACAGCACAACAGTGTCAGACAGCGCAACGGTCTGGCACTGTGATGGTGCAACCCGCTATGCCCCCCCTCAATCGCTCATGACTTCGTACTACTTCCATGCACAAAGCGCAGCAGCGAGATCGCTTCTGCGGACAGGTCATTACAAAACGCAACAATACAGCCTGTCCGTCCGCGTCAACGCCTGCCCATTCGCACCAAAACAAATCACTGCAAACCAGAGCAACGCCCCGTTTTCGTGCTACCGGTTTTTCACCGACCCCCGTAAAAAACGCGGCAGCACACGCCGTTCGTGGCCTGCACCGACATGGCAAGGTTTCTGCTATACCTCTGATAACGTGCACCGATGATGTGAGCGCTCTGCAAATAACGGTCGTTCATCATCCTTACCCAATCGATCGCTGCAACTGAGTCATCAGTCTGCAAGACTCGACAGGGACACTGACCATGCACGAAGGAGTGGGTGCCGCGACCAGGGAGTACAGGCCGCCACACCCGGCTAATCCAGCCTCATGAACCCGGGAGGATTCCCATGAAACTGGTTACGGCGATCATCAAGCCGTTCAAGCTTGACGATGTCCGCGAAGCCCTGTCCAACATTGGCATTCAGGGCCTGACGGTCACCGAAGTCAAAGGCTTTGGCCGACAGAAAGGACATACCGAGCTCTATCGGGGAGCCGAATACGTGGTCGACTTCCTGCCCAAAATCAAGCTGGAAATTGCCGTCGACGACACCCTGCTCGACAGCGTGCTGGAGACCATCTGTCAGGCAGCTCATACCGGCAAGATCGGCGACGGCAAAGTGTTTGTCGTTAATCTGGAGCAAGCCATCCGTATTCGTACCGCGGAAAACGGCCCAGACGCCCTTTGATCCATGACCTCTTCCATGACGCAATTGCCCAGGAGATCCACCATGACTCTGCGTAAAGTCGCCGGGCTAGGCGCCTTAGCTGCCTTGCTCCTTCCCAGCCTGTCGATGGCTGCCGATACCCCCACAGCCAACAGCGGTGATACCGCCTGGATGCTGACCTCCACTGCGCTGGTGCTGATGATGACCATCCCCGGTCTGGCGCTGTTCTACGGTGGCATGGTACGCGCCAAGAACGTCCTTTCCGTGATGATGCAGTGTTTCGCCATCACCGGCCTGATCAGCATTTTGTGGATGCTGTACGGCTACAGTCTGGCCTTCGATACCGATGGCATGGAAAAGGGCGTGACCAACTTCAACTCCTTCTTCGGCAGCCTGAGCAAAGCCTTCCTCAGCGGCCTGACCACTGACAGCCTGACCGGCACCATTCCGGAAAGTGTGTTCATCACCTTCCAGATGACGTTCGCCATTATCACCCCCGCCCTGATCGTCGGTGCCTTCGCCGAGCGGATGAAGTTCTCTGCCATGCTGGTGTTTTCCGGCCTGTGGTTCACCTTTGTTTATGCTCCCATCGCACACATGGTATGGAGCGGTGACGGTGGCCTGATGTGGGACTGGGGTGTACTGGACTTCGCCGGTGGTACCGTTGTGCACATCAACGCCGGTGTTGCCGGTCTGGTGGCCGCGCTGGTGCTGGGTAAACGTAAAGGCTATCCCTCAACTCCCATGGCTCCCCATAACCTCGGTTACACCCTGACTGGCGCGGCCATGCTGTGGGTGGGCTGGTTTGGTTTCAACGCCGGTTCCGCGGTTTCTGCAGGCGGCACCACCGGCATGGCGATGCTGGTTACTCAGATTGCTACCGCCGCTGCGGCACTGGGCTGGATGTTTGCCGAGTGGATTACTCATGGTAAGCCCAGCGCACTGGGTATCGCCTCAGGCGTGGTGGCCGGTCTGGTCGCCATTACCCCGGCGTCCGGTACTGCCGGCCCCGTTGGCGCCCTGATCATCGGTCTGGCGGCTGGCGTGATCTGCTTCTTCTCTGCCACCACCCTGAAGCGCGCGCTGGGTTATGACGACTCTCTGGATGCCTTCGGTGTGCACGGTATCGGCGGTATCGTCGGTGCGCTGCTGACCGGTATCTTCGCGGCCCCTTCACTGGGTGGCTTCGGTACCGTGGAAGACATCGCTGCCCAGTTCTTCATTCAGGTGAAAGGTGTTGCCTTCACCGTGGTGTATACCGCCATCATCACCTTCATCATCCTGAAAGTGCTGGATGCACTGATGGGTCTGCGTGTCAGCGAAGAAGCCGAGGCGCAGGGTCTGGATCTGGCCGAGCACAACGAGCGCGGCTACAACCTGTAAGCCTGATGACAGACGGAGGCTTCCTTCCCTCCGTCAGCCAGATAAAAACCACGCCCGGCTATGCCGGGCGTGGTTTTTTGTGCAGATCGAAACGCATATCAGCGAGTAAAGAGTAACCTCACCCCCGCCAGCCCACAGACCAATGCCAGCGCACCATCACAGCTGCGGCGCCAGCGCTGGTAGGCGGCCTGCGCCCGTGGACGGGAAAACAACAGGGCATAGCCACCAAATACACCGATGGCCAGCAGCACGCAGCCAAGCAGTACCACCAGCAACTGAGACGGTGCGGTCAGTGAAGGTAGTGCCAGTGTGAGAATCGCCAGCCAGCCGAATCCGGCCTTGGGATTGGTCAGATGCAGCAGTAATCCTCGCCCAAACAAGCGCCATCCCGACCCTGCCAGAACCGGCGAAGCCACGTCCCTGTTGCGACTGCACAGCGAGCGCACTGCCCGGCCACTCAGCCACAGCAGATAGGCCGCGCCCAGATAACGCAGCAGCAATAACAGCGTGTCGTGCGCCAGTAATACCTGCGCCAGCCCGCCCGCACTGAGCAGCGCCCAGCAAAACGAGCCACTGATCACGCCAGCAGCAAAGATCATCGCCTGCGCGCGCCCACGCTGCATCGCCAGCAGCGCTATCGCCATATTGCTCGGCCCCGGGCTGGCAGTGAGCAGCAGATAGGCCGCCCAGGCCAGCCAGATACCGCTCATGATTGCGCTACCCGGGGCGAATCCAGCATAAAGGCCAGCCCCTGCTGAATATGAGCTGCGGTGGTATCCAGCAAAGGCAGATAAGCTGACTTGGGCAGAATCAGGCCCAGTTCAGTACACCCCAGAATGCCCATCTCGGCACCGCTGTCAGCCAGCTCGGCCAGACAGCGATCCAGACGATAACGCGATTCTTCCAGCATCACGCCCTGGCACAGCTCTTCAAAGATGATGCGGTGCACTTCCTGCCTTTCTGATGGCGTGGGTACACATAGCTCAATACCGTAGTGCTCACTGAAGAAGGCCTGATAAAAGCCGTCCTCCATGGTGAAGCGGGTACCCAGCAGCGCTGCCCGGCCAATACCCTGCTGCCGCAAACGCTGACCGATAGCATCCCCGATATGCAGCAGCGGTATATCCAGCATCGACTGCACCTGGTCAGCGACCTTGTGCATGGTGTTAGTGGCAATCATCAGGGCCTGAGCACCTGCCGTCTGCAGCCCCTGCCCGGCCTGTCCGAGCGCAGTGGCAATGGCCTGCCAGTTACCCTCATGCTGCCACCTTGCCAGCTGGCTGAACTCCAGACTGTGCAACAACAGGGGAGCTGAACTCAGGCCGCCACGCGCTTCCCGCACGCCACGGTTGAGGCCCTGATAGTAGACCTGCGTCGACTCCCAGCTCATGCCACCCAAAATACCCAGTGTCCGCATTGCCCTTACTCCTTTGTCTGCTGCGCCATCAACTCATAAACCAGGCCACACAGCCTGCCATCAGCACCGCCAGCGCACGATTGAACCAGCGCTCTCGCCGGGGGTCCTGCAACCAGTGACGAATACTCTGCCCGAGCAGGGTCCAGGCACTGCCCGTTACCCAGCCGACCATGCAGAACACCGCAATCGCCATGACCGTCACCTGCAGCGTCTGCTCAGGTTTGACCGCAAACAGACTGATAATAGTAGTGGCCATCATCCACGCCTTGGGATTGACGCCCTGAAACAGCGCCGCCTCGTGAGGACGCATCGGCCGGTCAAGAAAGGGCAAGGCACTGTGGCCGGCTTTGGCCGTCCATAACTTGTAAGACAGCCACAGCAGATAGGCGCCACCTGCCAGCTTCAACAGCCACTGACAGGCCGGGAAGACGATAAACAGTTGCGCCAGCCCCAACCCGCTCAGGGCGATCATCACCGCCAGTCCGCAGAAAATACCAAAAATGTGCGGCACCGTGCGGCGCCAGCCAAAGCGGGCACCGGAGGCGGTCAGCATCATATTGTTGGGGCCGGGCGTACCGGCCGTCAGGAAGGCAAAGGTCAGCAACGGCAAACCGATGTCACTGGCCAGCGAAGATGAAAACAACGGCAAACTGGACATGATAGATTCTCACAGCGCTACAGATGATCAGCAGGGTGACAATGCAGTCAGAATAGGGACACTGCCACTTTGTATCGATACAATTTTTGATTAATCGTTGATTGTCTCGATTTTTAGAGCATAATAGCGCCTGAATTTCCGTCAACGGTTTTATTGTCACCATGACAATGTGGAATCCAGACCTAAGTGTCTTTACCGGCCCACGCTATCTGGCCATTGCCGATGCGCTGCAGCAGGATATTGCCAGTGGCACACTGCCAGTGGGCACCCGCCTGCCTACCCATCGGGCACTGGCCGACAGGCTCGGCGTTACGGTCGGCACCATCACCCGCGCCTACGCCGAAGCCGAGCGTCGCGGTCTGCTGGAAGCTCGTGTCGGCAGCGGTACCTTTGTCCGTCTGCAAGGGCAGCTGACGCAGGCCAGCTGGAAGATCAGCCGCCGTGAAGCAGGCTGGGCCAATCTGGGCATCAATATTCCGGTCCCCGATGAGCGGGCCGGGCCGTTGCGACAGGCGCTGGAGCAGGTGTTCAGCCACAACGACCTCGACCAGCTGATGGAGTATCACGAAGAGGCAGGATTGCCTGCCCACCGCGAGGGCTATCTGCAATGGTTGCAGCGTATCGACCTGCAGCCGGATATTTCCCGCCTGTTTCTGACCAGCGGCGCCCAGCACGGCATCATGCTGTCACTGCTGGCCATGACCCAGCCGGGCGATCTGATCCTGACCGAAGAGCTGACCTACCCCGGCCTGCTGATCACCGCGCGCAAACTCAGTCTCAAGGTACAGGCTGTACCGATGGATCATGAAGGCCCTCAGCCGGAAGCCTTTGAGCAGCTATGCAGGGAGCGCCGCCCGCGGCTGCTGTACTGCACTCCGACACTGCAAAACCCCACTACCCGCACCCAGAGCCTGGCACGGCGGCAGGCACTGCTGGCGATTTGTGAACGTTACGGCGTGTGGGTGATTGAAGACGACATCAACGGCTGGCTGCCTGAGCAGCGCCCCGCCACCATGGCATCCCTGCTGCCTGAGCGGGTAGTGCATATTGGTGGTGTCTCCAAGGCGCTGTCCGGGGGCATCCGGGTGGGCAGTCTGGTGGTGCCGGATGCACTGCTGGAGCGAGTCAAGGAAGCGTTCCGCGCCGACTGCTGGATGACCAGCCCGTTGCTCACAGCGGTGGTGTGCCAGTGGCTGGAGAACGGTGAAGCCGTCAGGTTGCTGCAGCGTCAGCGGGATGCCATGCACAAACGCCGTGAACTGGCGGCGCAGTATCTCGGCCGCTGGCAGCTGGAGCACAGCGCCGGAGCCCAGCACGCCTGGCTGCCGCTGCCTGAACCCTGGCTGGCTCACCAGTTTGTGCAGCAGGCCATGGTCGCTCAGGTCGAGATCAAAGGCAGCGACAGCTTTGTGGTCGGTCGCCACCCAGCACCGCACGGTATCCGTCTGGCCCTCAGTCATCCCGCCACACTGGCGGAGCTGGAAACGGGCCTGCAGCGCCTGCAGGCATTGTTGCAGGCCGGGCCCGATCTGGCGCCCGGGGTGATCTGAGACGCGGCAAGCCAGACCAAAAAGCAAAATGCCGGCGTGATGTCATCACGCCGGCATTTTTCGCCTGCAGCCTGCAACCTCGGGCTTATGAGCCCCAGAATACCACCTGATCCTTGCCATTCTCCTTGGCCCGATACATGGCCTTGTCAGCCTGCTGCACCACCTGCTCGGCGTCATCCGCCTGGTCAAACCACACCACGCCGATACTGGATGATACCTGCATCGGCTCCTTCAGCCCCAACACCTGCATCGGTTTGCCCAGTGCCTGCAACAGCCGCTGGGCAATCTGCTCGGCGGTTTCACGCTGCTCAACATGGGTCAGCAGGATGACAAACTCATCCCCACCCAGCCGGGCAGCAATATCCCCATTGCGCACTTCATGCTGGATACGCTCGGCGGTAATTTTCAGCACCCGGTCCCCGGCCTGATGGCCGAACTGGTCATTGATCTCCTTGAAACCGTCCAGATCGAGCACACACAGCGCCAGCCAGCCATGCAGCTTGCGCTGTACCCGCAGCGCCTCTTCCAGATGTTCAAACAGCGCATAGCGATTGGGTAGCCCCGTCAGCGCATCACTGTAGGCCATTTCATCCAGCACCTGCTGACGGTTGATCAGACCCACATTGGCCTGTGCCAGTGCCTGGGCATCGCGGTAGGAACGGCGCAGGAAAATCAGCAGCAGGGTCAGCGCCAGCAGTGCAAACAGTAGCATCAGCGGCTGCAGAGCCGGATAAGCGTGGCTGGCCAGCGGCACATCCTGCACTTCCAGTGTCCACTGCCGGCCCGGTACGCGGAGTTTAAAATGCGCCACATGATCACTGTCCGGCTGTAACCTAGCCGCCACCGGGTAGATGGCCGTATGCTGCCCCTGATCATCGTCGAACAGGGCCATGCTCAGCGGCAGTCCATCGGCATTGATTTTGTCGATCAGGATATTGGGGCGCACCATCAGGATGACGTAGCCACGCAGTGCGACCCAGCGCTCAATCTCGTTACGCAATGGCAGCCCGTCAAAAAACACCGGCTGATAGATCGCCACCGCCCGTGGTCCTTCAGGGTCCTGCATCAGGACAAACGGGGGCGTCATGGCACGCTGGTCATGGCTGGCAGAGAAACGAATGGTTTGCTGGTTGAAGGGACGCTCGAAGACATCGAGCCCAACCACCATGGAGTTCTCGCCTGCCGGTTCCGCGTAAACAATCGGGAAGTATTCAGGCCGTGTCGGGGCACGCACCGGATGACGGGCATCCTGGGCGATATCGAAGATACCCAGCGGCACCCGCTGATGGCCGTGCAGGTCCTGCTCAACCGCCGCCCGCTGGGCGTCCAGCACCCTCGGTGCCCAATGTACCGCCAGCAGTTCCGGCCGGTTCTGCAGCACCGCGGCGACGAAACGGTGAAACTCATCACGCTCCACCGTCTGCGACGATATAAAGAAGCCCTTGAACGACTGCAACACTTCGGTGCTTTGGTTGATGGCCTCCTGCGCCCGCTGTGCCCGCAGCTCTGCCAGACGGGCAAATTCCCGCTGCACCAGCTCCTGTTCCAGTGACAGGCTGTAATGATAGGCACTGAGAGAAATACCGGCCCCAATCACAGCGACCAGCACTAATCTCAGCCAATGTTGCAGAGGAATGGAGTTCATACGCTCTGTCCAAATTAGCACCTGCTCATACTAACCTGAGCACTTCTGCGGCGAATACCGTCTCACTGGAGGAATGCGTCATTGGTGACAGGCTTGGCGCCCCCTTGTTGTTCACCCTCAGGCGCTGATTGTTGCTCATCACAGACGCGCCTTTACCCGCCGGTGGGCGTATCATGGCTGACCTGCCATCCGCGCCCCCGTCTCAGTTACAGGAACACCCCATGTCTGCACAGGTTGATGTGCTCTCGGAAATCTTTACCGTGTCCATGCCGGTTTTCGTCATGGTCATCGTCGGCATGGTTCTGAAACGAGTCCGCCTGATTGATGATGCCTTTATCGGCACCTCGTCCACCCTGACCTTCAAGGCGCTGATGCCCGCCCTGCTGTTCTTCGGCATCATGCAGGCAGACCTGCATACGGCGCTGCAGCCCAAACTCATTGGTTACTTTTATCTGGCGACCCTGCTGACCTTCGCCGTGTCCTGGCTGTGGTCACTCCGGGCCGTACCCGCCGCCCAGCGTGGGGTATACGTACAGGGTGCCTTTCGCGGCAACTGTGGGATTGTCAGCCTGGCACTGGCCACCAGTCTCTACGGTGATTACGGGCTGTCCATCGGCGGGGTGATGGCCGGGCTGGTGATCATTCTTTTCAATGTGCTGTCCGTCATCGTACTGGCCATCTACAGCAGCAGTTATCAGGCGGACCTGCGTTCGGTGCTGCGCGATATGGCCCGCAACCCGCTGATTCTCAGTGTACTGGCCGGACTGGTGGCATCTTTAGTGGGCCTCAAGCTGCCTGCCTGGCTGCTGGTGTCGGTCAAATACTTCACGTCCATGACCTTACCGCTGGCGCTGATCTGCGTTGGTGGCTCCATGAGCCTGGCGTCCTTTATTGATTCCGGGCGGGTCGCCTTCAGCGCCAGCCTGATCAAAGTGCTGTGGTCACCGCTGCTGTTTGTGGCCGTGGCCTGGGCCATCGGCTTTCGGGATAAGGATCTGGGGATGCTGCTGCTGTTTCTCGCCAGCCCCACCGCCGCCGCCAGCTATGTGATGGCCCGTGCTACCGGCAGCGATGCCAAACTGGCAGCCAATATCATTGCCGTCTCTACTGCCCTGTCGATTGTGACCATTATGGGCGGGCTTTTTCTGCTGCAGCACTTTGCGCTCTGACGATCGGCGGCGCGTCGGCCACACGGCGTTGAAAAGCCCCTCGGCATGCTCACTTAGTTGACTAAGCTCCGCTTCCTCGGCGCTTTTCGCCTTGTTTGGCCTTAGCTCGCGAGATCATAAACATTTGCAGTAGATAAGGGGATGGAAGGGAGGCGGTCAAACCGTTGAGGACACGCAGCAGCGGCGCAACACAGTGGCACCGCTGCCGGGAGAGAAGGTCCGTACTACTGCAGGCAGCGGGCAAACTGCTGACCCAGATCGGTCAGGAATGCAGGATAGCCGTTGGCACTGACCGGAATCGCGGTCGCCAGCGGGTCCAGCGTACCCCGCCTGATCTGCAGGCCATCGGTGATGGCATCGATCACCGCTGGCACAAACTGTGGCTCGGCGAACACACAGCGGGCCTTGCCCTGTTCCAGCGTGGCGCGAATCTCGGCCAGATGCCTGGCGCCTGGCTTACGTTCCGGGTTGAGCGTAAATTCGCCCAGGTGATTCAGCTGATAGTGCTTCTCGAAGTAGCCATAGCCATCGTGAAACACGTAATATCCCTGCTTCGCAACGGGCTGCAACAGTGCCACCAGCTGCTTGTCGGCATCGGCGACCGCCGCCTGAAAGCGACTCAGGTTAGCCTGATACTGGGCAGCATGATCGGGATCAAGGGTGCTCAGACGCTGGCTCAGTTGCTCCGCAATAGCCAGCCCCTGCTCAGGCCCGGTCCAGATATGAGGGTCATAGGCGTGGTGATGGTGCTCTTCGCCTTCATCGTCATCATGATCGGCATGTTCATCGTGATCAGCCTCGTCGTGGTGATCCGCATGCTCATCATGGTCGTGATCCTCATGGGCAGCGCCAGCAGGGGCAATACCCAGCGCGTCAGCCAGATTCAGCACATGCCGGGCATCGACACCAGCGAGCGGCTTGCTGAGAAAGGCTTCCAGCTCTGGCCCGACCCAGACCACCAGCCCGGCGCTCTCCAGCTTGCGGCGATCCGAGGGCTTCATGGCGTAGTCATGGGGAGAAGTGCCCGGTGCCAGCAACACGTCCGGCTGAGATACGCCATCGGTGATGGCGGTGGCAATCAGCTGCAGCGGTTTGATGGTGGTCAGCACCTGCACATCGGCCTGTGCTGAACCGGCCATGACACCTGCCAGCACCATGGCAGGCAGGGCCAGTGTCTGTGCCAGCGCGGTACGGGCGCGACCGGGAAGTGGCAACATGCAAAACTCCTTACCAGAACAGGGCCGTCACGAGCGTGACAGCAGAAAAGGGGTAACCGCCGGTCGAAGCAGAGTCACAATGAAAATTTACCGCCGGCTGGTGAGCGGCATATTAGATGTTATAATATTTCACAATTGCAAGAGGAGAATGACATGAGCGGGCAAGATTCGAGTTTTCAGCCTCATGATCATCAGCACTGCATCCACAGCGCTCTTGCCACGGCCAAGCGTCTATGTCAGCAACGGGGCGTACGCTTTACCCCGGTGCGGGAGCGGGTACTGGAACTGATATGGCAGAGCCACAAACCGCTGGGTGCCTATGAACTACTGCCACAACTGGCACAGGATGGCTACAACTCAGCACCACCGACGGTCTACCGTGCGCTGGACTTTTTGCAGGAGCAGGGGCTGGTGCACCGCATCGCCTCGCTGAACGCCTTTATCGGCTGCACCTCGCCCACGCACCGGCATACCGGTTACTTCTTCCTCTGCAGCCAGTGTGGTGCGGCGCTGGAAATCAATTGCGATGCCATCGATACAGCGATTCACAGTCAGGCCAGTGAGCAGGGCTTTCAAATTCAACATCAGACCCTGGAAGTGGTCGGCCTCTGTCCTGCATGTCAGTGACGGCCCTTCCCTGGTTACCGACAGCACGAGATCAGTAACGTCACCATGTCATCTTCCCCTCTGCTGACCCTCGACAACGTACGCCTGGCTTTTCAGGGTGATGCGGTGCTGGATGGTGTCAGCCTGAGCCTGCAGGCAGGCCAGATCACCACCCTGATCGGCCCCAACGGCGCCGGTAAAACGACGCTGGTGCGCATTGTGCTGGGCCTGTTGCAACCGCAGTCCGGTCAGCTACAGCGTCGCCCCGGCCTGCGCATTGGCTATATGCCGCAGAAACTGCATCTGGATAACACTCTGCCGCTGACGGTCAAACGCTTTCTGCAACTGGCCCGTGGGGCACGCAAGCAGGACCTGTCGGCCCACCTGCAGCAGGTGGGCGCTGAACATCTGCTCAATCACCCCATGCATGGCCTGTCCGGCGGCGAAACCCAGCGTGTCCTGCTGGCACGGGCCCTGCTGCAGCAACCCGAGCTGCTGGTACTGGACGAACCGGTACAGGGCGTGGATGTGAATGGTCAGGTCGAGCTTTACGCCCTGATTGCCCGCATCCGCAAGCAGCTGGGCTGTGCCGTACTGATGGTGTCCCATGATCTGCATCTGGTGATGGCCGATACCGATCAGGTGATCTGTCTGAACAAGCATGTATGCTGCTCGGGCAGCCCGGCGCAGGTCAGCAGTGATCCGTCATTCCTGGCGCTGTTTGGCCGTCGTGCCGCCGATACCCTGGCGCTGTACAACCACCACCATGATCACAGTCACGACACCCACGGCAATATCATTATTGATCACCCCGACTTCCAGCCCAGTCAGACGCCGTTATCCCTCGCCCCGCATGCTGTACGCCCTGCCCAGCCGCTGGCTGGCCATGTCCATCATGCTGGCTGCAACCATGACCATCACTGAGTGCCGGTGATTGTGGATAACGTTACGCTGAAGCGAGAGAGCTACCACTGTGGATAATTTTTTGATTCTGGCCCTGCTGGGCGGACTGGGGGTCGCCATGGTCGCCGGACCGCTGGGCTCCTTCGTCGTCTGGCGTCGTATGGCCTATTTTGGTGACACCCTGGCCCACTCCGCCCTACTGGGCGTAGCGCTGGGTTTTCTGTTCAGCATCAACCTCAATCTGGCGGTCGTGCTCTGCTGCGTCGCACTGGCGCTGCTGCTGGTCAGCCTGCAGCACAAACGCTGGATTGCCACCGATACCCTGCTCGGCATTCTTGCCCATACCAGCCTGTCGCTGGGACTGGTGGCGGTATCGCTGCTGGACAATATCCGCGTCGATCTGATGACCTACCTGTTCGGTGATCTGCTGGCCGTGCAGCCAGTCGACCTGTACTGGATCTACGGTGGCGGCCTGCTGGTGCTGGCACTGCTGGCCTGGCTGTGGACACCGCTGCTGGCCATCACCGTCAACGAGGAACTGGCCAAGGTCGAAGGGGTTCCGGTAGAACGGGTCCGGCTGGCGCTGATGCTGCTGGTGGCCGTGGTGATTGCGGTGGCAATGAAGATTGTAGGTGTGCTGCTGATCACCTCACTGATGATCATTCCGGCGGCAACCGCCCGCCGCTTCGCCCACACCCCGGAACAGATGGCGATTTACGCCAGCATCATCGGCATGCTGGCGGTGTGCATGGGGCTGGCGCTGTCCTGGTATCACGATACGCCTGCCGGGCCATCGGTGGTGGTCAGTGCTTTCGTCCTGTTTCTGCTCAGCACCCTCGCCCCGCAGCGACTCAGCCGCGCCACATGAGCACCCAGCCCGTCACCGACAGCCCGCTGAAGCAGCTGTGGCGTCTGTCCTGGCCCATCATGGTCAGCAACGCCAGTGTTCCGCTGCTGGGGCTGGTGGATACCGCTGTCGTCGGCCACCTGCCTGACAGCCGCCATCTGGCTGCCGTGGCACTCGGTGCCTCGGCCTTCAGCCTGCTGTTCTGGGCCTTTGGTTTTCTGCGCATGGGCACCACCAGCGTGATCGCTCAGGCGTATGGACGGGATGACGGTGATGGCATTCGTTTCAGTACCCTGCAGGCCATGCTGATGGCGGTCTGTTTAGGCGTACTGCTGATTGTGCTGCAGCGGCCGGTGCTGTTACTGCTGGAACATATCTTCAGCCCGGAGCAAAGCATCCGTGAGCTGGTGCTCAGCTATCTGCACATCCGCATCTGGTCAGCTCCGGCCACCCTGCTCAACTATGTGCTGCTGGGGGTGCTGTTGGCCATGCAGCACGCCCGCGCGCCGGTACTGATGATGCTCAGCATCAACATCACCAACATTCTGCTGGACGCCCTGCTCGGCGTGCAGTGGGGCTGGTACAGCGCAGGCGTGGCCTGGGCTTCGGTGGTGGCCGAATACCTTGGCAGTCTCTGCGGCTTATGGCTGCTCTGGCATACGCTGGCCCGTCTGCCCGGCCACTGGCCGAGTCTGTCCTCTCTGCTGCAGAGCCGCTGGCTGAAACTGTTTCAGGCCCACCGTGATCTGTTTATCCGCACCCTTTGTCTGCTCGGCGTACTGACCTGGATGACCCGTCAGGGCAGTCTGCTGGGCGCTGACATTCTGGCTGCCAATGCCATCCTACTGCAGGGGATGAGCCTGACCTCCTACGTGCTGGACGGCTTTGCTCAGGCCGTGGAGTCACTCTGCGGTGCCGCCTGGGGACGGCGGGATCAGGCCCGGCTGCGCCTTACTGTTCGCGCAGCGGCGTGGCTGTCAGGCTGGACAGCACTGGCCTGGACGCTGCTGTTCCTATTCGCCGGGCTGCCACTGGCGCATCTGCTCACCAGCGTACCGGCAGTGCTGGCTCTGATTGATCACTACCTGCCGTGGCTGGCATGGATGCCGTTGATCGCCGTATGGAGCTATCTGCTCGACGGGCTGCTGATTGCAACCGGCCAGTTCAAAGCCATGCGCGATACCGTATTGCTCGCCGCCGTGCTGTTTATACTGATCTGGTGGCTGAGCCGTGATCTGGGTAACAGCGGCCTGTGGCTCAGCTACTGGCTGTTCTTTGTGGCACGGACACTGGGCATCGTCTGGTACAGCTGGCGCCACACAATCACAAACAAAAACAAATAACTTACATAAAAATAAAAACGGATACATAAAGTTGACACTCTACCTGATCCCCCTCTAGACTCCTGCTCACTTTTGTCGGGCAGGTCTGTTAACGCCACCACCCGGCCAACTCCAGCGTTTCGCTTCCAGTCCAGTTGTATGGATAGCCGCCTTAAGCACAGGGATGATTGCTTATGCTGCGTATTTCCTTGCCATCGAGTGATGGCTCATCGTTAATTCTGTCTGATACCGCCCATGTTGCCGGTGCCACCGCCGTCAGAGACGCCGCCCGGCAGCTGCAGAACCTGCCCGAATCGGCCCGAACGTCGCTGGTCTGTGCCCTGCAGGGCATCAACAGCCCTGCTGCCAGCCACAGCAACAGCATGGCGCAGCTGGGCCGCAGTGTGGCTGACGCGGTACAGAATGGTCAGCTTTATCTGTTCAGCAGTGGTAACAGCGTACGCGCCAAAGGGCATGGACGTGGTTATGCCGCCATCAGCGCCAAAAGTGTGGCCCTGCCTGCGGCGGTCAGCGGCGCCGGTGGCTTTGGTCTTGGTCAGATCAGCGCCGCGGCCAATCTGCTGAGCGGCCCCAGTGCGGCCCTCAGTAACGTCGCCGGCAGCATCGGTGGCTTTGCCGGGCCGATCAGCGGCGTAGCGGCCGGCCTGACGGGAAGCAGCAGCCTGCTCGGTAGCCTCGGCAGTCTGGGTGCGGACACCCTGTTGCAGAAAGCCGGTCTGCCCAGCCTCAGCACGGTCGCCGGTATCGTCTCTACCGCCAGCTCAGGCTCTCTGCCCAGTCTGGTGGCGTCGCTGGGACAAACCGCCATCAGCTATGGCCTGAGCAAGGCCGGGCTACCCTCTCTCAGCACCCTCTACAACATCACCGATGGTCTGTCGAAACTGCCACAAATCATCAGCAGCATTGGAGAGGGCGACTGGACCGGTGCGCTGAGCAGCCTGGGCCTTGGCACCTCTCCCCTCAACCTAAGTGGCATCATCTTTAATGACGGCTGCTGGGGAACCGGAAGCCCGGTATCCGCCCTGCCAAACTATCCCGAACCTTACGGCGGGGGCTGGGGTGGTGTGTTAAACAACGTTGGCAGTGACTCTCTGACGCTGACCATGAACGACACCAGTAACACCCTGCCGCTGGGCGCCATGAGCTTTGGGGGTGATCCGGTGTCGCTGGCCAGCGGTGAAGAGGTACTGCGCCTGACGGACTTCAGCCAGCCGGGGCTGTTCCCCCTGCAATGGCAGCGTCTGTACCGCTCCGGCCTGTGTGATCAGCAGGTTGGCCTGGGGCTGGGCTGGCGCACCGACTTTCACCAGACCCTGGAACTACAGCAGGATGAACACGGCGAACGCCAGCTGCTGCTGACCGACGGCGAAGGGCGGGTACACCCCTTTAAATGGGTCGGCGACGGCGGCATGAGCTATCAGCAGGCCGCCGGCATGGCCCTCAAGCACGACTACGACACCGTGCTGCGTGACATGCGGTTTCACCTCTATCTGAGCGATGGCAGTTGCTGGAGCTTCCGTCGCTACAATCCGGCGACACAGCACTGGCAGCTGGATACGGTCTGCGCCAGTGATGGTCGCACCCATGACTGTGACTACGATGAACACCATCGCCTCAGCCGTATTCGCTATGCACACCAGAGCGCCATCACGCTGGAATATCAGGATGAGCGGCTGATCGCCGTCCATCAGGTCCGGCTGGATGCCTGGCAGGAGGTTGCCACGCAGCTCAGCACCCTGGCACGCTATCACTATTCACCTCTGGGTGAACTGCTCAGTGCTACTGACCAGTATGGACGCACCGAGCACTACCACTATGACCGCGGCCTGATCGTCCAGCGTACCCGCGCCAGTGGCTTCAGCCACTACTTCCGCTGGCAGCATTACGACGGCCGCCACACCGCCGCACGATGTATCGAACAGTGGGGAGAGGGTGATCTCTACCACTACCACTTCAGCTATGACCGCCTGCAACGTATCACCACCATGACCGATGGCCGCGGCGGCGTCTGGCGTCATCAGCACAACAGCCAGTGGCGCCCCGTGCAGATCACCTCACCGGACGGGCGCACTGAGCGCTTTGACTATGACGAACTCCAGCGCCTGATCCAGCACACCGACGGCAATGGCCATCAGATCCGCTACGCCTACAACCATCGCGGCCAGCGCGAAGCCGAACTGCACAGTGACGGCCTGTTCCGCCGCTTCCGCTACAACGACCGCGGTCAGCTGATTCAGCAGAGCGACAACGACGGCGAGCTGTTTAAACGCCACTTCAATCTGGCCGGTCAGCCGCTGTGGCAGGAAGATGCCTGCGGTGCCCGCAGCCGCTGGGTCTATGACCGGCGCGAGCGCTTGCACCAATGGCTGCCCGCGGCAGCACCGGCGCGCACGTTTTATTACGATAAAGACCAGCCCGAGCGCCTCTCCTCATTGCAGATCGGCCAGGCCCGCTGGCGCTTCAGCTATGACGAAGACGGGCGGGTCAATGCCGTCCTCAACCCGGATCAGTGGATCAGCGCCGTGCGTTACGAGCGGGGCCGGGTGGTGGAACGGCGACAGTTTGCCCAGACGGCGCCGGCGCAGGCGGAAGTAACCCACTATCGCTACAACGACGCCGGTCAGCTGCTCAGCCAGACCCTGCCGGATGGCCGTACCTTCAGTCTGGAATATGACGGTCTGGCCCAGCCGGTGCGCCAGCTCTTCCCCGATGGCTCCAGCCTGACGCTGGACTACGACGCCGAGCGCAATCTGACCTCGTTGCTGCGCAGTGACGGCAGCCGCTATCACCTCGACTACGACGGCGACGAGCACATCACCCGCACCCTCGGCTTTGATGGCCGCGAACAGCACTATGCCTACGACAGCGGCGGCAAACTGGTGGGCATCGAGGAAGGTCGGCGTCGGATTGAGCTGGAGCGCGACAGTGCGGGCCGCATCGTCCGCCGTCGCTGCCTGCTGGCAGAGCAGGGCTGGGAAGAGGAGTTTCTGCCACACCCGCGCGGTGGCCTGCAGGCCACCCGCAACCCGGACGCTGAATGGCGTTTTGACTATCGTGCCAACGGTCAGCCCAGCCGGGTCGAGCTACGCCTGCCCGCGCCCGCGACGCACGATGACACCGTCTACAGCCTGCACTATGCCTACGATGAGCAGGGCCTGTTGCAGCACCTGACGCTGGCCGACGGCAGCCAGCTGCAGTTCCGCTACAACCGGGATCAGCAACTGGACAGCCTGCGCTACCAGCGTGACCCGCACGCCCCGTCACTGCGCTTGCTGCGCCGCGAGCTGGACAGCCAGCTGCGTGAAGTGTCCCGTTATCTGGGTGAGCATGATGACGGGCTGCAGCTGCAGCAACGCTTCGATGGTCGCGGCCGCTTATGCCAGCAGCACTGGCAGTCGGCCACCTGGCAGCGTCAGCGCGACTATCACTTTGGTCAGGATCAGCAGCTGCAACGCATTGATGACAGCCACGGCGGCCTGCAGCAGTTTCAGTACGATGCGCTGGGCCAGCTCAGCAGCCATCATCAGGTCGCGCCCGGGCACGCCGACAGCGCCTTTGCCCGGCAGCCGTTTCAGTTCGACAGCCAGGGCAACCCGCTGCATCACAACAGCGAGGCCACCTTCGACCGCCTGACCCATTTCGGCAGCCTGCGCTACGGTTACGATGCTTACGGCAACCAGATCAGCGTGCGTCAGGCCGATGGCGAACAGCCGCTGCAACAGCGCCGTTTCGACGCCCTCAATCAGCTGCGTGAGGTGAAGGAAAAGCACGTCACCGCCCGCTACACCTACGACAGCGTTGGCCGCCGTATCAGCAAGCGGGTCGAGACCCGGCAACTGATCCGTGAAGAAGGCTATGACGCCGACGATGACAATGGCTGGGTCAGCAAGATCGAACGCCAGCACACCGTCTTCCTGTGGGAAGGCGACCGCCTGCTCGGTGAAGTCACCGACGGCCGTTACCGCTGGTATCTGTATGAGCCGGACAGCTTCCGCCCGCTGCTGCTGATCGACGACGGGCAGGTCTACTACTACCAGCTTGACCACCTCGGCACCCCACTGAGCCTTACCGACAGTTTCGGTAACATCGTCTGGCAAGCCAGTTACAGCGCCTTCGGTGAAGCGCAGATCAGTATCGAGCAGGTACGCAACCCGCTGCGCTTTCAGGGCCAGTATTTCGATGATGAAAGCGGCCTGCACTACAACCGCCACCGCTATTACGACCCGCACACCGGCCGCTATATCAGCCAGGACCCTATCGGCCTGCTGGGCGGCCTGAACCCCTACCGCTATGCGCCCAACCCGGTGAACTGGGTGGACCCGCTGGGGTTGACGTGTAAGGAGGAAGACGGATTTTTCAGTAATCTGGCTTCAGGAATACCAGAGCTACCTGACTTTCCAGTGGCGCTGACCACGACACCGGGGGGCACGGCCCCCAGTGACTTCAATGCCGATTGGGATAACAGCAGTAAAGAAGACTACGGGGATAAGTGGTATTACCCCGCTATTCTGGGCCGAGACCTCGTACTGGGTGCCAGCCACTCAGCCAGTACCGGGATCATGGGACTCATGGATACCCTGAAGCATCCTGTTGAGGCCGCGCAAAATATCGGTGAGTGGTGGAGCAAAACCAGCGCCTCTGACATGTTGGATAGCGCACAATCAGCCTTGTCCAACAAGATCGATAACATTACCGCGGCGTTTACAGGTGGCAATGCCTTTACGCTGGGCGCAGAGGCCGAACCCGTTGCTGAAATCGCACTGGGTGGATATGGTGCAGCCAGAGGTGCAGCAGGGTTAGGCCGGGGGATACTGACGGCGGAAGAGGGTGTTGGAGGGATAGTTTCTAACAGAAGTATCACAAGACCTGAATGGGATAATGCAGTATCTGGAGTTGAAGGTGATTTCGGGTATCTGCCAACTCTCAGGCAAGGATATGTTAAAGAAGTATATGACTTACAAAAGTCAGTCGAAGAGTTTCGAGCTAAGGGTGCATCATTAGAGGATGTAGCTAGATACGCATATACTGCTCGAACTGAACTAAAAATCAAATATCGCAAGTACACCCCGTCAGAGTTTCTTGAAACGATCAATGCACGTAATTTGGAAAAATATGGTAACGAGCTTGGCCCCACTTTTGACTATTTAATTGACAAAGGAAAGTCGTTCGATCAGATAATTGAAAGTGCAACTAGATCTGGTGGTGGAGATTTATTTTGACATGAGAAATTTACCAAAAGAAAACTTATTAACAATCGAAAAAATGAAGTCTGGCAGATTATGTTTGAACCTGAACTCTTACACTGAATGGGAAGACTTTCCAGAATACGCAAAAAAACTGGCAAATAAATTAGATGCAAACATAAATAGTAAAATTGACTCTATTGATATTAGAATCTGGGAGCTAAAAATAAAAAACGAAATCGTTCGTCTTGTTTTCGATGACTTTCCTATGTTGATATCACTGGAGTCAACAAGTAAGGAAGGCGACATTTTACTAAGCGACATTAAGACAAAACTAGAAAGAGAAGTTAATAATACTTTTTGAAATTGATGATTTCCTTTTATAAAAAATAAAAACACTCTTATTAATAAAGCAAGCCAAGATTGTTTATGATGTGAATCGAGGAAGGTCAGCAAAATCGAACGCCAGAGCACCGTCTTCCTGTGGGAAGGCGACCGCCTGCTCGGTGAAGTCACCGATGGCCGTTACCGCTGGTATCTGTATGAGCCGGACAGCTTCCGCCCGCTGCTGCTGATCGACGACGGGCAGGTCTACTACTATCAGCTTGACCACCTCGGCACCCCACTGAGCCTTACCGACAGTTTCGGTAACGTCGTCTGGCAGGCCAGCTACAGCACCTTCGGGGAAGCCCAGATCAGCCTCGAACAGGTGCGCAACCCGCTGCGTTTTCAGGGCCAGTATTTCGATGATGAAAGTGGCCTGCACTACAACCGCCACCGCTATTACGACCCCCATACCGGCCGCTATATCAGCCAGGACCCTATCGGCCTGCTGGGCGGCCTGAACCCCTACCGCTATGCGCCCAACCCGGTGAACTGGGTAGACCCGCTGGGGTTGACGTGTAAGGAGGAAGACGGATTTTTCAGTAATCTGGCTTCAGGAATGCCAGAGCTACCTGACTTTCCAGTGGCACTGACCACGACACCGGGGGGCACGGCCCCCAGTGACTTCAATGCCGATTGGGATGACAGCAGTAAGGAAGACTACGGCGATAAGTGGTATTACCCCGCTATTCTGGGCCGCGACCTCGTACTGGGTGCCAGCCACTCAGCCAGTACCGGGATCATGGGACTCATGGATACCCTGAAGCATCCTGTTGAGGCCGCGCAAAATATCGGTGAGTGGTGGAGCAAAACCAGCGCCTCTGACATGTTGGATAGCGCACAATCAGCCTTGTCCAACAAGATCGATAACATTACCGCGGCGTTTACAGGTGGCAATGCCTTTACGCTGGGCGCAGAGGCCGAACCCGTTGCTGAAATCGCACTGGGTGGATATGGTGCAGCCAGAGGTGCAGCAGGGTTAGGCCGGGGGATACTGACGGCGGAAGAGGGTGTTGGGGCGCGGGTGTCAAACACACACAGGCAAACAGGCGGCGGTGGCTACACAGCATCGGCAGATGAACTATACGATGCGATAAGGGAAAGCGTCACAGATGTATCTGAGATTGCAAACAATACAGGCTTCAAGGCTGAAAATATCCAGAAAGTAAAAGATCATGTTTTCTACAATGAACATTTATTAGATAGATATGTGGACTATGGCATTCCTGCTGAAACAAGACGATTTGATAGCACCATTGAACAAGCTAATGCATGGAAACGTTTAGAAAATGGAACATACACTGATGCAGATATAACTTGGCTAAAGCATGAAACGGCCGAGAGATGGTATGAAACAAAGTACGACTCTGGTTATAGTGAAGCTCATGATAGAGTAAACGAACGCTGGAGCGGCTTCCCTTGGGAGATAGAGTAATGCAATTTATAAAAGATGGTGAAATTTACAAAATTGCCAGAATAACAGGTTCACAAGACAACATACTTGGAGTTTGCTTCTCAGAAGATGAAGTACCTGTAGAAATTATAAGTTGGAGTATAAAAAAAGGTGCAAAAATAAAATCCTCACCAACACAGGTTTTAAATCAGGTTTTATCAGGTTTAGAGGTAGCAAACAGCGTTTCCAAAAAAAAATACCATTTGTCAAAGATTTATTTTCTTCCTTCAGATGCTCCTTCTAATTCAGTCTATAAGCTTTTAACAAAAGAGTTAATAAACCGAATTGATAAAGGGCTAAAATTTTCAGAAATATAGAGGGCATTCACAACGAGGTTGTTCATAGTTCTGGGTCAGCAAAATCGAACGCCAGAGCACCGTCTTTCTGTGGGAAGGCGACCGCCTGCTCGGCGAAGTCACCGATGGCCGTTACCGCTGGTATCTGTATGAGCCGGACAGCTTCCGCCCGCTGCTGCTGATCGACGACGGGCAGGTCTACTACTATCAGCTCGACCACCTCGGCACCCCGCTGAGTCTCACCGACAGCTACGGCCACCGCGTCTGGCAGGCCAGCTACAGCGCCTTCGGGGAAGCCCAGATCAGTATCGAGCAGGTACGCAACCCGCTGCGCTTTCAGGGCCAGTATTTCGATGATGAAAGCGGCCTGCACTACAACCGCCACCGCTATTACGACCCGCACACCGGCCGCTATATCAGCCAGGACCCTATCGGCCTGCTGGGCGGCCTGAACCCCTACCGCTATGCGCCCAACCCGGTCAACTGGGTGGACCCGCTGGGGTTGACGTGTAAGGAGGAGACGACACCATTTTCGTTCAATTTGCCATCACTACCATCTGCTAGCGATGATCATTTCGCTGGTTTTCTTTGGAATCGTGTTTTAGATGGTGGTGTACGTGACAATATTTTCGATTATGGGAAAGGCTTAGCAAATGGTGCGATATCGGTAGCCAACGGGGTTGGTAACTTTTTCTCTCAGGCATATAGACAACTAAGCGGCGATCCCCAGGCAGAATTAGAAGGGCAGGCTTTTGACTATGGATTGCAAGAAGTTGTAACGAACCCTACCGTCAGAACGGAGATAAACAAATATTTATTCCAAGAAGGAACTGACCTCAAAAACTACACTTCCGAAAATATTGGACGGGTTATTGGAAGAACAGCTACAGGGATAATACTTAGACCACTTGGTGCAATAGCAACAATTGGAGACATTGGCAAAGCTATGGAGAACGGAAGTGACTATATCAAAGCAGCAGTTTTCGGGGAAGACTAAAACATTCTTAGCCTTCTTAGCTTTCACAAGCATACTATTATGTTTTACAGCATCGTTGATTTACATATTTAAATTTTGGACGTTTTTATACGTGATACTTTTTTTTATGAGTGTATTCTGTGGCGGTGTACATCTAGCATTCTCTAAGAAAAAAAATAGAAGAACAATTTCATACATCTTCTACACCGCATATATTGCATCGCTCTTTATTTGTTTACTTTATACACCATTTCAACCATAAGTGGCTTTATTGTATAAATAGACTTCAGTATAAAAGCCCCTTACCTCGGACGGTTTTATAACAAAGGCACCGTGATTGACGTACCGAGCTGAGTGCAGCGATTTAATATTATCGCCCGCACCTGAAGCTCGCCCAACTCGGTCAACTGGGTAGCCCCGCTGGGGTTGACGTGTAAGGAGGAGGGCAGCTTCTGGAGCAATATCAGCCCACAGACTTATCTCGCCTCCCTTCCGGCGCTAGCGGAGACCTCACTGGTAGGAGGCGCCTCAGGCACGGCATTTTTAAGTGAAGCCGTCGCTGGCAGTAGCATTGCCTCTGAACTGCTGGCTGCCGGAGGCGGGTTGCTGACAACTCTTGGCGATGGGTTACTGGCCGGGCTGGGTGCGATAGGAACGACAGCCACGTCGATACTGGGTGGTGTCGTTGGGATGCTGATCCCCAGCCCAATGGGCAAAAGCACCGAGTGGGAAGGTGCTGATGGCACGGAATACATTGCACAAAGCTCAGCGTTTGATATTAAAGGCACTCGTCCAGACGGTAGTACAGTTTCTTTGATGCCCAACGGTCAAGGCATCTATGTGGACCAAGGTATTCCTGTTGCCATACGTAAAGGCGATAAGGTTCTGCCTTTCCAGCGCGTCGGTAATACCTACATTGCGACTGAACCCAGTGGTAATACGATTGTATGGACGCCTGATCAAAGTGGTGAAATCGGAAGCAGTAGTACACGTTATCCAGCCCAGACAGACCCTTTCCCAAGCTCTACGATCAGCTTTCCCAGTGATATTGGCGCAAATAGCAGCACCAGCTACCCCATTTATGACGATGCGGACAGTGGTATTTATGGCTATCCTGCGGATTCGGGCGTGGGTGATTTGGGGGCTGTTTATAATCAAAACAATGACTCAGATCTGACATATAGCGCCTCACCTAAACATGCCAAAGGAGGCTGGGGGACGTATATGGATCTAGATGATGATACTGCGCAAAGAGTTCTGAATGAATCTATACAAGGTGGCAAGCAGCGTTATAGCTACTACGATGGGAAAGTATATGAGTTCCAACCAGACAACACAGGAACATGGCACGGATACCCCATTCCTGGGAATGAGGCCCCAGCATCAATTCTAAGAAGTTTCAGAGACAGTGGAAAAATATCAAACTCCGAATACAACAAACTTTTAAAGGGAAAATAAAATGTCAAGACCTACAATAAAAATCAACAGTCAAGAAAATGAATTTTACATCTTACACATTAAAAACGAAGACATAACAATATCGACCATAAAGTTAGAAAATCTAGATAAGCTTAATTGGTTTAACGAAAATAAAAGGGCAATTATAGATGAAATATTTCCTTTCATGACCACCAACAAATCCATCGCTGAATCAGTAGCCAATTTCTATCAATATGTTGAAGATCACACAGACGAGGAGGTTGATAAGGTCTATGAGTATAGAACAACTCATGGTCTGAGATTTGCTTTCAGAGGACAGGACGTGGATGACATATACATAGGAAAAATATCAGCAGATGTATACGAAATATCCAAGGCTGGTGATAAACCTTGGTCACTTAAAATAGATATCAATGATATTTTTCGTCAGCTGAATAGTGAAATCGTTCGGCATGGAGTCTGTAAATACAGCTGACACAATATAAAAACAGAAACATAAGTAAGGCATGCAATTAAAATTCAAAATTAATTTTGATACTATTATTAAAATAATAAGAAACCAAAAGCCGACACCAGTCGGCAAAAAATTCTAAAATAAAAATCAAGGTGACTTTAAGATGCATCAAAATTTTTGGCGACATCGAATTTCTATATAAGCCAATCGATAATATCGAGTTCAACCCAATGGAAAGTAATAAAAATGGAAGAAGTTTACTCAGGTTTAAGGCATATTTTATGAATATAGAAGTAAGCTCAAACGACATGAGAAAGTTCATAAAAAGCATCACTGGTTAACAAATCAATACTCTCGTTTAAAATAACGGACTGTGCAGATCCATTACTACCAGCTGAACCACTTTGGCAGGCCAGCTACAGCGCCTTCGGTGAAGCGCAGATCAGCATCGGGCATGTGCGTGATCCACCGCGGAAAGCATACAGAGGCAAGCACAATGGACATGCACTCTTTCATCAGGTCAGGCCGGTGTGGTTATCACTGGCCTCCTATCTTCAGGCTTGGATCTCTACTTCACCGTCTCCACCCCGGCAAATACCTCAAACAGATCCACCTCTTCCGTTTTCTGTGGGCCAAGGCGCAGGCGTTTTTCGATGGCGAGTAAATGGTGCTCCATTGATGCTACCGCAGCGGCCTTATCGCCTGCCAGTAGCGCTTCGGCAAGATGGTCGTGCTCGTCGTGGGAGCACTGTATGCCGCTTTGCACTTCATACAGCGCAATGATCAACGAGGTACGGGCGATCAGGCTGTCAAGCATTTCACCCAGCGTCTGATTCCCGGCTATGCGTGATAAAAGGCGGTGGAAGTCGCCGGAAAGACGGATGAACTCCGGCTTGGCCGGATCATGGCCCAGCGCATGCTCCTGAGCAATATGCGCACTGATGGCCTTGCGATCCTTTGCGCTCATATTGTCGATGGCATTCTCAATCATCGCCTTTTCAATCACCCGACGGGCAGCGAACACTTCACGGGCCTGCTGCGGCGTCGGCTCTTCGACAAAGGCACCCCGGTTCATTTCAATCCGCACCAGCTTGAGATGGGAAAGATCACGCAAGGCGCTGCGCACGTGATTGCGATTGGCGGCAAACACCTCAACCAGATTCAGCTCGGTCAGACGGGTGCCCGGGGGGAGACGCTGTTCGACGATGGCGTCGTAGATGGAAGTGAAGATGCGTTGCACCTCGCGGACGGCATGGCTGGCCATAACTTATTACTCTTGCCCGGCTCTCGCTGTTCTATTGTTAGCAATTTAGCGGAAACACAAGGTGAATGCCTAGCGCTGTTTTACACTGCCCCGATATGTTTCAGTTTTGTGCTGCCCACGCCCAACTTTGGGTCAGTTATTTAAACCATTCAGCTCATAAAACCAGCATTCTTGGCCTTTTGATTCAGCCTTCAGGATCCTCTGATGATCTTTTTGCAGTGCGAATAAAGCGCTGAATTTACATATAAAACCGGCCTTCCAAGACCTCCTCCAGAGGGAACAGAATCCACTGCTGTGAATTTGTGGCATATCGATTGCTAACAATAAAAATATAATTGTTAGCAATCTGTGGAATGCCGCCATGTCGGGAAAAGGTTTAGTCGAGCTCGTCTCCGTTCATAAATCCTACGGGAACCGCCCTGCCGTCACGGACGTGAACCTGCGCATTCCCAGCGGCGCCTATTGCTGCCTGCTTGGCCCCAGCGGCTGTGGTAAAAGCACCACACTGCGCATGCTGGCAGGTCATGAGGCGGTGACCGAGGGCGACATCCTGATGGACAACCGCAACGTCACGCTGTTGTCTCCCACCCAGCGTGGCACCGCCATGATGTTCCAGAACTATGCCCTGTTCCCGCATATGAACTGCCTGGACAATGTCGCCTTCGGTTTACGGATCGGCGGCATGAAAACCGCAGAGCGCCATGCCCGTGCCCGCGAACTGCTGGCGCTGGTGAATATGCAGGATTACGCCCAGTCATTCCCCGATCAGCTGTCAGGCGGCCAGCAACAACGTGTGGCTCTGGCCCGCGCACTGATTACCGAGCCGGATGTGGTGCTGCTCGATGAGCCGCTGTCAGCCCTTGACCCCTTCCTGCGCATCAAGATGCGCAAGGAGCTGAAGTCCATCCAGCAGAAGCTCGGTCTGACCTTTATTCACGTCACCCACTCGCAGGAAGAAGCCTTTGCGCTGGCCGATCTGGCGGTGGTGATGGAAGGTGGCCGTATTCAGCAGATCGCCGAGCCTCGTGAGCTGTTTGAGCAGCCCGCCACACCCTTTGTGGCGCAGTTCATCGGCGGCCACAACCTGCTGACGGCGCAGCCCGGCGCACGCCAGAATGATCAGGTACAGCTGCATTTCGATCCGCAAGGTTCGGGCTGGATCGACAGCCACCGTCTGCCTGCCGGACAAAGCGAGCTGTCCTTTTCAGTGCGTTGCGATCACATCGACCTGCAACCGGGTCAGCACCCGGCAGCAGCGGGTCAGTTCGCAGTGACCGCCAGCATCAGTGATATCGAGTTCCAGGGTCAGTTCATCTATGTCGAGTGCACAACCAGCACCGGCAACACCCTGATGGCCTATCTGCCCGACCGTCATTTTGGTCAGCTGCCACTGCATGTGGGTGATCTGGTCACCCTCAGCTGGTCAGCGCAGCACCTCAATCTGTTTCAACCGCAGCACCTCAACCCCACCGCCCAAGTCGCGCAACCCGCTATGGCGATCTAACCAATCATCTTTGGAGAAAGCGTTATGACCCAGCAGTACGACGAAGCCACTACCCCAGCCGCAGCTTCTGCCGAGGCGGACACCAGCAATAGCAGCCTGATCAGCCGCCGCAGCCTGATCAAGGGTGCCGGTGCCCTGTCAGCGGTTGCCGTGGGCTCCGGAGCCATCACCGGCTTCCCGATGATTTGGGCACAAAACATCAAGAACGTGACGCTGCGTCAGTTCGGTACCGGGGTTTCCAACCTCAACGATATTGCCAAGAAGGCCAAGGAGGATCTGGGCATCAATCTGGAGCTAACCGCACTGGATTCCGATGCCGTCGCCCAGCGCGCCGTGACCCAGCCCAACTCCTATGACATCGCCGATATCGAATACTGGATCTGTAAGAAGGTCTTCCCAGCAGGTGTCATGCAGCCGATGAATGTCGAGCGGATGAAGAACTTCAGCAAGATTTCGCCGCTGTTCATCAACGGTAAGCTGACCCCCGACTCGAAAATTGCTCAGGGTACGGCACCCCATACCGTTGGCTTCGTCGAATCGGCCGACAGCAAGACCTTCGCCAAGGAACCCACCCAGTGGATGACGCTGATCCCCACCATTTACAACGCCGATACCCTGGGTATCCGTCCTGATCTGGTCGGCCGTGACATCACCACCTGGGCCGACATCATGGACCCAGCGTTCAAGGGCAAGGCGTCCATCCTCAATATTCCTGCCATCGGCATCATGGATGCGGCGATGATTGCCGAAGCCATGGGCAAGGTCAGCTACGGCGATAAGGGCAACATGACCAAGGAAGAGATCGACAAGACCATCGGCCTGCTGATGGAAGCCAAGAAAGCCGGTCAGTTCCGCGCCTTCTGGAAGTCTTTCGATGAGTCGGTCAACCTGATGGCTTCCGGTGAGGTTGTCATCCAGTCCATGTGGTCTCCCGCCGTGGCCGCGGTGCGCAGCCGTGGTATCGCCTGTAAATATCAGCCGCTGAAAGAAGGCTATCGCGCCTGGGGCGGCGGTCTGGGTCTGGCCAAGCACCTGACCGGTCTGGAGCTGGATGCCGCCTACGAATACATCGACTGGTATCTGTCTGGCTGGGTTGGCGCCTACCTCAACCGTCAGGGCTACTACAGCGCTGCGCCGGAAACCGCCAAGAACTTCATGTCTGCTGACGAGTGGGGTTACTGGATGGAAGGTAAAGCGGCGGCAGGCGACATTCTCAGCCCCGAAGGCAAGGTGATGGAAAAAGCCGGTGCCGTGCGTGATGGCGGCTCCTACGCCGAGCGCATGGGCCACGTGGCCTGCTGGAACTCGGTCATGGACGAGAACAAGTACATGGTCCGCAAGTGGAACGAATTTATCGTTTCCTGATGACGGCATCGCGTCATCACCGTTAGCCGGACCAGCCCGCACGTGCCCTCCACGGTGCGTGGCTGGCCCGGCCCCATGCCGTATTCTGCAAGGATTTACCGATGAACAGAGGCCTTCTTTCCGTCAGCCATTTGCAGGCCCTGCCGCTCAGCCTGACGCTGTTGATGTTTCTGGTGTTTCCCATCGCCGTGATCATCATCGTCAGCTTCTGGGACTATGACTCCTACCAGCTGATTCCGGGTTTTATCCTCGATAACTACCAGTATCTGCTGACCTCATCGGTGACCTGGCAGGCGTATCTGAACACCTTCAAGTACGCCATCAGTACCTGGCTGATAACGCTGGTGCTGGGCTTCAGTATTGCTTACTACCTGGCGTTCCATATTCGCACGACCCGGATGCAGACCCTGTTGTTCATGCTCTGCACCATCCCTTTCTTTACCTCCAACATCATCCGCATGATTTCCTGGATTCCGCTGCTGGGCCGCAATGGCATGGTCAACAGCTTCCTGCTGAGCACCGGGCTGATCGAGCAGCCGCTGGAATTCCTGCTGTACAGTGACTTCTCCATCATTCTGGCCTATGTGCATCTTTACACCCTGTTCATGGTGACGCCGATCTTCAACACCATGATGCGCATTGACCGTCGCCTGATCGAAGCCGCCCGTGATGCCGGGGCGGCTCCCTGGCAGATTCTGCTGATGGTGATCGTGCCGCTGTGCAAGTCCGGCATTCTGATCGGCAGCATCTTTGTGCTGACCATGGTGATGGGCGACTTCGTTACCGTCAGCATCATGGGGGGCGGCTTACATGCCTCGGTGGGCCTGATCATCAAGAACGAAATTTCTTTGCTGCAATACCCGGCGGCTGCCGCCAGTGCCGTGGTACTGCTGATCACCGTGCTGATCATGCTGATGGTGATGTTCCGTCTGGTCGATATTCGCAAGGAGCTGTGATCATGGCCCGTACCACTGGCAACCGCCGCCCCAGGAGCTTCTACTGGCTGACTGCCCTGTTTGCCCTGTTCATGCTGTTTCTCTACGGCCCGACCCTGACCATTGGCATCCTGTCGTTTCAGGGGCCGAACGGCGGCCTGACCTTTCCGATGAACGGCGTCTCGCTGTACTGGTTCCACAACCTGTTTACCGAACAGCAGGTGGGCGACTTCGGTGGCTCCTTCACCCGCTCACTGCTGCTGGGCGTCGGCGTCATGCTCTGCACCACGGTCTTTTCGCTGCTGGCAGGCTTCGCCTACCGGCGCCGGTTTGCAGGCTCCAACACCCTGTTCTATCTGACCCTCGCCAGCCTGATCATTCCCTCGATCCTGATCAGCCTCGGCATCGGCCTGATGTTTGACCGCCTCGGCTGGGCACCGCACTGGTACAGCTCGGCCTTCGGTGCCCACCTGACCTGGACCCTGCCGTTCGGGCTGCTGATCATGTTTGCCGTGTTCAACCGCTTCAATCCCTCCTTTGAAGCAGCCGCCCGTGATCTTGGCGCCAGCCACTGGCAGACCGTGCGACTGATCGTGCTGCCGCTGATCGCACCGAGCCTGCTGGGGGTAGCGCTGTTTGGCCTGACGCTGTCCTACGATGAATTTGCCCGCACCCTGATGGTGTCCGGCAGCTTCAATACCCTGCCGCTGGAGCTGTTCGGCATGACCACCAACGTCACCACGCCGGTACTCTATGCGCTTGGCACCCTGACCACAGTGTTCTCCTTTGCGGTGATCACCCTGATCGTGGTGCTGATGTCGATCAGCCGACAGCGTCAGCAACATCACTGAGCAGGTGCTCCCGCTACTCCTTGCCAACAAAACTTGTCCGGCAATCGTCAGCGGATGGCCCTGCCGCCGCTGACCCTGCTTGCCAGCCACCTTCGCCGCCAGATCAGAGCCATCATGAAAATACAGGTCATCAATCCCAATGCATCGGCGTCCATGACGGCGATGCTGGCCCAGCAGTGTCAGGCCATTATCAACCCCGGCACGGCACTGCAGGTACGCTGCCTGCCGGACTCTGTCGCCAGTATCGAAGGCGCCTGCGACGGTGTACAGGCGGCCTATCACCTGCTGGATGCCGTCCGTCAGGGCGAAGTCGAAGGGGTACAGGGTTACATCATCGCCTGCTTCGATGACACCGGGCTGGATGCCGCCCGTGAGCTGGCCAGCGGGCCGGTACTGGGGATTGGTGAAGCCGCCATGCACGCCGCCAGCATGCTCAGTGTGCGTTACTCGGTGCTGACCACCCTGCCACGCTCTATTCACATCATTGAGCGCAATATGCGCAGCTACGGGGTCGACCGCCGTTGCGCGGGCGTCCACGCCGCTGATATTCCGGTGCTGTCGCTGGAATCAGACCCCGGCAGTTATGGCCGCCTGCGCAAGCTCGGCAAGCAGCTACTGGAGCAGGATCGCAGCGAATGTCTGGTGATGGGCTGTGCCGGCATGGCGCAATGGGCCAAAGCACTGCAGAACGATCTTGGTGTACCGGTGATTGACGGGGTGCAGGTCGCCCTGAAATGGGTGGAAGGACTGGTGCAGCTGGGTCTGGGCAGCAGCAAGCTGATCAGCTATCAGGCGCCCCGGCTGAAATAATTTTTAAACCTGACTATCAAGCTAGGTTATTTCAATAGCTCGTCACTATGAAACGAATTGGGTCAGTCAATTGGGCAAGCTGACCCGGCCCTACTAGTATTCTTTCCGTTGTCTCATTCCTGACAGGCCAATGAAATCTGTCTGCTTTTGCAAAGGCCTGCAAATCCTGCTTTGGAGAGAATAAATGACGTCCAACGGAAACAGCGGCGGCAAGTGCCCCGTAATGCATGGCGGTATGACCAGCACCGGCAAGTCAGTCATGGACTGGTGGCCGGAAGCGCTGAACCTCGACATCCTGCATCAGCACGATACCAAGACCAATCCCCTCGGCGCCGACTTCAACTACCGTGAAGAGCTGAAGAAGCTGGACGTTGACGCCCTGAAAGCAGACCTGCGTGCCCTGATCAATACCAGCCAGGACTGGTGGCCCGCTGACTGGGGTAGCTATGTCGGCATGATGGCCCGTGTGACCTGGCACGCTGCCGGTTCCTACCGTACCTCTGATGGCCGCGGCGGTGCCAACACCGGCAACCAGCGTTTTGCGCCACTGAACTCCTGGCCCGATAACGTCAACACCGACAAGGGCCGCCGCCTGCTGTGGCCGATCAAGAAGAAATACGGCAACAAGATTTCCTGGGCGGATCTGATCGCACTGGCGGGCACCATCGCCTATGAAGTGGCCGGTCTCAAGACCTACGGTTTCGCCTTTGGCCGTGAAGATATCTGGCACCCCGAGAAAGACACTTACTGGGGTGACGAAAAACAGTGGCTGGCGCCCAGCGACACCCGCTATGGCGACGTGAGCAAACCGGAAACACTGTCCAATCCGCTGGCTGCCGTGCAGATGGGCCTGATCTACGTGAACCCGGAAGGCGTCAACGGCAAGTCTGACCCGCTGGCGACCGCAGCACAGATGCGCGAAACCTTTGCCCGTATGGGCATGAACGACGAAGAAACTGTCGCCCTGACCGCCGGTGGTCACACCATCGGTAAATGCCACGGTAATGGCAACCCCGCCAACCTGAGTGCAGACCCCGAAGCCGCCGCCCCCGAATATCAGGGCCTCGGCTGGATGAACACCCAGGGTCGTGATACCGTCGTCTCTGGTCTGGAAGGTGCCTGGACCACCGAACCCACCAAGTGGGACAACGGCTACCTGAAAATGCTGTTCGGGCATGACTGGCATCTGGTGAAAAGCCCCGCCGGTGCAACCCAGTGGGAGCCGGTCAGTATCGCCGAGGAAGACAAGCCGGTTGACGTGGAAGATCCGTCCATCCGTCTCAATCCGATGATGACCGATGCCGACATGGCGCTGAAAGTAGACCCGATCTACCGCGATATCGCACTGAAATTCAAAGATGATCAGGACTACTTCTCTGACGTATTCGCCCGTGCGTGGTTCAAGCTGACCCACCGCGACATGGGACCAAAGTCCCGCTATGTCGGCCCGGATGCACCACAGGAAGACCTGCTGTGGCAGGACCCGGTGCCTGCCGGTAGCAGCCGCTATGACGTGGCCGCGGTGAAGGCCAGCATTGCCGCTTCCGGCCTCAGCATCAGCGAACTGGTCGCTACCGCCTGGGACAGCGCCCGCACATTCCGGGGCTCCGACTACCGTGGTGGTGCCAATGGTGCTCGCATCCGTCTGGCCCCGCAGAAAGACTGGGAAGGCAACGAGCCCGCGCGCCTGAGTAAGGTCCTGGCAGTGCTGGAGCAGATCGCTGCCGACAGCGGGGCCAGCATCGCTGATGTCATCGTGCTGGGTGGTAACGTGGGTATCGAACAGGCGGCCAAAGCTGCCGGTTTTGATGTCAGCGTGCCCTTTACTGCAGGCCGAGGTGATGCATCTGCCGCCCAGACCGATACCGAATCCTTCGCCGTACTGGAGCCGCTGTCCGATGGCTTCCGTAACTGGCAGAAGAAAGATTACGTGGTACACCCTGAAGAAATGCTGCTGGATCGTGCCCAACTGCTGGGCCTGACTGCCAGTGAAATGACCGTGCTGGTCGGCGGCATGCGGGTAATGGGCACCAACTACGGTGGCAGCGCCCATGGCGTATTCACTGATCGCGTCGGCGCCCTGACCAACGACTTCTTCGTCAATCTGACCGATATGAACTACAGCTGGAAGCCCACCGGCCGCAACAGCTACAACATCTGTGAACGCGCTTCCGGTGCCGTCAAGTGGACCGCCAGCCGCGCCGATCTGGTGTTTGGCTCCAACTCCATCCTGCGCGCCTACGCCGAGGTGTACGCTCAGGATGACAATCAGGAGAAGTTCGTGAAGGACTTTATCGCCGCCTGGACCAAGGTGATGAACGCCGATCGCTTCGATCTGCTGTAACCTGCCCATACCGGCGCCGTTCTGAGCGTGCTGCTCTCCGGCACGCCTCAGCACTCTGAACAACAGCCCGTGCAGCCCCGCTGCCCGGGCTGTTTTTATATCAGTACAGCCACCACTGGCCGGGCAGGACGATGGCTGCTAGCATGCCCCGGCCTGCAGCAGACGATCAGCGCTGTTGTGGGATCACTTCTCATCAGGCAAAAGGATTTTTGCATGAGCTACACACTGCATGTGGCCGAAACCAATGTATTCGGCAAAGGCAAATACACCAACGCACTGGGCAACACGGAATGCGTTGAGTTTGTTCTCCAGACCACCAACGCCCCTCAGACCTCCCTCTGGAAGCGCGGCAAGAAAGTGTCCGAAGCCCGTTTCAACGAAATCCCGCGCGGTACCGTCATAGCTACCTTTGACAGCAGTGGCAAATACCCGATTGACGCCCTCGGCAAACACGCCGCCATCTATCTGGAACATAACAGCCAGGGCATTGTGGTACTGGATCAGTGGAATGCGCAGGGCGAAGTGAAGCAACGCACCATCCGCTTTAATCGTCCTGCAGGTACCAAGCGCAGCAACGACGCAGACACCTTCTATGTGGTGGAGTAAGACGATGGCGTGGCATAACAACAGGCGGAGTAAGACGAGGAGCCGAAGCACCCGGCAGATCAGCTCCGGGCTGCTCAGTACCTGTCTGCTGCTGGCAGGCATGGCAGCACAGGCGAACGATGAGCACCGCACTCAGGACTGGCAGTGTCCGCCTCAGATCAGCGAAACCCCCGTGGTCAGCAGTCAGCAGCCGGGCTGGCAGGTGCTGCTCGGCAGCGGTCAGCGCTCACTGGACCGCGTCGGTGTCTATCTCGGCCCGCTTACTGAGCTGGCGGAGCAGATTCCCGATCAGAGTGAGAACAGCGCGGGTATCGCCACTGACACCTGGCAACTGCGCCGTGCCGCAGATGATCACTACCTGATCGGCTGCCGCTATACCGACACATCGGCCATGCTGCTCAGGGCGCTGCCAGACACTGTGCAGCAGTGTCAGGCGCGCTATCAGCTCACGCCCTCCGGCCAGCGCCAGCAACTGCTGAGCATACGCTGCGAGTAATCCACAGTACGGCGCCCAAAAAAGAACGCCCGGGCAGGTCAGCCTGCCCGGGCGTTATCGCGTCAACATCAGCGCTGTCAGGCTTTAAAAATACTGACAGCATCACTCAGCTCGCGGGCATGATCTCGCAGATCACCCGAAGCCGTGACGGTTTTGTCTACCGCATCCTGATTACTGCCAGTCATGGTGGCGATCAGCTCGATACGCTGGGTCATATCGCCCATCGCGGCCTGCTGCTGTTGCAATGCCACCACAATGCCCTGCACATGCTGATTGATATGCACAGTATTGTCGCGAATACCACCAATCGCCTGACTGGTGACGTCAGTTTGTGCCACGCCACGGCGTGAGGCTTCCACACTCTGCTCCATGACCTTCACTACCTGCTCCATACCCTGACGGATGGTGTCGATCTGGCTGGAAATTTCTACCGTAGCCGAGCCGGTCCGCCCCGCCAGACTGCGCACTTCATCCGCCACCACCGCAAAGCCCCGGCCAGTCTCTCCGGCACGGGCAGCTTCAATGGCCGCATTCAGTGCCAGCAGGTTGGTCTGGTCGGCAATTTCGTGGATGGTACGGGTGATGCTGGCAATCTCATCGGTCTGACGATTGAGAGCGTGCACCTTCTCGGCGGCGTTACCGATATAGTCGGCGATGGAGCGGATATCCGAGGCAGAAGTGCGAATCACCTCTTCACATTCGTTGATGGTGTTCTGTGCCTCTTCGGTCTGGCGGCCCACCACAGATACTTCGTGGCTCAGCTGCTCGATACCCTGGAACATTTCCTCGGCGGTGACCGACATGGCGCGGGTTGCGTCGTTCTGCGAGTGCACGCTGTGCTGCATGGCCTGTGAGGCCTCAGACAGATGCTCGGAACTGTCCTGCACTTCCCGTGACAGGCTGCGGATATTGCCGGTGACGCTCTTCAGCTGATCCTGCATCTGCTCCAGTGCTGCCAGCAGACTGCCCGGCGTACCGGAAATACGCTGGCTCAGATCACCGGCAGCAATGCGGTGCGCCAGATTAACGGCCTGTGCCGGCTCACCACCGAGAATACCGAATACCCGACGGTAGAGCGCGCTGCCGCCAAGCAGCACCAGCACACCCAGACCAATCGCCATGCCGACGATTAGATTACGCAGAGCCAGGATGTCGCTCATGTTCTCGGTAACCAGTTTCTGATTACGTTGCTGTACATCTTTAACCAGCACATCCAGCTGCTCCGCCAGCGCCAGCGCGCGATCGTCAAAGCCGGTATCGGGCTGCTTCATCAGTGCATTACCCACCTCACGACCCTGAGTAATGTAGGCTTCCGCCATTTTCTGGCCGATCTGATAGTACTGTTCTGCCAGTGAACGGGTGCGGCTGATATCGTTCCCGAACGCTGTATCGATTCGCTGGATTTCATCCAGATTGGCCTGCAGCGCCTGATAATGCTCCTTGGCATCATCAAAGCCATCGCGGTCGCCGGTAGCGCTGGCATCGGTCAGGAACTGCTGTACCTGCACCACATGGAAACGGGCTTCGGTCAGGTTGGAGGTCAAACCACCGACAATCAGATGCTCGTAGTCATCATCTTCGACAATATGGTTGAGACTGATATAGCTGACCAGCGCCAATGCCAGCAGCAGCGCAATCATGATGGCGTTAAAGCCTATCAGTACCGGCTTGAGTTGAGAGTTTTTGGGCAACATAAGCACTAATCCTTGTTCAAAAAATGAACATATCTATATTGCTGGGGATACTAGGGAGAGCAACGGATGGCGTCAATCCTGACTTTTTATCAAAGCATCGATTGACTGATGTTGAACAAAATCTGGCAGGAAAAAGTGGACCCGAACGGGTAATGCCAGTCAGTTAAGCCCAACAGCTTGACCTTTTGCGCCCTGAAACGAAAATCCGATGCTTGTTTTGAGCATCGGATTTTTTATGCGACTGTCCCGCGCCTTGGCACTGACTCACGAAGCCGCTTCTACTACTCACGCCCTTGATGAACTGGGGGCGCTGCTTGATCCAGACCTGGTCAGCACCGCACTGGAAACGGCGGGAGTGGCGACCTTACGTAAGCGACGTCTCCCCCTTGAAGCCATGATCTGGTGCGTGATCGCCATGGCGTTGTTTCGCCGGATGTCAGCCTGGGATGCCGCTAGCCGTATGGGCATCATGCTGCCTGGACAGAGGCCATTGGTAGCACCCAGTGCCATCGTGCAAGGTCGGCAACGCTTGGGCAGTGCGGCGGTGCGAGAAGTCTTTTCCCTGACGCAACAACGCTGGCATGCCAGCGCCAATCACCCCACCTGGGCGGGTTTGCGCCTGCTCAGTGTCGATGGCGTGGTCTGGCGCACACCGGATACGGACGACAACCGCAAGCACTATGGCAGTGCCAGTAACCAGCATGGCGATACCGGCTTTCCTCAAGTGCGCATGGTCTGCCAGATGGAACTGACCAGTCACATGCTGGTGAGCAGTGCTTTTGCCGGCTACCACAGCAACGAGATGAAGCTGGCCGAACAACTGATCGACAGCACACCCGATCACTCGCTGACCTTGTTCGACCGTGGCTTCTATTCGCTGGGGCTTCTTCATCGCTGGCAACAAACAGGCACTCAGCGCCATTGGCTACTGCCGCTGCGCAAGGATGCTCAATATGAGGTGCTATACAAGCTGGGACGCCAGGATGCCATCGTCTCGCTAAAGACCTCGCCGCAGGCGCGTAAGCAATGGCCCGAGCTGCCCGACACGCTACAGGCCAGGTTATTAAGCAAGACCATCAAGGGCAAAGTCCGGCAAGTACTGACTTCGATGATCGATCCTCTGCGCTTTCCGCCAGATGACATCGTGGATCTGTACAGCCAGCGTTGGGAAATCGAATTGGGCTATCGAGAAATGAAGCAAGGCATGCTCGCGGGTCACTACACACTGCGCAGTAAAACGCCGGAGATGATTGAACAAGAGCTGTGGGGCGTACTGCTGGGGTACAATCTGCTGCGTTATCAAATGCTGGAAATGAGTCGCCACTGCCCTGGCATCTCCCCCTGCGAAATGAGTTTCACCGCCTGCACCTGGGCGATCCTGGGCTTCTTGAACGGGGTCTCTTTGAATCATCCAGGCAACATCCCTCGCTACCTGGCTGAACTACAGGCTTCGGCCATGCACTACGTCCTGCCTCATCGACGTGAGGAGCGCAGTTACCCGCGGGTGGTCAAGCCCAAGCCGTCCAAGTATCCGACCAGAAATAAAAATGCCAGTCAGCTTAACTGACTGGCATTACCCGAACGGGCCCACTTTGCAGGAAAGGGCTTAGCTCAGCAAGGCGTCGATATCGTCCTCTTCGGATTTGAGTGTGGTCCAGTCATCAAATACCTTGCTCAGGTCCAGGTTCAGCTTTTTCGCCAGATCCATGGGGAAGTGGGCCATCTGCTCCTCTTCGCTCTGACCCTTCTTGTCGCATTCGTTGATATAGGTGGCCAGGTAGATCAGCGCCGCATAGGCGGAGAATCCACCTTCCAGCGGCTTGATCTGCCCACGGATAGCTTCCTGAATTTCTTCGGGGAATTTCCAGCGGCGGGCCAGCTCGACACCGACATCGGCATAGTGATAGCCCAGCATGTTTTCCTGCAGTTCAACGCGGTTGCCGCCGTGTGCCACCAGCGTATCGATCTTGCTTGCCTTGTCTGGTTCGCCCATATGAATCAGCAGCTCACCGATGGAGTGCATCATGCCGCAGGTGAAGGCCACTTCGCGGTCCACCTTGGCATGTTTGCCAAGCATCTTGCACAGGCTGGCGACGTTGAAGGTATCTTTCCAGAACTGGCGTTTATCAAGGCCGGGAACATCCACAAAGGCCGAGGTCATACCCGAAGCCGTCACCAGTGTACGCAGTTGCGAGACTCCCAGCAGCACCACGGCGTTGCTGATGGAAGCGATTTTACGGCCGACGCCGTAGCGGGCGGAGTTCGCCAGTCGCAGTACCTTGGCCGCGAAGGCCTGATCCTTGGCAATCTTGCTGGCGATTTCGTCGGCGTTGGCCTTGTCCGAACCAAAACTTTCCGTCAGCTCCTGCACCACTTTCGGGATGCTGGGCAGGTTGTATACGTTATTGAAGAGTGATTCTACCGACATGACCCGTCTCCTTAGCCTTTTGTCACCTCGCCGGGTGCAGAGCCAGCCGCCCTGCCCGATTGACTCAGTATAGGCCAGATACTCAACTAACCAAGAGACGGCGGCGGAATCCCTTACTTTGTTGGCGTCAGAATCACAGCCTC
Organism: Pokkaliibacter sp. MBI-7; assembly: GCF_029846635.1. Taxonomy (NCBI): domain Bacteria; kingdom Pseudomonadati; phylum Pseudomonadota; class Gammaproteobacteria; order Oceanospirillales; family Balneatrichaceae; genus Pokkaliibacter; species Pokkaliibacter sp. MBI-7. Next base: position 2,895,482 of record NZ_JARVTG010000001.1, on the reverse strand, counting down.
TGGCAGCTCTCTGGGCATCGCCTGCGGCTCCTGCTCACTGATTTTGGCAGCAAACTCCTGCAGCGGTACGTCCTGCTGCCGGTCCGCCTTCCAGGCCAGATCGCTGAGCAGATAGGCGCCCATCAGTCGGGCACAGGATTCCAGCGCATGCAGATGGGTGCGTTCGTAGCCGTGGGTGGCATCGGTACCGAAGGTGATCAGCGCCGGGCGGATATCATGTCCGGCCTGCACCGCCGACACCGCATCACTGTAATAGAAGCGGAACACATCCCGTTGCCAGGGAATATCGTGGCGACGGCACAGGTCGATCAGATGATGACTGAGGTGATAGTCAAACGGCCCGCTGGAGTCTTTCATCGCGACCGTCACCCCGGTTTCCCGCGCGTTCTGGCCACTGGCCACCGGGCCGATATCAATGCCGACAAACTCGGTAATGTCATCATCCAGCGCATGGCCTGCGCCAGAGCCCACCTCTTCTGACAGGGTAAAAAGCACCTCGGTGGTCAGCCGCGGCTTGAGCTGATGGCGCTGCATGGCCTCCAGCGTCGCCAGCACTGACGCTGCTCCGGCCTTATTATCCAGATGACGGGAAATGATAAAGCCGGTATCGGTGATTTCCGGGTGCGCATCAAACGCGACGAAGTCCCCCACTTCCAGCCCGGCCGCGCGGACATCGTCAGCACTCTGCACCGCCACATCCAGCCGCACCTCTACCTGATCCCAGTTCACCGGCTGAGTATCAATAGCCTCGTTGAAAGCATGTCCGGCCGCCATCAGCGGCAGTACCGTACCACGGTACTGGATACGCTCACCGAACAGAGTGACCCGCCCGCCCTCGGCAAAACGGCTGGACCAGTGGCCGATGGGCGTGATCGCCAGCCGGCCATTCGGTTTGATCTCGCGCACCATAGCGCCAATGGTATCGAGGTGGGTGACCAGGGCACGTTTCGGTCCGGCCACTTCACCGGGCAGGGTTGCACAGAGGGTACCGCGGCGGCTGAGGGTGTATCCCACCCCCAGCTCCTCCAGACAGCGCCCGACGTAATAGACGATGCTGTCGGTAAAGCCAGTGGGAGACGGGATCGCCAGCATATCCAGCAGGCGACGGGTGAGATAGTGGGTATCGATGGCAGGGAGTTTGGGTAGCATGGGCATATCCTTTTTTGGTCAGCCCGCACAGGCCAGGCGGCCCATGCGGTGAGGTGATCCATTGCCTTACGCATCTGGCACTCGCGGGCCTCACCTGCGCCGCAACGGGAGGGGCGCAGGCAGGTTCAGCGGTGTTCAGTGCTGGCGGGTGGTGGGAAATAACATGTCGATAAAACGCTGTGCTGTCGGGTGCGGCTCATGATTGGCCAGCCCGGGACGCTCGTTGGCTTCGATCAGCACGTAATCGGGCAGGGTCGGGTCAGGCACCAGCATGTCGATACCCGTAACCGGAATCTGCAGCGCCCGCGCCGCACGCAGAGCCGCTTCGCGCAGCGCCGGATGCAGCACCGTGGTGACGTCCTCCAGTGTGCCGCCAGTATGCAGATTGGCAGTCTTGCGTACCGCCAGACTGCGCCCTTCGGCCAGCACATCCTCCAGCTGATAACCCGCCGCCTCGACACAACGACGGGTTTCGCTGTCCATCGGTATGGTACTTTCACCGCCGGTCATGGCGGCCCGCCGGCGGCTGGTGCGTTCGATCAGCTCGGCAATACTGTGCTGACCGGTGCCACAAATGGTCGCCGGACGACGTACCGCAGCGGCTACCACTTCGTCATTGATGACCAGCACGCGCAGGTCGTCGCCCTGACAGAACGGCTCGATCAGCACCTGCGAGGAATAGCGCTGCGCTGTCTCTACCGCCGCCCGCAGTGTTTCGGCATCGCGCACATCAACCGCGATGCCCTTGCCCTGCTCCCCATCGTGAGGTTTGACTACCAGTCGCGGGCCCAGTGTCTCGAGCAGTTCCGCCGGGTCCTGGCCGTCCGCCAGCATCACGCCAGCCGGGGTTTTCAGCCCGGCGCGCTGCAGACAGCGCTGGGTCAGCCATTTGTTCTGACACAGGGTCATGGCGGTGGCCGGGGTCAGGTCCGAGAGACTTTCATGGCAGCGAATACGCCGCCCGCCCCAGCTCAGGGTGAAGATATTGTGCTCGGCATCTTCCACTTCGACATGAATACCGCGACTGATCGCTTCATCGACAATGATGCGGGCATAGGGATTGAGCACATCCAGCGGCGAGGTATCGGTATACAGCGCCTGATTGATGGCATTCTTTTTCTTCACTGCAAAGGTCTGAATCTGGCGAAAACCCAGACGCTGATACAGGCCGATGGCAGCCTGATTGGTATGCAGCACCGACAGGTCCAGATAATGGCAGCCACGGGTCTGCATCTTCTCGGCCAGATGCCGCACCAGTGTTTCCCCTACCTGTGGCATCTGGCAGGCGGGATCCACCGCCAGACTCCACAGGCTGGATCCTGACTCCGGGTCATTGAAGGCCAGACCGTGGTTGAGCCCCAGCACCGCGCCGAGCACCGCGCCGGTATGGCCGTCTTCGGCCAGCAGATACAGCTGCTCCTGCGAATTGCGCTTGTCCATCACCACATCGACATCCAGTGGCTGCATCCGGCAGCGCTGGTAGATGGCATTAACCTGTTCAATATCTGCCAGCGTCCGCAGCCGGCGCACCCGCACGCCTTTCACCCGGTCACGGCGCGGCTGATATTCGTTCAGCCACAGACGGTAGCTGTCGGACGGGTCGAGAAACAGCCGCTGCGGGTCATGCCCCACCACCACATGGGGGCGCGCCACGTAGAAGGCGATATCACGCTCGCCCTGGCTTTCTTCCAGCAGCGAAGCGGCCAGTTCCTGCTCATTGACAAAAGTATGGCCAAACAGCAGCCGCCCCCAGCCACAGTGCAGGCTGACATTGGGCTTGATGGCCGGTGCCTGCTCATGACCGCGATGGCGCGCTGCCTGCAGATGCGCATAGGAAGGCTGGCGGCGGCGCAGCATCCGTTGCCGCTCACTGCGACTCTGGCGCTCCCCCCGGCCTGCGGCAGGAGCAACACCACGTTTATTGAGCAGCGGGCGGGACAATGGCTGTTCCGGCTCGCTGACATGGTCGTCCATGACATTAAGCGCCGTACGCTTGAGCTTGTTCACGGTCAGATTCCCTGTTCCTGCAGCCACAGTTCAAGCAGGCCCAGCTGCCACAGCTTGGAGCCGCGCAATGGGGTGATGTGGTCATCGGGGCGGGCCAGCAGCTGCTCGACATAATCGGTGTTGAACAGTCCGCGTTCGCGGGCTTTGCGCCCCATCAGCGCTTCCTGCACCTGATCCAACACCGGCCCGCGCAGGTATTTCAGCGCCGGTACCGGAAAGTAGCCCTTGGGACGATCAATCACTTCATGGGGAATCAGCCGGCGTGCCACCTGTTTGAGGATACCTTTGCCGTCATGGGCCAGCTTGTAGCGGGCAGGAATGCGGGCGGCAAACTCCACCAGCTGGTGATCAAGGAAGGGCACCCGTGCTTCCAGACTGTGCGCCATCGTCATGGTATCGACCCGTTTGACCGGGTCATCCACCAGCATGATCTGGCTGTCCAGTCGCAATGCCTTGTCTACCGGATCATCCGCACCAAAGGCGGCAAAGTGGCTGCGGACAAACTCACCGGCCAGATCAGGAGTCTGCCACCGGGGTTTGACGGTATGGATGTACTCTTCGTAACTGCGGTCAAAGAACGCTGCACGATAGCTGGCCACCGCGTCATGGCTGTCAGCCAGCGGTGGATACCAGTGATAGCCGGCAAAAATTTCATCCGCCCCCTGACCGCTCTGCACCACCCGACAGGATTTGGATACTTCTTCAGACAGCAGATAAAAGGCCACGCAGTCATGGCTGACCATCGGCTCCGACATGGCCGCAATGGCTTTGGGCAGTGCCGTCAGCATCCGTTCAGGGGCGATGCGAATCTGACTGTGCCGGGTGTTGAAGTGGCGGGCTACGATGTCCGAGTAGGCAAACTCATCGCCCTGCTCGCCGTTCACCGCATCAAAACCGATAGAGAAGGTGTGGATGTCGGGTTTGACTTCATGCAGCAGTGCCGTCAGCAGCGAAGAATCGACACCACCGGACAGCAGAATACCGACGTCTACCGCCGCCACATTACGCCGCGCTACCGCGCCACGCAGCTCTGCCAGCAGCGCTTCTTCCCAGTCCTGCCCGGAACGGCTGCGATCCTCTTCCTGCATGCCAAAGGCCAGATCCCACCACTGCTGTTTGCAGCTGCGGCCATCCGCGGTGACGCGCAGCCAGTGGCCCGGCTCCAGCTTTTTTACCTGCCTGAGCATCGTGCGCGGGGCGGGCACGACAGAATGAAAATGCAGGTAGAAGTGCAGGGCTTCGGCGTCCAGCTCACGGCTGACGCGCGGGTCTTCCAGCAATGCGGGCAGGGTCGAGGCAAATACCAGATGCTCGGCATCCTGACTGTAATACAGCGGCTTGATCCCCAGCCGGTCACGGGCCAGCCACAGATCTCCGCTGGCCTGATTCCAGATGGCAATGGCAAACATACCGTTGAAGCGCTGCAGACAGGCCTCGCCCCAGGCATGGTAGGCCTTGAGGATGACCTCGGTATCACCGTCGGAATAAAAGGCATAACCCATGCCCTGCAGCTCATGGCGCAACTCACGGTAGTTATAAATGGCGCCATTGAACACCAGGGCGAGGCCAAGGTGAGGGTCGTACATCGGTTGCTGGGAATGCTCGGACAGATCCATCACCTTCAGACGGCGATGACCGAGACTCACCCGGTTCTGATGGAATACCCCATCCGCATGGGGTCCACGGGGAATATGGCGATGATTCATGCGCTCCAGCATCGCCAGCTGGCTCGGTCCATCGTTAAAGCGAAGTTCTCCTGCAAGGCCACACATGGCTAATTATTTCCTCTTTATTATGATCAGATGACAAACAAATTATTTTGAACTCTATATATTTATTTATCATTAAAAACCCTAACAAATACCAGTTAAGTTCACAAGAACGGTTATTTACCAGACAACAAACAGACAAAATTACATCGATATAGAAATACTACATTTCAAAGTATTTTGTATGCCGACAGCCTGAGAGAAACTCAAGCAGAGGCGGCCGTGCAGCCAGTGTGGGTCATTGAACTGACAGATCGGGAGATCACGGGTGAACAAGATGCAAAAAAGCCGACACAAGGTCGGCTTTCTGACTAAGACGGGACGGGGCGAAACAGGCTCAGCGGTCGCGATCCGCCAGCGGAGTAGAGAAGGCGTACTCCATATCCCAGGGGAAACGGATCCAGGTATCCTGGCTGACTTCAGTAATAAAGGTATCCACCAGTGGTTTACCCGCAGGCTTGGCATAGATAGTGGCAAAATGGGCCTTGGGCAGCATTTCACGCACAGCGCGTGCGGTTTTGCCGGTATCGACCAGATCGTCGATCAGCAGCATGCCTTCGCCATCACCTTCCACCCCTTTCAGCACATTGAGCTGCCCCTGATGCTGGGCAGCCTCTGCGCCCTTGCTGGAGTAACTGACAATGCAGATAGTGTCGATCAGCCGAATATCCAGCTCACGGGCGATAATCGCCGCAGGCACCAGACCGCCGCGAGTAATGGCCACAATCCCTTTCCATGGCCCCATTTCCAGCAGGCGCCATGACAAGGCACGGGCATTTCGATGCAGTTCGTCCCAGGACACCGGGAAATCTTTGCTATAGGGAGTATGGGTCATCCGCTTGCTCTCTGAACCAGTCAATAGCGTTCAGCCACCTGGCAGCCACCTGCACGAGGTAGCTGTACAAAATAGTGACAGTTTGAACCGAAGGGATGGAATTGTACCCAAAGCAGCGAAGTCTTGGTACGTGCAATTCATCCTCTGCCGTTTTTCACCTTCCAATCAGCTGCTGCGAGTCACTCGCAGGCATCCGCGTAGTTTTCTGCCAGATGCTCATCCTTCAACCTGACGTAGTTGCCCGCGCTGTAAGTGAAGAAGCTGCGCTCCTTGTCGGTCAGTGGCCGGGCCTGTTTGGCCGGGCTGCCAACATAGAGAAAGCCTGACTCCAGACGTTTACCGGGAGGCACCAGCGCACCGGCGCCGATCATCACCTCGTCTTCCACCACGGCACCGTCCAGCACCTTGGCGCCCATGCCCACCAGCACCCGGTTTCCGATGGTGCAGCCATGCAATACCGCCTGATGGCCAATGGTGACGTCTTCACCGATGGTCAGCGGATAGCCATCCGGGTTGTAACTGCTGGCGTGGGTGATATGCAGAATCGCCCCGTCCTGCACACTGGTGCGGGCGCCAATACGAATCCGGTGCATATCACCCCGAATGACCGTCATCGGCCATACCGAGCTGTCATCGCCCAGTACCACATCACCCAGCACCACGGCGCTGGGATCGACAAAGACCCGTTCACCTAATACCGGGGCCGTATTTTTGAAACTGCGCACTGCCATGGTTCGATCCTCTGTGATGGTTCTGCGTCTGACTGCACTGGACAGTGCATGATACCCATTAATGTCCCGTCTTTATCAGTCCCATAGCCAAAAGCAGGTTTCAGCGCGCCAAGGCTTTCGCTAAGCTGGCCCCATCACTGTCAGTCAGGGCGCCGCCCCGTTTGCAATTGGCACGGGAAGCACCCATATGCGAGTAAGCCCCGTGAGACTGACAGTATTGAGGCCACCTGCTGCACGACGAGCTGACGCTCCCCGTGAGGTGACGCCACTGACCGGCCTTCTCTTTGCCATAGGAATCGTTCATGTCCAATCCTTTGCTGACACCCCACACCCTGCCGCCGTTCAGTGCCATTCAGCCCGAGCACATTCTGCCCGGCATAGAAACGCTGATCAGTGACACTCTGGCCACCGTCGATACTCTGGCGAACAACGACCAGCCCGGCTGGGACAGCGTGATCGCCCCCATCGAGGAAGCCTATGACCGACTCAATGCAGCCTGGTCACCGGTTGGCCATCTCAATGCTGTGGCTAATACGCCGGAACTGCGCGAAGCCTATAACGCGGCGCTGCCCAAACTGTCGGAATACGCTACACAGCTTGGCCAGCATCAGGGTCTGTTCAAGTTATATCGCTCCATCGCCGACAGCGCTGACTTCTCCTCACTGAGCGCCGCCCAGCAGGCCACCATTGAGCATGCCCTGCGTGACTTCCGCCTGTCGGGTATCGATTTGCCTGCGGAGCAGCAGCAGCGCTACGCCGAGATCAACAAGCGTCTGTCCGAGCTGACCAGCCAGTTTTCCAACAATGTTCTGGACGCTACCCAGGCCTGGACACGTCATATCACCGACAGCAGCGAGCTGGCCGGTGTCCCCCAGAGCGCGCTGGACATGCTGGCGCAGAATGCCCAGCAGCAGGACAAGGAAGGCTGGCTGATTACCCTCGACTTCCCCAGCTTCTACCCCATCCTGAGCTTCTGCGACAACCGCGTCCTGCGTGAAGAGGTCTATCGCGCCAATGTCACCAAGGCGTCTGATCAGGGCCCGCATGCCGGTCAGTTTGACAATACCCAGCTGATGGAAGAAATCCTCGCCCTGCGTCAGGAAGAAGCCCGGCTGCTGGGTTTTGCCAACTATGCGGAGCTGTCACTGGCCACCAAGATGGCGGACAGCACCGAGCAGGTTGTCAGCTTCCTGCGTCAGCTGGGCCAGCGCAGCAAACCCGCCGCGGCACAGGAACTGGCTGAGCTGCAGGCCTTTGCCAGCAGCGAGCTGAACCTGCCGACACTGGAAGCCTGGGATGTCGGCTATGCCAGCGAAAAGCTGCGGGTGGCCCGCTATGCCCTGTCGCAGGAAGACCTGCGCCCCTATTTCCCTGCCCCCAGAGTGCTGAGCGGCCTGTTTACCGTGATCAGCAAGCTGTATGGCATCAACATTGTGCAACTGCATGATTTCGACACCTATCATGCCGATGTTGGCTTCTACGAAGTACAGCGTGATGGTCAGGCCATCGCCCGCTTCTATCTCGATCTCTATGCCCGCAGCCACAAACGTGGTGGCGCCTGGATGGATGACTGCCGGGTACGGCGTCAGCGGCTGGACGGCAGCATACAGCTGCCTGTGGCCTACCTGGTATGCAACTTCACCCCCCCCGTCGGTGGCAAGCCCGCGCTGCTGACCCATAACGAAGTCACCACCCTGTTCCACGAATTCGGCCACGGCCTGCACCATATGCTGACGAAGGTCAGCGTTGGCAGCGTGTCGGGGATCAACGGCGTGGCCTGGGATGCGGTCGAGCTGCCCAGCCAGTTCATGGAAAACTGGTGCTGGGAGAAAGAAGCGCTGGACCTGATCAGCGGCCACTACGAGACCGGCGAGCCCCTGCCTGCGGAACTGCTGGACAAGATGATGGCGGCAAAAAACTTTCAGGCAGCCATGATGATGGTGCGTCAGCTGGAGTTTGCCCTGTTCGACTTTATCCTCCATCGCGACTTCCAGCCCGGCGTCACTCAGGTGCAGCAGGTGCTGGATGCCGTCCGTGACGAAGTGGCCGTGCTGATTCCACCTGGCTTCAATCGCTTCGCCCATGCCTTCACCCACATTTTTGCCGGGGGCTATGCGGCGGGCTACTACAGCTACAAATGGGCGGAAGTGCTGTCGGCGGATGCTTTCAGTGCCTTTGAGGAAGAAGGGATTTTTAATCGCCAGACCGGTGAGCGCTTCCTCACTGCCGTACTGGAGCAAGGTGGCAGCAAGCCTGCCATGGAACTGTTCAAGGCGTTCCGCGGCCGCGAGCCAGATATCGGCCCGCTGCTGCGCCATTCTGGCCTTGCTGCCTGATACCCGGTGGTACTGACCGCGTAAGGGCAACACAATGATCACAGACTGGCTCCTCCGCCAGTCTGGCTATAACATACCCGCGCGCCCGGCCGTTGACGGTCGGGTGCAGTGGGAGGATACCGTGATGAGTACTATCAAACGTTTTATCGCTGGTGCGGTGTGCCCGCGCTGTGCCAAGCAGGACACCCTGCGCATGTACCGTGATGAAGAGCGGGAATACCGTGAATGCGTCGCCTGTGACTTCAATGACTCCATGCGTCTGGATGGTCAGCCTGATGAAGTCAGCCCCGCCGGCGAGCTGCCCACCCGAGTCAATCAGAGCGGTCCGGCCGTGCGTGAGGAAGGGGTGCAGATACTGCGCCTGTTCGAATCACCGACCAAGCACTGACCCCGCATCGACAGCATTTACGGACGGAGAAGAGGCCGCTTTCACGGACAGGGAATAGGCAGGAAGCATAAGGTGCAGGAATGGCGCGTTCGATCATTTCCGTCGCTGGTCAAGTCAGCTAAAGCTGACTAGTCTACTCAGGTAAGTGAACTGTATTCCTGCTAAATATCTGAAAATTGGGTGTTACTGCCAATGCAGCACCTCACCGCCGGTCGGTTCCTAACAAAGGTATCACGCCATTCGTACTGCACTTCTTCTTATGCTCTGCTGGTTTTGTCTGCCTTCAGGCTGGGCATCTGCTGAAACCACAGACGGCACCGCGTCCAGGCATATCACCCTTGCCGGTGATCCCTGGCCGCCCTATCTGGACGACAAACGTCAGGATCAGGGCATCGCGACGCAGATTGCCCGCGAAGCACTGGCGCTCGAAGGCTATCAGGTGGAGATGATTTTTGTTCCCTGGGCCCGCGCGCTGGAAGGCACCCGCTCAGGCATGTTCGATATGATCATTGATGCCTGGTGGGACAGTGACCGTAGCCGTGACTTTATGTTCAGTCGCCCCTACCTCGACAGCTCCGTCAAGTTTCTCAAGCGCAAGAGCGACCCTTTTTCCTATCAAGGTATTGAGAGCCTCAGCGGTAAGAACATTGCCCTTATCCGTGGCTATGCCTATAACGACGTTTTTCTACGCAACACCAACTACAATCGCTTGGAAGTGCGCGCCTTTGCCCAAGGTATCAACATGCTGCTGGAGGGACGTATCGACCTGATGCCGGAAAACGAGACCGTGGCACGTTACTACCTGCTCCAGAATAATCCGCACGCCCTGCAACAGCTGACGTTCTCCGATAACCCCCTCAGTCAAAATCTGCTCTATGCCATGGCTGGCTATGCCAACCCACGCCATGCCGAGCTGATCGAAGCCTTCAACCGGGGGCTGATGAAGCTGGTGCAAAATGGCCGCTACGACGCCCTGCTAAGGGAAAATGGCCTGGAAGGCATCTTCAATATGCCCGGCACTCACGCTCAATAACACCGCTCAGCCTGCGCTCCCCAGTCCATCGATTCCATCGCCCGCTTCAGGTAGCGGAATCGATTAAGCTTCTACAAAAATCAAACCAATTGGTTTCAATGTTTCTGTTGACATGCCTGTGCAGGCAGTGCTTGTCAAAAAGTAACGATCAGAGTATTTTTCTGCGCTCATTTTCTATCCCGGCCATCCAGCCTGCTGGTGAAAAAACAACCGGGAAGATTCGCTGTCAATCACCATAATTCCAAAAATAAACTATAACGAGGGCACCGCTGTCATGGCTGAGTTAGTCAACGCAATCAATGACGTTATCTGGAGCAACTACCTGATAGGCCTCTGCCTGCTGGTAGGCGTCTACTTCTCTCTGCGCACCCGCTTCCTGCAGGTTCGCCACGTGAAAGAAATGGTCACCCTGATGTTCGAAGGCAAAGCCTCGGCCAACGGTGTTTCCTCCTTTCAGGCACTGACCATTTCCCTGTCCGGCCGCGTCGGTACCGGTAACATCGCCGGTGTGGCGACTGCCATTACCTTTGGTGGCCCGGGCGCTGTGTTCTGGATGTGGGCGGTTGCCTTCCTCGGCGCCAGCACGGCTTTCGTTGAATCAACCCTGGCACAGATCTACAAAGAGAAAGAAGACGGCCAGTACCGCGGCGGCCCGGCTTACTACATCGAAAAAGGCATGGGCCAGAAGTGGTATGCCTGGATTTTCGCCATCGCCACCGTGATCGGCTGTGGTCTGCTGCTGCCCGGCGTACAGGCCAACTCCATTGCCACCGGTGTTGCCAATGCGTTCGGTATTGATCCCACCGTGACCGCCACCATCGTGGTGATCCTGCTGGGTCTGATCATTTTCGGTGGTATCAAGCGTATCGCCCAGGTAGCCGAAGTCGTTGTACCTTTCATGGCACTGGGTTACATCATCGTGGCGTGCGTGATCGTCGCCATGAACCTGAGTGAACTGCCTCAGATCTTCGCCCTGATCTTCAAAAGCGCTTTCGGTATGGATGCAGGTTTCGGTGCCGTGCTGGGTCTGGCGATCCAGTGGGGTGTGAAGCGTGGTGTTTACTCCAACGAAGCCGGTCAGGGTACTGGCCCACATCCTTCAGCCGCGGCTGAAGTGTCTCATCCTGCCAAACAGGGTCTGGTACAGGGCTTCTCCGTGTACGTTGACACCCTGTTCGTCTGCACCGCGACTGCACTGATGATCCTGATCACCGGCACCTACAACGTCAAAGGCCTGACTGCAGGCGAGTTCCTGGTTCAGAATCTGCCCGGCGTTGATGCTGGCCCCGGTTACACCCAGGCGGCGGTTGAAACCGTACTGCCCGGCTTCGGTAACATCTTCGTGGCGGTAGCACTGTTCTTCTTTGCCTTCACCACCATCATGGCTTACTACTACATCGCCGATACCAACGTGTCCTACATCAACCGTCAGGTACACCGCCCCTGGCTGAGTCTGCTGCTGAAGCTGGTGATCATGGGTTCCGTATTCTACGGCAGCATCCGTTCCGCTGACGTAGCCTGGGGTATGGGTGACATCGGTGTAGGTCTGATGGCCTGGCTGAACATCATCGCCATTCTGATTCTGCAGAAGCCCGCCCTGCTGGCACTGAAGGATTACGAAGCACAGAAGAAACAGGGTCTGGACCCCGTGTTCCATCCTGAGAAGCTGGGCATCAAGAACGCTACCTTCTGGGAAAAGCGTGTAGCTGCCGACAAGGCCAGCAAGAATGAGCCTCATCTGGCACGCTTTGAGAGCACTGGTCGTTAATTAACCGGCGCTTTCAGACCTGTAGTAACAAAGCCTGCCTCGTGCAGGCTTTGTTATTTCTGCGGCTCACTCAGGCTGGCATCAGCAGCAGTGAGGTCATGGAGATAGACCCCGGAGCAAAACCCTTGGCGAAGTAGCGCAGCTCGTCCTGTTTATCCTGCATCGCCAGCGGATAGAGCAGCGGCAGGAAATGCTCAGGCGTCGGATGCCCCTGAGCAAACAGGGTAGGTTCAGTAACCGGCAGATGACGCAGGCGCAGATGATCATGCGTATCGATGGCCTCCAGCAGGCGCTGATCCAGCTCCTGAGCCCAGCCGTGCACCTGATCCCGCATCCCGTACATAGTATCCTCCTGCGCAGAGCGCAGGTTATGCACCATATTGCCACTGCCAATCACCATCACCCCACGGCGGCGCAACTGCGCCAGTTGTGCTGCCAGCTGATAGTGTCCGTCAAAGTCCAGATCCTGCCCGAGACTCAACTGAAACACCGGCACATCGGCCCGGGGAAACAGCCGCGATAACACCACCCAGGCACCGTGATCAAGGCCTCGTTCGGCATCGGCCGCGAGCGGCTGAGTGGTGGCCTGCTGCAGCCATTGCAGGCTTTCCGGGACACCCATGGCGCGATACTGGCGCATGTAGAGCACCCCGGGAAAACCGTAGAAATCATAAATAGTGGCAGGCTTAGCCACTACCGAGACCGTCGAGACCGGCGTCTGCCAGTGGGCCGAGACACACAGAATGGCACGGGGTTTAGGTAAGCCTGCCAGCGTCTTTGCCATGGCGTCCCAGGCAAGGGTAAAGGGATTGTTTTCCAGCGCATTCATCGGCGATCCATGACCGATGAACAAGGCCGGAACCAGTGGCGTACTGGGCGTTGCGGCCAGTACGTTGAGTACAGACAGACTGCCGGTACCCAGCACCAGACCCGAGAGGTGTCGGAGAAAAGAACGACGTGATGCGGTCATGCGAAACCCAGCCAATGCAATATGCAGAACGCTACAGCATAGCGGCAAAGATCATGTCGATCAGTGGTTGTTTGAGAAAGACTGCGCTGCATCAGGCAGCGCAATCAGAGACGGACCGGCTTATACCAGCGGCTGGGTACGGCGCTCCAGCCAGGCGCGGGCTTCCCCTTCGACCAGAGGCAGCAGGCGGGTGCGCACCTCGGCGTGATAGCCATTGAGCCAGTCGATTTCATCCGTACGCATGCGCGACAGGTCGATACAGCGGGTATCGATAGGGCACAACGTCAGGGTTTCAAACTGCAGATATTCACCGAACTCACCCGCAGCGGGCTGGTTGATGACCAGATTCTCGATCCGCACGCCCCATTGCCCCTGCCGGTAAATGCCCGGCTCGATGGAGGTAATCATGCCTTCGGCCATGGCAGTTTGCGGCGCAGGCTGGGCGTAATAGGAAATCACCTGTGGACCTTCATGAACATTGAGGAAATAACCCACGCCGTGGCCAGTGCCATGACCGTAATCAATGCCTTCAGCCCACAGAGGCGCACGGGCAATACTGTCCAGCAGCGGTGACTTGATGCCTTTGGGGAAACGCGCACGGGACAGCGCCATCATGCCCTTCAGCACCAGGGTGTAGTCGCGCTTCTGTGCAGCGCTGACCTCGCCCACAGGCACCACACGGGTGATATCGGTAGTACCGCCCAGATACTGGCCACCGGAGTCAATCAACAGCAGGCCATCACCGCTGATAACACTGTGCGCCTCCTCGGTAGCACGGTAGTGCGGCAAGGCTCCGTTGGCATTGAAACCGGCGATGGTGGAGAAACTGGGGCAGACAAAGCCGGGGCGACGAGCCCGCGCCGCGGTAATCTGCTCATCAATGGTCAGCTCCGTGATGTGTTCACCCTGCGCCTGAGCCCGCTCCAGCCAGGCAAAGAATTCGCACAGTGCCGCGCCATCCTGCTCCATGGCACGACGGACATGGGCAGCCTCTTCGGCCGTCTTGCAGGCCTTCATCAGGGTCGATGGATTCAGCTCTTCCCGTACCGTAACGCCTGCTGGCAGCTGACCAATCAGTCCACCGGTCACACGGTTGGGATCGCATAACAGGCTAGTCCCCTCTGGCAGGGCCGCCAGCCTCTGCGGTGCCAGCTCATAGCGGGCGACATTCACACCATCTGCGGCCAGCTGCGCCGTCAGTTCAGCACTGAGTTTGCCATCGGCGATAAACAGGGTGGCCTCATCCCGTCCCAGCAGGGCGTGGCCGACAAAAACCGGGTTATACGACACATCACTGCCGCGCAGATTGAACAGCCAGGCCAGATCATCGACGGTGGAAATAAAATGCCAGTCGGCTCCTGATGCCTGCATGCGCTCGCGCACACGGGCCAGTTTCTCTGCCCGGCTGACGGTGGCAAAGGGGGCTTCATGGGCGTAAATCGGTGCCTCTGGCAGGCCGGCACGCTCTGGCCAGATGGCGTCGAGCACATCCACATCACTGCGCAGCCCGATCTTTTTAGCGCTGAGCGCCTGCTGCAGATTGCGCGTCAGCGTCAGGCTCAGCACCTGCCCATCGACAGCAACCACACTGCCCTCAGGCAGGGTGTCTGCCAGCCAGTCAATATAGGCGACCTGCTGGACGGCAACCTGCTTCATCAGCTGGATGCCGGTGTCTGCCAGTTCCTGCTCGGCCTGTACCCAGTAACGGCCATCCACCCAGACACCGGCGAAATCGGCGGTGACAATCAGGGTACCGACTGAGCCAGTAAAACCGGACAGCCATTTTCGCCCCTGCCAGCGTTTGGGCAGATACTCGGACAGATGGGGATCGGCAGAAGGGATCAGGCAGGCAGTGACGCCCCGTTCGGCCATGGCCGCACGCAAGGCCGCGACACGGCCACGAATGATGTCAGTGGTGGTTGTCATAACATTCCTCAGAAGGGATTCTCGAGACCCGCTGTACAGCAACCCCGCGCCCTCGTGCCAGCACTGCCCTGCCGGGTAGCACAGACGCGCAAGACGGCAGGGCAGCAGCGCTATCCGAATAACGCAGCACTTTAGCAAATTGCGTTCATTCAACAAGCACCGATCACGGTCTTCGTCGCATTCACCGAAATAGCGGACGCGTGCCGGTCATCACGCTGTACTCAGATCATGCACACCTGTTCAGTTCAGGGGCGACGAATTCGTCCCAGACGATAGACGATGCTGTGCGCTTCGCGCTGAAAAGGCGTTTGCTGCCAGTCAGCAAAGCGTGCCTGCACCTGCAGGCCTGCCTCATACATCATGCTTTCCAGCTGTTCGATAGTGCTGTAGCGCAGAGTGATCTGGCTGTGCTGCTGTTCGCCATTGCGCAGCCGCCGCTTATGCCAGGTCTGGCACTGGCTGATGCTGTCGTAGTAGCGAGTCGCCAGCTCCACCACCTCATGGCATTCGCTGTCCAGAAAACGCGCCAGCTCCACTTCTTCCTCATAGGGATGCAGTTGCTGCGGCGTGGGCAGGCGGGTGTCAAAAACGAAGCTGCCTTCATCACTCAGCCACTCCGCTACCCGCTGAAACAACCCCAGCAGACGGGTGTCATCAAGAAACATCTGCAGCGCATTGCCGGTCATGGTGATCAGGCCAAAGCGCCACACCGGCTCATAGGCCAGCACATCACTGTGTACCCAGCGAACGGGCAGCCCCTGACTTTTGGCTCTGGCCCAGTCAAGCATGGGCTGACTGAGATCCACACCGATCACCTCCACTCCCTGCTGCGCCAGCGGAATGCTGACGATACCGGTACCGCAGCAGAGGTCCAGCACCGGCCCGCCGGTCTCCGGTAGCAGGTGGGTCAGATAGGCGATGTCATCGGTATAGAGATGACCATACTGCGCATCGTAGGCGCGACCATTGGCAAACTCACTGAGGTTGTCCATGGCTAGATTTCCCCCTTCTCGGCTGGCTCAGCCCCGCGGGTCGTGATCTGTGCTCCGTCTCACCCACACGGCAACGTTACAGACTCTGTGCCGTCAGACTGCGGAGGCGGCAAGCGGCAGATGATAAAAACGCGTATCAACCTGCATCACCGGGAAACGGGCGGGCAGCTCGGCCTTGTCGATCAGCAGGAAGCCGTGCTTTTCATAGAAGCGATGCGCCGCAAGAAACTTGGCGGTGGTGCCGAGGAAGATATCGCGTACGCCCTGCAGGCGGGCCTGCTGTACCAGATGCTGCAACAGCTGCTGCGCCACGGCACGCTCGCGGCCACGCCAGTCTGCATGCACAAACATCTTGCGCAGAGCAGTCTGACCATTGCCAATATCCAGCAGGGAAATACTGCCCACCACCTGCCCGTCCGCCACTGCAACCCAGAAGTTACCGGTGCCATGCTGATAGAAATTGGGAATGTCGAGCAAGTCCGGCTGGTCAGCCAGGGTGACAGGAATATCGAACTCCTGCTGCTGGATAGGCAGGATCAGGTCCACCACACCCTGCTGAAACTCAGGTGAATACGGGTGAAGGCTGACGGTACTAACAACTGGCTGGCTCATGAGCAGCTCCGACAAAAGGGCGGGCCGATCAGCATAAAGAAAAAAGCCATCCGTCGGTATCCGAGGGATGGCTTATCAACACTGAGTCTTGTCAGCAGGAACGAGGCCTGCGTTCAGGCATCACACCAGCGTATCAACCAGCAAACCTGCCTGCTGCTGACGGCTGCGCTGAACCTGTACCGCAATCTGTGACTGCACGCTGTTGCTGGCCTGATCACTGACCGCGCTGGAGTAGTCGGTATCGGCGATACGTGAACGGGCCGCTGCGGTATTGATGGAAGACACCTGATAGGTGTTGATCTGGCTCTGCAGCGCGTTGGTATCAGCGCCCAGCGTAGTGGCCTTATCGTTTACCGTACTGGATGCCGTATTAATAGCCGCCTGCAATGCGGCAGGGTCAGAAGCGTCCAGACCCGATAGAAAATTGCTGTTGCCCAGCGCTTCGCCGGCGATGGCATTGGTGCTTTCGGTCAGGTTATTCAACTCTTGCTGAATCGCCTTGGAACCGGCGTACAGCGGGTTACCGGCTTTTACCGACAGCTCGTTCATGCGCTGCAGGTTGTCGCTGATAGCACTCAGCTGGCCGGTCTGGATGTTATTCAGGCTCTGCTGATCGCGCGCGTTGATGGCACGCTGATCAGACTCGGAAATGGTGGAGCTAAGACGGTTGGCAATCAGCAGGCCCGCAGCATCATCGGCCGCACTGTTGATGCGCTTGCCCGAGGCCAGCTTCTCATTCTGCTTTTCCTGCTGCTCCTGCAGGCGGTCAAGCAGGCTGGTCGAAGACGAGCTGGATGCGTTGAAGGAAATGGCCATAGTTGCGCCCCTGTCTGAATCACGCCAACGGGTTGGCTGTACAAATAATGGCCAAGTATAGACCTTTAACCCGACAGGAGCATGTTTTTCTCTGCACAGATTTTACTTTGTTACGTAACACAAGGTATCTACGGGTAAATTTACTGTAAATACCCTGCCCGTCATTCTCGCTGACCCTGGCGTCACACCACACTCAGACTAAAGCCCTCATCCAGCCAGCCCGTCACCCCACCGATCATCTTCTTCACCGGGCGCCCCAGTCTGGCCAGACGCAGTGCCGCTTTGTCAGCACCGTTGCAATGCGGGCCTGCGCAATAGACTACAAACAGGGTATCCAGCGGATAGTCAGCCAGACTGTCGGCATTCAGCCGGGTGTGAGGGAAATGCCGGGCCTCCGGTACATGCCCCTGCTGGTAAGCCTCTTCGCCCCGCACATCCAGCAGCACGAAGTCACGGCGGTCGTTGCTGATGGCATGATGCACATCCCAGCAGTCGGTTTCAAAAGACAGCAGGGCGGCAAAGTGTGCTTCGGCAGCACTGCTGGGAGCGGCGGCGGGGCGGGATACGGCTGAAGACATGGGATTCTCCTTGGTTGCAGACCGATTCAGTGGCTCTCGATGTCATCACTGTACAAAAAGCAGCCGCAGGCGCCCATTGGCTTAATTACCAACTATCGATAATATCCAGCCAATACTACAGCCACTGTCAGGTACTGCCATGCCCAACCAAACGCCTGCTCGCTTATCACCACGGGTGGCCATTCTGGCTTATGACCAGCTCGCCACCTTTGAGTTTGGCTGTGCGGTGGAGCTGTTTGCCCTGCCACGGCCGGAATGGCCGCACTGGTATCAGACAGAGGTCATCAGCTTTGACAGCGGTCCGCTGCGGGCCACCGGCGGTATCCTCATCAGTGCGCGTCAGGTCAGCGAACTGGATGACTTCGACATGCTGGTGATTCCGGGCTGGAGCGCTGCAGATAAAGTCATTCCGGCAGGGTTGCTCGATGCCATGCGTGCCCTGCATCAGCGGGGCGGGCGCATCCTGACGTTCTGCTCTGGTGCGTTTCTTTTGGCTGAAAGCGGCCTGCTGAATGGCCGACGGGCAACCACCCACTGGCGCTATGCCGATAGCTTCCGCCAGCGCTTTCCCACCACCGACTATGTCGATAACGTGCTGTACGTGCTGCGTGACCAGCTTGGCTGTTCAGCAGGCAGTGCCGCCGGGCTGGATCTGGGGCTGGCTGTCATCCGTGAGGATTTCGGTTACGACGTGGCCAACAGTGTTGCCCGCCGACTGGTCATTTCACCCCATCGTCAGGGCGGACAGGCACAGTTTGTCGATACCCCCATCCTGCCGCGTCAGGATCGTTTCAGCGCTACCCTCGACTGGGCCAGGAAACACCTGCACCAGCCGCTGGGCGTAGATCAGCTGGCAGATCAGGCACGCATGTCACGGCGCAGCTTCGACCGCCATTTCCGCGCCGCCACCGGCATGACACCGCAGCAATGGCTGATCAGCCAGCGTCTGACCCTGGCCCGAGGTTATCTGGAAACCACAGCAGATGATCTGGAAACACTGGCAGACAAATGTGGCTTCGGGAACGCCCTGACCCTGCGGCATCATTTTCGCAAACAGCTGGGTATCAGCCCCAGCCAGTATCGTCAGCAGTTCGCCCACTCGGCCTCACATCAGGCACAGCCTCTGTCACCGCACGGCTAAACAGGCTCCAGACGAAAACGCCCCGTGAGCCAGAGCTCACGGGGCGTTTTACTGTCTGCTCCTTTAGCAGGCGGTTAGAGAAGCAGGCCTGATGTATTAGCCATGCAGGCCTGACCTCGCTACAACGTGAATCAGTAGCCGATGGCTGCACCGGCGGGCCGGCGGGCATCGTTGGCACCGTAGAGGTAGCCTTCACGTACCTTGCCGGACACGGCGCCATCATTCCCTGAGCTGGCTACACCGGATTTATCGGCAGGCAGCCCCACCATAATCAGCTCAGCCGCGCCCCAGGGAGTCTGTTCGACCATCTTATAACCCATACCTGCCAGCAGCTTCAGGGTATCTGGCGACAGCCCGCGGGTTTCATAGGACACCTGATCAGGCAGCCACTGATGATGGATACGCGGTGCATCCACCGCCTCCTGTGGGCCCATACCGTGGTCGATGATATTCATCACCGTCTCCAGCGTGATGGTGATAATACGCGAGCCGCCGGGTGAACCTACCACCAGGAATACCTTGCCATCTTTGGTGACGATGGTCGGTGACATGGAGGACAGCGGCCGCTTGCCCGGTTCAATGGCATTGGTCTTGCCCTGCACCAGCCCGAACAGGTTCTGCGTACCCACCTTGGTGGTGAAGTCATCCATTTCGTCGTTGAGGAAGAAACCGGTGCCCGGCGCAATCACCCCGGCGCCGAAGCGACCATTGATGGTGTAGGTCGTGGAGACCGCATTACCGTCCTTGTCGACGATGGAGTAATGAGTGGTTTCCGGCTTCTCATGCGGGCCGATACCGGGCTGTACCTGCTCCGAAGGTGTGGCCTTATCGGCACTGATTTCCTTACGGATGCTGGCGGCATACTCCTTACTCAGCAGCTTATCCAGCGGCATTTTGACGTAATCCGGATCGCCCAGCAGGGTATTGCGATCAACATAGGCGTGGCGCATGGCTTCAGTCATGTAATGCACTGACTCAGCGGAGCCGTAGCCCATGGCCTTGATGTCATAGCCTTCGAGAATATTGAGAATCTGGCACATGGTGGTGCCGCCGGAACTGGGGGGTGGCGCGGAGATAAATTCGTAGCCGCGGTAGTCACAGCGCACAGGGGTGCGCTCTGCCGCCTTGTAGTTACCAAAATCCTCCACGCTGAGGATGCCACCACCGGCTTTGGACGCCGCCGCCACAGCTTCAGGGATCTTACCCTTGTAGAAGGCGTCAGCGCCGCTGCTGGCAATCGCCTCGAGGGTGTTGGCCAGATCACTCTGTACCAGACGGTCGCCGGGCTGCAGGGGTGAACCATCGGCCCGCAGGAAAATCTTGCTGGCTTCCTTGTCATCACGGAATTTCTGCAGTGAGGTATCCAGCACATCGGTGTCGGCACGGGTCAGCACAAAGCCATCACGGGCCAGCCTGATCGCCGGTGCCATGATCTGCTCCCGGCTGACTTTGCCGGAGCCGTACTGCGCCAGTGCCATTTCCAGACCTTTTACTGTGCCCGGTACCCCCGCGGCCAGATAACCGTACAGACTGGCGCCCTTCTTCAGTTCGCCCTTGTCATCCAGATACATATTGGCGGTCGCGGCAGCCGGTGCCATTTCGCGGAAGTCGATAAAAGTATCTTTGCCATCGGCCAGATGCAGGGTCATAAAGCCACCGCCGCCGATATTACCGCAACAGGGATTCACTACGGCCTGGGCATAACCTACGGCCACGGCCGCATCCACCGCGTTACCACCGAGCTTGAGAATATCAATGCCTGCCTGAGATGCCAGCGCCTGAGATGACACCACCATGCCATTCTGCGCTTCGACGGCGGGAAGGGAGGCCGCCTGGCTGCTCACAGGCAGCAGCGCGGCGGCGACAGACAGCGATAACAGGGAAATTGCAAATGCACTACGGGTCTTGTTCATATCGGCTCCTTGCCGCTGGATAGGATTGGCCACACCACCTCGCTGAGGTCAGCGCTGTTGAACAACAGCTGATGTGATACACCAGTCAGCCAGCAATGTGAATCCTGGCGGGATAATTCGGGTCAGAGGAGCAAACAGAGGGTGCCATCAGCGGCAGAAAGAAAAATGCCCGGCTGAGCCGGGCAAATGACAACAAATGTCAGTGTGCGATTGCCAGACAGCATTCACTGCCATAGGACGATGCGCACTTTAGCAAAGGCACTGACGGGATAAACCTGTCCGATCAGACAGGCCCAGCCGCTTAACGCTCTGCCGAGTAAGGATCAAACGCCAGCAGATAAGCGCGCAGATCCGCCTTGCGCGGATGGGCCTGCAACCAGGCACGCACTTCCTGCACTCTGGCATAGTCGGCTTCACCAAACTTGTCGCGATAGAGCTCGGCAAAGTGCTCTTTGGCACCCTGCTGCTGCAGTCTTTTCTGCCATTGCGGCGTCACCACGGCATTAAGGCTGCCTGCCAGCCCTTCCTTCTTCAGTAGCTCCCATTCTCCCTTGTCCAGCCACAGTCCACCTACCGCCGAGCTGTAATCAAGGCGATGGCTGCTATGCAGGGAAATACGAAACTTCTGCATGAATACCCCCGTCATCGGGCACAGCAGTGCCTGCCGGGAGTCTTCAGCGTCGCGCTCTTCCAGATTCATGTCCGCAGCAAACTGATACTCAGGATGGCGCTCCTTCCAGGTTACGTAATCCTCGATCAGAATCCAGTTACCACCGCAGTGGCTGCAGGTATGGGCGCGGAACAGGCTATCGATAAAGCTGGGTTTGAGCTCACCCTGATTACAGCTGGTACATTTCATCATGGCATTCCCTGTGTGATGGTAAGGATGGTACCCGGGACGGCCTGAAACGAATGGCACCGCCGGGCAGTTGCGCACCGCGGACGATCCACTGCCGCAGTGCTTTCGCGAAATAAAGGTTTACCCCATATTGGGCTGCGTTGACCTTGTTACAAGATATTCAGCGCCCTCACTGGCACCAGTGCTTACTCAGAGTGAAGGAGACAACTGCTGCTGCGCTGCCCGAACCTGCCGTATGACTCCGCCCGCCGTCAGGGTCAAAGGCGCCATGGGCAGCCCCGCTGCCGCCAGCATCTGTGCTGTCCAGCGGTTGCAGGTATTGGTCAGGTAATAGTAGCCGTTAGCGGCGTAGAAATAGCTCTTACCGTAAATGCCGGGCTGGGTGATGATGCCGCGGCCCTGTTCATTGAGCACAAAGGTGGCCAGTACCGACTGCTGCAACGCCGCCATACCCTCGCGCGACACCGGCACTTCCACCACCTGACTGGTACTGAAATACTCAGCCGGTGCGTCCGGCACGGACACCACATGCAGAATGCTGTCCGTCGGCCAGAACATCGCCTGCAAGGTCAGCTTCACCGTGATTTCCGGTGCCTGATAAAAGCCTTTGTCACCCCAGCCAATCTCGACATAAGGCCCATCGGCAACGTCTTCCCTGAGGAAGCTCAGGGCAGGCAACAGCTCAGCCGTCGGCAGGATAATCCCCGTGTGCCAGCCGTGACTGACCACATAAAGCATCTGCTGATCGTTCCGGGCCGGCGGGTGCTGCCAGGGTGAGGCGCTGCAGCCGGTAAGGAAAAGAAAGCCGGGCAGCAAAAGCCAGAGCAGGCGCTGGCAGAGGCGAGTCATGGTTTACAAAGTCCTTTTAAACTCTGTACAAGAATTAGCATTGATGACATGAGCTAGCCTTTTAAGAAAGGCAGATACTTATTCTCATAATAGTAATTCGGACTTCCTTCATACACTATATCCCCCCCTTCATCTCCAGAACCAGGACCAATTTCGTACAAATAATCTGCAGACATAAAAGCGACAGGCTTATGGTCAATGACAATTATAAATTTATAGCGATCTTTATACTGTGATATGAAATCAACTACTGCTAATGCAGTTTTATTATCTAGTCCTGAAGTTGGCTCATCTACTATAAGAATTCTATTCGTTATTTTTTTAGCAGGGATGTTTGATGCTAACTTTATCCTTTTCAGTTCCCCACCAGAAAGTGTTTTTATTTTTCTATTAATACTAAGATGACCTAATCCGACATTTATTACGCTTTCAAAAATTTGGCTAGGGAAATAAAGATTAATTTCCTCTATAGGCGCATCATAGATTTCAATCAAAGAGTATCCCTTTATTCTATATAAATCCGAAAACTCGGAAAAAATCTTACCATCGCATTTAGGACAAAGAATAGTTATATCACTCTCGAAACTGCGATTATATTTTATTTCACCTCTCCCGTAGCATACGTCGCAGACAATTTCACTATTTTCGTTAGGCATAAAAAATTTTTCATTTTTATTAAAAGCTTTAGCGAAAATTTTAGCAAATAGACTGTTTGCTCCTGTATATGAAGCAACGGATGAAGTAATATTTCCCTTTACTGAGACTTGAGAGATGTAGGTGACCTCATCAAAATAATTGTAAATATATTTAGCAATACTAGACTTCCCTGAGCCAGACTTTCCAACAAGAGCAGTTATTGATTTTTCAGGGAAATTGAAAGTGAGATCACTTATATTATTAAAACTCTTAATATGCACAGAAAATTTTTCTTTAAAGAAGACAGCTTTATTTAAAGAAAAACTCTCATAAAAATCATCATTACTCAACAAATACCCTCCTTTGGCTCCAGGCTCAGGTCCAATCGTAATAACTTCATCAGCATTTATTAAAAAATATGGGTTATGCTCAACTAGAATCAAAGTATTTCTTTTATTTTTTAAGTCAATGATTTTTCTCAAAAAAATATTGTAATCACTGCAGTGCACCTGGGAAGATATTTCATCCAAAATATAGATAATTCCAGTAATTTTTGAAGTACATGCTCTTGCAAAATTTAACTTCTGAAGCTCACCTCCTGAAAGAGTCGGAATCGATCGCTTCAGTGACAAATAGCCTAGCCCAATATCATGGATTTCTTTCAAAATATTAACAATTTTATAGAGGTGAGAAGATATAAAATTTTTATTGAACAAAATCTCATTAACAGGTTTTGTAAGAAAGTCAGAGAAGCAGATATTCCCTATGAATAAACCCTCAAAAGAGTTGGACAAACCACTTCCTAAACACTTGCGACATTGGATTTTAGAGGAGTATTTTTTAAACAACTCATAATCAGACTTGATATTAGATTTAGATAAATTTTCTATAAATTTAAATATACCCGTATAAGTGAGTGTTTTATACCGTCTTTTATTGCCGTGCTTATAACCTATTTTAAACTCAATGTCATCCTCACCGTGTAACAATAAGTACTGACTTTCTTTCGAAATTTTGTCTAATCTAATAGTAGTGTCTATATTCTTTCTACCACAAAAATCCATCAAAAGATTATTGTAAATGGAATGAAATCTATTCACCCAGGGAACAAAAGATCCATCTCTTATACTCTTATCGAATTTCACTATCTTATTTCCATCTGGCTCATATATAACTCCTAAACCATGACAAGCATCACAGCATAAACTTGGCTTGTTTATTTTTAACAGATGCGGAGGGATATTCATTTCTGAATTTCCAGTGTAACTAGCTAATAGTGATGAAAAGTTTAAATATGTATATATACTTGAAGATGGATTAATATTTTCATTACATTGTTTTATAGCAACTGCAGGTTTGATATTTCCAAAATCTTCAACTTTATAATTAGTCTCTTCTATGTAGCCACTTTCTATAGTTTGAAACTCTTGTCGACATATTTCGTATATCGTTCCATAGGCTAATGAACTTTTCCCTCCGCCACTAACCCCTGTGATTGCAAATATTGACTGAACTGGAACAGATACACTTACTTTTTTTAAATTATTAGTTTCTATTTTCGAAAAAAAAATATTATCCTTATAATCCATCACTGAAGATTCCTTTTTCACCACACCATTCACAATTATCTTTTCTTGTAACCTCAAATATTTTAAAATCTCTCTTTTCGGTAATATATTCAATTCTTTTATTTTCGTTATTTATGAATTCAAATTTTCTTATAAGAATTTTCATTGCATCTACGATTGTCATTGATGCAGCGATAGAGCATAATGGTCCAAAGCTCCCAATTTTACGATTAGATCTTTTGAGTTTCTTAACGCCATTTAATTCTACTTTATTTATTTCAGTCAAATGAGATTCAAAACATTTAACACAAGCAGTACTAAATGGTATAACTGTTTGCCCAATAAGGCTCAAGTGTAGATTGTATCCCCCACCAATAATATGCGGAATAGCTCTCTTCATACACTCATATCCTATGACATTAGTCACATAGTCTACGCTTGGAAAATCTGCACAATTTATTACAAGATCAAAATCATTGGTATATTGATTAAAAAAACCATCATCTAGTTTTTTCTTAATAGTATTTATTCTTGCATTTGAGTATTTGCTTATAGCATTTTCTACAACATCAACCTTATAACTACCTATATCATCTTCTGTAAAAAAATTTTGCCTGTGAATATTAGTGAGTTCAACAATATCATCATCAACAATAGTAAAATGTCCTACTCCAAATCTAGCTAGACCATCTATAACCCATGTTCCAACAGCCCCCATACCAATGATTAGGACTCTTTTGTCTTTAAGACTAGAGAATAAATCCAGTGCCTCCTTGGTTGATCGGCAATAGTCTTCAATAAAACTCATAGTTCGATAACTGTCTAACAGCACTGTTTCTGGATATATTGCATTTTCCTCAATCAATATCCTTTTTTTTATTTAAGAACATTGTAATATCTAGAATTTCATTAAAATCCAAATCAGGAAACTTTTCCCCGATACTATCTAAACTTGTCAGACCATCATATGACATAAGAAAGCTTAATACATTTTGAAATTCAATTTTAATAGAAAAATTTTCCCTTGTATTAGATAGAAAAAAATTTAGAATAGAACCATCATAGTTAATGGCAACTGAAGACCGCAATCTAAATATAGAGTTCTCACTAACCACAATACTTACAACCTTTTTGCTTTGCCATCTCAAACCAAGTATGGGTCCCATTATTAATCAGATATTCTCCCCTAAAGTTTAGTTTACTATTCCTTCGGACCCCTCCAAGCAAGTAATCAATTATGTTCATAGCACCTACTCCAGCGCAATATAGACTTTGTGCGAGCGAACCCGAGTTTTTAATATTATTATTTTTTTTGTTTTTTTCGGAGGATTCATCACTCTTTCTATATTGAGGTTTCCAATTACTTAGAGCCTGTTTAAATGTACCCGCGCAACAATCACAACAAGGAGTGAACCCTTTAGCAATCAACTCACCAGTACTCATTAAATGAGCATCGAAGCCACCAGATACATATAATGCAATATCTTTCTCCCATAGATAACGACCTATTTTTATAGTCAGATGACCAATATATGGTTCATCAGCAGTATTAATAACAATATCTATATCATCTGAAATAATTCCTTCCAAACTAGTATTCGGATATATTCTCTCAGTAACATGCTTAACTACAGCAGCAGAATTTATTTTACTCAAATACTCAGCAAGGCTTGCAGCTTTATATTGACCTATATTCTCCCCATTAACATATATATGCCTAGCGATATCACTCTTCCTTATTTTTCTATCATCCACAATCATTAAGTATTGTATCCCTGCCCTTATAAGCAAACTCGCAATAGAGCTAGCAACAGCTCCAGCACCAAGAATTAAAACTTTCTTTTTTGATAATAATTTCTGTGCCTCTAAGCCGCTTCTATCTGTTAAAAGATCATCGAAATATGCAATTTGCCTATCGTATCTAGAGCCCTCATAGATTTCATATTCTTGATGAGTCAAGATTCCATTTTTGACTAAATAGCCTACTAATTCTAATAACTCCTCATGAGAAAATTCTCCCATAGATTTAGCAGCTTCCAGCAAGCTTATCTCACCATCTAAATTGGAAATCAGTTTTACGACATCTAATGTAGATCTTATCTTAATTTTCTCTCGAGTATTTATTTTATAAAATTGAATATCATACAACTCTGATTCGCTATGATCCGATACGTAAACATCGACACTATTTTTAACTTTTAACTTTAGATCAAACATAAAAAAGGCTAGCAAAAGCTAGCCACCTCCTTAAGTTTTGCTCAATACTGAAGTACACCAGCATTAACTTCAAAATAATCATCCCATGCAGCTAGGCTGCCGTCTGAACTATCATCTGAGCTATCATTTGCTCTTGTACATACTCGAGTACAGCAATCACTTCTGCCGCCCGAACAGCCATCGCTATATCCAGAACCTGCATGAACTTCTTCAATCTCTTGAAATTTTAAACTCACTTTATTCATTTATATCTCACGAAATATTCAGAGTTATTTAGGGAACTTCGCTTAAAAGGCCTTCATAAGCATCTATACGAACACTGTTTTCATATATTTACTTACTGCAGCACCGACCTGAAAGATTATTCTAGTCATCAATTTCACAAGAAGAACAATCTTGTTACAGAGTCGTTTTAAAAATTAACACACTATAGACTTTCATATCCAGCGAGAACTGCATCGTACTTAAGTATGATTTTCCTGGTGAACGCACAACCACGTTTCTTAGAAAGCAATAATTTTAAATAAAAAAGCCCCCCCGAAATCACCACCAATTCTGGTAGGCTTCGGGGGGGCTGTTTTAGTACAGCGGCCGCCTAAGCAGCCGCGTGTTATCGCAAACCTACTTCTCTTCCAGCTGTGGCAGCGCATTGGTCACAGAAGCAGACAGCAGGCCGGTCTTGGCATAGGCGCCCAGCTTGGCACGGGTGTCGGCGATGTCCAGGTTACGCATGGTCAGCTGACCGATACGATCGTTGGGCGAGAAGGCAGACTCGCCTTTCTCCATGGTCAGACGCTCAGCTTCGTAAGTCAGGTTGGGTGACTCGGTGTTGAGCAGGGAGTAGTCGTTACCACGACGCAGTTCCAGCGTCACCTCACCAGTGATCACGCTGGCAACCCAGCGCTGAGCGGTTTCACGCAGCATCAGTGCCTGCGAATCGAACCAGCGGCCCTGATACAGCAGACGGCCCAGACGCAGACCATTGATGCGGTACTGTTCGATGGTGTCTTCATTGTGGATACCGGTGACCAGACGCTCGTAGGCGATGTGCAGCAGAGCCATCCCCGGCGCTTCGTAGATACCACGGCTCTTGGCCTCGATGATGCGGTTTTCGATCTGATCGCTCATGCCCAGACCATGACGACCGCCGATACGGTTGGCTTCCAGCATCATTTCCACGTCGTTCTGGAAAGTCATGCCATTCAGAGCCACCGGACGGCCTTCTTCAAAGCGCACG
Organism: Pokkaliibacter sp. MBI-7; assembly: GCF_029846635.1. Lineage (NCBI taxonomy): Bacteria > Pseudomonadati > Pseudomonadota > Gammaproteobacteria > Oceanospirillales > Balneatrichaceae > Pokkaliibacter > Pokkaliibacter sp. MBI-7. Next base: position 2,867,152 of record NZ_JARVTG010000001.1, on the reverse strand, counting down.
GTCACGACTTCAGGCTCGACCTTGACGTTCTCGTCCCAGAATTTCACGCCCATGATGGGGTTAACGATCTTGATGCCGGAATTCAGGTATTCCAGATCTTTGGCTTCGTGGGTGGCGCCCAGCATGTTGGAGTCGGTGGAATAGGCTTTCTCGGCTGACATCTTGTAGTCGAAACCGGCCTTGCTCATGAACTCGGACATTTCGGCGCGGCCACCCAGCTCGTCGATGAACGCATCATCCAGCCAGGGTTTGTAGATTTTCAGGTTGGGGTTGGCGATCAGGCCGTAGCGGTAGAAACGCTCGATGTCGTTGCCTTTGTAGGTACTGCCGTCACCCCAGATGTTGACGCCATCTTCCTTCATCGCGGTCACCAGCATGGTGCCGGTCACCGCGCGGCCCAGCGGCGTGGTGTTGAAGTAGGTTGCACCACCGGTGGAGATGTGGAAAGCGCCACACTGGATAGCAGCGATACCTTCGGCTACCAGCTGCGCGCGGCAGTCGATCAGACGGGCATCCTCAGCACCGTACTGTTTGGCCTTACGGGGAATGGCTTCGTAGTCAGATTCGTCAGGCTGACCCAGATCGGCAGTGTAAGCGTAGGGTACCGCGCCCTTCAGGCGCATCCAGTGCAGTGCTGCACTGGTGTCGAGACCGCCGGAGAAGGCGATGCCAACACGTTGGCCAACAGGAAGACTTTTGAGGATGGTAGTCATGGGTAATCGATCCGCAGGTAATACCAGAAGCGGCCAGCAGGTCCGGCCGTATAAAGAATGCGCAAATACTATCAGCCAGACACGCCCTGTCAAATGAGCAGCACGCAGGTTGACCCGGCGTAAACGCTGATTTTCGCCCGCCTGTTCCACGACGATCACCGCCTGTTCGGGCCCGCACCGGCAGCTGATCTGCCGCGACAGCGCTGACCTCTGTTCATTGATTATCAGGAGCTGGGCAACACCCTCTCACTGATTAGCCCAGCTAATCCCTAACAGGTCGTTGAAAATCTATCTGCGTTGCCAAATACCGCGTCAAAAAACAGGCTCACAGCCAAAGGCTGAACGTGCTTTAGCACGGCCCCAGAGGGGCGAGCGGAACGAGTCAAATGCTCATTTAGTTCACTAAACTCCGCTTTTTCGCCTGTTTCTTGTGCCCTCGGGGTATTTCCTTGTCTCGGCTGCCTCAATAACGTTTTTCAACAGCCTGTTAAACCCATGACGGCGCCCGCTGCCCGGGATGCTCTGTACATAAAAAAGGCCGATAACAGCGCTTTGCTGTTATCGGCCTGTCGCACATCAGGATCTGCAGATCTTGGGTTGAAGAGGGCAACGGCCTTTCACATTGCCACTCACCAACGCCACGCTCTGCAGGCCCTATGTTCTTTTTAATCCAGTGCCCCTTCTCTGGAGCCGGACTTTTTCCCGGTAATCATCGCCTTGATCAGGTTCTCACCGGTCTTACGGCTGGCCCAAAGCACCGCACAGACATGCACGGCGATCAGCGCCAGCAAACCGTTGGCGAGGACTGCATGGGTGTTCTGCACCCACTCCACACCCCAGAACTGATCGGTCTCCTGCATCCAGCCGGTCAGCGCGATCAGCGCCACCGTGGTCAGCAGCACGATGATCATCGCACCGCCTGCCGGGTTATGCCCTTCATAATGTGGATGCCGCCCCTGCCGCAGCTCCGCCATATAGGCACGAAACTCGGCAGGCGTGGGGACAAAATGTTTGAAACGGGCGTGATGACTGCCGATAAAGCCCCACACCACACGCAGTGCGATCAGCGTGGCAAGGGTATAACCGACCCAGCGATGGGCCTGCTCACCCTCTTCCAGCACAAAGCTGTTCAGCACGATGCCAGTCACCAGGCTCCAGTGGAACAGGCGGATAAAGGGGTCCCAGACCCAGCGCTGCTGCATGGCTCAGTCTTCCTCTTTGACTTTGTCGAGGTTTTCCGGATTGAAGTAAATCTCTACCTTCTTACCCGCCGCATCGTGGCCATAGATCTCATAGCAGTGGGTCTTGGTCACTTTGAAGGTTTTGATTTTGTAACCCATGTCCTCGATCTTCTGCTTGGCGACCGCCTGGTCCATCCACTTGTCCTGCGGTGCCTTGGTGCACTGAGGATCAGCCATGGCCACACCAGCCAGTACAGACAATGCCGCGACGGCAGCTACACGTTTGATCAGTTGCATCGACTCTCTCCTTAGGTAGCGTGACCAGCGATACAGGATCGACGTGGCTACGCCGTGAACATTGAACAACAGTGGGTAGTGACACCGCCGCCCGTGGCGAGGTGCTGGCAGCGCCTGATGAACAGAGGGGTTACGCTGACGAAAGGCAGGTTAGGCAGCGAAACTTAAGGGAAACTTAAGCGCAGAGCGGCAGTGAAAAAACCTGCTCCAGATCAGCTTTTGCCTTGTGAAATCCATTAAGAATGGCAGCTGAGAATACTCTTCAGGCGCCAAAATAAGACATAACTCACTGATATTTAAAGAATAAATAAAACCACAACGAAAACCGGGCGTTTCCGGCAGCGTCTCCCCCCGAAAAAAGCCGCACTTCCCTTATGCCAGCTTAAGTCTGCCTTAAGGTTGCCTGCCTAGCCTGAGTCCAACTTCTTCTGGAGACCAGTGACATGGCGGTCCCTTCTACCCTGCATATTGATGAATGCCATCTGGGCGACTGCGGCTACCCCGTGCTGCAGGACTTCATTGCCCGTCGCTACCGCGATGAACACCGGGCGACCGTACGCCACTTCCTGCCGGTACTGTTTGGCCTGCATATCGATGGCCAGCTGCAGGCGGCAGTCGGTATCCACGGTGCAGGGCAGCAGCCACTGTTTCTTGAGCAGTATCTGGATCACCCCATCGAGCAGTCCCTCTCGGCGGCCCTGCAGCAGCCGGTGCGGCGCGAAGAGGTGGTGGAAGTGGGCAATCTCGCCACGCGGGTACCCGGCGGTGGTCGCTGGCTGATCCTGCTGATTACCCGTCAGCTGCACCATCTGGGCTGGCGTTATGTGGTGTTCACCGGTACTCCGCAGCTGTACAACGGCTTTCGCCGTCTGGGCCTGTCACCCCTGTGTCTGGCAGACGCCGATCCCGCCCGTCTGGGCCATGCGCGCCATGACTGGGGCAGCTATTACGACAACCGTCCGCAGGTCATGGCAGGCTCCATCGGCCTCGGTTACGACAGCCTCAGTCAGTCGCCGCTGTTATCGCGCCAGCTGCTGGATCTGCCCTGGCCACAGCGCTGCACAGGCGTCGCCCTGCCGATGGAAGGCTGACCGTGATGCCCTGCGCCTCTGATTTCCCCTATTCCTCTGCCTTTCAGCCCGGAGAACGGTTATGAGTCTGGTGCTTCGCCACCTGCTTTACAGCAATCAGGAACAATCCGGCCAGATCTGCATTGACAGCCCCTATGGGCAGCTGACCCGCGCCGAGCTGGCACGACAGGTACAGAACCTCGCTGACTGGCTGCGGCAGCAGTCTGTCAGGCGGCTGGCCCTGCTTGCCGACAACCAGCCGGAATGGGTTATCACCGATCTCGCCTGCCGTCTGGCCGGGGTGGTGCTGATCCCACTGCCGCCGTTCTTTTCACCCCGTCAGCTGCTGCATGTGCTGCACGACAGCGGTGCCGATCTGCTGCTCAGCCCGCAGCCGTTAATGCCTGCCGACACCATCACCTGCCCCCTGCAACAGCTGCAGGCCTGGAAACTGGCCCCTGCGACACCTGTGCGGCTGCCTGCGGGTACGGTCAAGATCACTTACACCTCGGGCACCACCGGTAACCCCAGGGGCGTGTGCCTGACCGACAGCCTGCTTGATGGCGTGGTGTCAGCGCTGGCCGATGCGGTACGACCGCTGCAGCTGCAGCATCATCTGTGTCAGTTGCCGCTGGCGGTCTTGCTGGAAAATATCGCCGGTGTCGATCTGCCCCTTTATCTTGGCGCCAGACTGACACTGGCCCCCTGCCAGCAGCTGGGCTTTACTGGCTCCAGCGGTCTGCAGCCAGACCTGTGGCTGACGGCGCTGCATCGCTATCAGCCCGACAGCCTGCTGTTGCTGCCGCAGATGCTGCAGCTGGCGCTGGGCCTGCTGGCCGCTGGTCAGCAGCTGCCTGCCAGCCTGCGTTTTATGCCGGTGGGCGGCGGCAAGGTCGCACCACTGCTGCTGCAACAGGCACGCAGCCTGGGCTTACCGGTATTTGAAGGCTACGGCCTGTCGGAATGTGCTTCGGTGGTGGCGCTCAATCTGCCTGGTGCAGAAAAGATCGGCACCGTCGGCAAGCCGCTCGGCCATGTGCAGGTACGGATCAGTGAGCAGGGCGAAGTGCTGGTCAAAGGCCAGCGCTTCCCCGGTTATCTCAGCGCTCCCCGCGCTGATCATCAAAATGCAACCGCCCCGGGCGACACTGGCGAAGCCGGAGCGGCCGCTGATGACTGGCTCGCCACCGGTGATCTCGGCCAGCTGGATGATGAGGGTTATCTGACCATTTCCGGGCGCTGCAAACACGTTTTTATCAACAGCTTTGGCCGGAACTTTTCACCAGAATGGATCGAAGCCGAAGCGCAGACGGCCCCGGCCATTGCCCAGCTGGTGCTGATTGGCGACGGTCGCCCATACAACGTCGCGCTGATCACGCCACGCGGTACCCGCCAGCAGGTCGAAGCACAACTGGCCGCCGTCAATCAGCGCCTGCCGGATTACGCCCGCATCCACGCCTGGCTGGCGCTGGAGCAGCCGCTGAGCAGTGACAACGGTCTGCTGACCGCCAACGGCCGGCCCCGGCGCCAGCGGATTGGCGAGCACTTTGCCGACCAGATTGACGCACTCTATCAGCCGCTCAGTGCGCCAGCAGCCACCGTTGCGGCGCATTAATACTGCCTACCTGAGGATGATTCCATGAGCTTCTACCAGCATCTGGTACAGCAGACCGCGGCAGGCAGACAGTATCTGCTGACCGCACCCGTCATCGCTGCCGCCCAGCAGGGTCAGGTTGACCATGCCACCTATCTGGCTTTCCTGACGCAGGCCTTCCACCATGTGCGCCACACCGCACCGCTGCTGATGGCCTGCGGTGCCGCCCTGCCCATGCAGGCCGGGCACCTGCGCAAGGCCATCGCCGAATATATCGATGAGGAAATTGGCCACGAGGAGTGGATTCTCAGCGATATCACTGCCGTGTACGCCAGTCAGGGCATGGCGCAGCTGGCCACTGCGGAAAATATTGACCCGCCCTGTATCAGCATTGAGCTGATGGTGGCCTATCTTTACGACCAGATTCAGCGCCATAACCCGCTGGCGCTGTTTGGCATGGTGCACGTCCTCGAAGGCACCAGTGTGCAGCTTGGCAGCAGTATGGCCGAGCTGGTGAGAGCGCATCTGCAGCTGCCTGCCGCTGCCACCTCGTATCTCAGCAGCCACGGTGCGCTGGATCAGGAGCACTACCAGTTTTTCCAGAAACTGATGGATGGCATTAGCGACGAAGCCGATCAGCAGGCGATCATCAGGGCTGCCAATATGGTTTTCCGCCTCTACGGTGACATGCTGCGTTCACTGCCGCTGCCCGCCCGCACTCATTAAGGACACGTGCAATGAGTCATTCTCTGGCTGATAAACATGTACTGCTCACCGGTGCCAGTGGCGGCCTCGGACAGGCGCTGGCCCAGCAGCTGGCCGCGGCTGGCTGTGACCTGTGGCTGTGTGCCCGGGATCAGGCCAGGCTCGAAGCACTGGCCGAACAGCTGCGGCAGCAGTACCCACAACAACGCTTCACCGCGCTGGCCTGCGATCTGTCAGATCCGGCTACCCCGGGCTGGTTACAGCAGCAACTGGACAATGAGGCGCTGGACATCCTGATCAATAACGCCGGGATGAGCAGCTTTGCCCTGTATCAGGAGCAGAGCGCCAGTGACATTCAGGCCATCGTCCAGCTCAATCTGCTCAGCCCCATGCTGCTCAGCCATGCGCTGCTGGAGCATCTGGCGCACCCCGACGGCCTGATCGTCAATATCGGCTCCATCTTCGGCAGCATTGGCCATCCCGGTTATGTCACCTACTGCACCAGCAAGTTTGGCCTGCGCGGCTTCTCTCAGGCGTTGGGGCGCGAACTGCGCGGCAGTGGTGCCCGGGTGCTGTACGTTGGCCCCCGCGCGATTGATACGCCGCTGAACCACCCCAATGCCGTAGCCCTGCTGCAACACACCGGCAGCCAGATGGACAGCCCGCAGTGGGTAGCCGAGCAGGTCATCGCGGCCATGACCAGCCAGCGTAGCGAAGTGCTGCTCGGCTCGCCGGAAAAATGGTTCGCCCGCATCAACAGCATCCTGCCTGCCGTGGTGGGTAATGCCCTGCACAAGCAGCTGGCCACCATCCGTCAGCTGGCCAGCCGCCAGTCCCACTGACATGACGCCGCACCCCATGACAACAACCGCTTTACGCCTGGAGAGTTCCCTATGAAAACTGCCCCCGCTCTGCTCAAGGCACTGGCCCTCAGCACCCTGCTGGGCAGCGGTCTGGCGCTGGCCGACGGCCCGGCTGATACCGCCCTGCATACCCTGCAGCAGGACTGGGCCGTGGCCAACTACCAGCATCAGGGTAAAGACCGCGAAACAGCGCTGGCCAAACTCAGTGACGAAGCCCGCCAGTTTGCCGGTCAGTACCCTGACAGCGCCGAAATCAAGGTATGGGAAGCCATTTCCCTGTCGACCTATGCCGGTGCCAAAGGTGGCCTCGGCGCGCTCGGGCTGGTCAAGGATGCCAAGGCCATTCTGGAAGATGTGATCGCCCATGATCCCGACACGCTGGACGGTTCAGCCTTCACCACCCTCGGCAGCCTGTACTATCAGGTGCCCGGCTGGCCCATCGGTTTTGGCAACAGCAAGAAGGCGGCGGTGTACCTGCAGGAAGCGCTGAAGCGCAACCCGAGTGGCATCGACCCCAACTACTTCTATGCCGACTACATGCTGGATCAGGGCAAGAAAGACGAAGCCCGCAAGTACTTTGAAAAGGCGCTGAAAGCACCGGACCGCCCTGGCCGTGAGCTGGCTGATCAGGGCCGCCGTCAGGAAATTGCCGACAAGCTGAAAAAGCTCGGCCAGTAACACCGCTACAGCTCCCTGTCAGATAACGGTGAGGCCGTGGTAACACACTGAAGCGACTGACCCGCCCTGCGTGCCTCCGCCAGCGTTAACAGGCCCGGATGCATTGAGTATCCTCGCAGGCAACCGCCCGTCGGATTGTCTGCCGAGGACCTCTCCCATGCTACGCCCGCTGTTCCTGCTGCTGTGTTTTGCCCTGAGCCTCTCCGCCCATGGCGCCGGATTTATCACTAACCTGCTCAATCATCCCGTGCCCGGTGGCGTGGCGGTGGTCGATCTGGGCGACAACGATGCCGCCCCACAGGCGTTCTATCAGGACAAACCGGTGCTGGTCGTGCGCGAGAACAAACAGCACTGGATTGCCATCGTAGGGATTCCGCTGAAAACCGCCAAAGGCAGCCAGACCCTGAAAGTCCGTGATGCCTTTGGCAGCCGCGAGGCCAGCTTCGAGGTCGGCACCCGTCAGTACCGCGAACAGCACATCACCCTGAAGAACAAACGTCAGGTCAACCCACTGGCAGAAGACCTCAAGCGCATTGATCGCGAACTGGCCGAGCAGAATGCCGCCTACGCCACCTTCACCCTGCGCCAGCCCAGTAATCTGCTGTTCGACCGGCCTGTCACCGCGCCGCTGTCCAGCCCCTTCGGCCTGCGTCGCTTCTTCAACAAGGAAGAACGCGCCCCGCATTCCGGCCTCGACTTTGCCGCCGCTGCAGGCACACCGATCCAGACCCCGGCAGCCGGGCGTGTCATTCTGGTGGGGGATTACTTCTTCAATGGCAAAACCGTGTTTGTCGATCACGGTCAGGGGCTGATTTCGATGTTCTGCCATATGTCGCAGATCAAAGTCAGGGTCGGTGATGAGCTGAAACGCCACGCGGTGATTGGCAATGTGGGCCAGACAGGACGCGCTACCGGACCGCATCTGCACTGGAATGTCAGCCTCAACGGCACACGGGTCGACCCGACCATCTTTATAGGTCAGTTCCAGCCCTGACAGTGGGCAGACCAGAAGGGAAACTCGCAGGAAAAACAGGCGGGGCGACCGCCGGAAAAAAGTACCCGGTCCCGGACCGGGCACAACTGCTAGATGTGAGGATCAGAACTACTCTGACCGCGCACACCTTAAGCATCCCGCCACCGCCCAACAAGCTGTTCCATGGGACAGGTGGCAGGCCAGATCGCAGCGGTGCCCCCACACAGAAGCACCGCAACCGGCAGCTGAATCAGCTGCTGACGCCATCCAGCAGGCGGCGTAACGCCAGCGGATTACCGTCCTGCAGCGCCTCCGGCAGCAGGCCCTGTGGCAGATCCTGATAACAGACCGGACGCAGGAAGCGCAGGATGGCGGCACTGCCCACGGAAGTCGTGCGGCTGTCAGAGGTGGCCGGGAACGGGCCGCCGTGGACCATGGCATGACAGACTTCCACACCGGTCGGATAGCCATTGCAGAGAATGCGGCCGGCCTTACGCTCCAGCACCGGCAACAGCTGCTGCGCCAGCGCCAGATCGGCGTCATCCAGTTGCAGGGTCGCCGTCAGCTGCCCTTCCAGATGCTCAGCCACCTTCAGCATGTCGTCGATACTGCGGCAACGGATCACCAGCGAGCTGGCACCGAAGATCTCCGCCGACATGCGCTCATCCGCCATAAAGGTCTCAGCCTCGGTCAGATACAGCCCGGCCTGTGCCTGATTGGGGCCGGTTTCTGCCAGCCCGGTCGCCACGCGGCTCACACCGGGCAGACCCTGCAGCTGGTCAATGCCCTGACAGTAGGCACGATGGATACCGGGGGTCAGCATGGTCTGGGCCGCGGCCTGCGCCAGCGCTTCCGCTGCGCTGCTGAGGAAGGTGTCCAGCTCCGCCCCGTCCAGGGCCAGCACCAGACCGGGGTTGGTGCAGAACTGCCCGGCGCCCATGGTCAGGGACGCGGCAAAGCCCTTGCCGATGGCCGCAGCACGGCTGGCCAGTGCCGCAGGTAACAGGAAGACCGGGTTGATGCTGCTCATCTCGGCATACACCGGGATGGGTTCGGCACGGGCCGCCGCCCGTTGCATCAGCGCGGTACCGCCACTGCGCGAGCCGGTAAAGCCGACCGCCTTGATGTAGGGATGGCTGACCAGTGCCGAACCAACTTCACTGCCGGAGCCAAACAGCAGGGAGAATACCCCCTCCGGCAAGCCCGCCTTCGCCACCGCAGACTGAATCGCGCGTCCGACCAGCTCGGCAGTGCCGGGGTGAGCCGAGTGTGCCTTGACGATGACCGGGCAACCAGCAGCCAGCGCCGATGCGGTGTCGCCACCGGCGACGGAGAAGGCCAGCGGGAAGTTGCTGGCACCGAAGACGGCGACCGGCCCCAGCGGAATCTGACGCTGACGCAGGTCAGCACGGGGCAGCGGCTGGCGCTCTGGCTGGGCCGGGTCAATGCGCACATCCAGCCAGCGGCCGGCACGCACCACCTGGGCAAACAGGCGCAGCTGGCCCACAGTGCGGCCACGCTCACCTTCAAGGCGGGCACGGGGCAGACCGGTTTCCGCCATGGCGCGGACAATCAGTGCATCGCCCAGCGCCAGAATCTCTTCGCCGATCAGTTCCAGAAACGCTGCCCGCTGCTCCAGCCCGCTGGCGCGGTACTGATCGAATGCCTGCCAGGCCAGCGTGGCGGCCTGCTCGACATGCTGCGGGTTACCACCGTGGAACAGCGGTAGCAGCAACTCATTGGTGGCCGGATTGATTGCCTGTACCACCGTGCCCTGTGCTTTGACAGCAGCAGCGCCGATCAGCAGTTCGCCTTTGATTTCCATCCTCATCTCCCCTTGGGTTGCGATTGTCTGGGCGTGCCAGAGCGGCTGCGTGAAAAGCAGAGCGAGCGTCGCCCGACCGGCTTTACCAGCAGCGTTAGTAAGTTATCTGTGCGGTATCAGGCCGACAGGCAGTCGTCCTGTCTGTCAGCGTGGCTGAGTACGCAGGCACAGGGCCGGCGTAATCAGGGTGTCGCTCAGCCCTGCTGGCTGGAGCGGTACTGCTCGTACAGGTGGTAGGCGCGGTAGAGGTGGCTGTGCATCGCCTTGCGGGCACCTTCGGTATCTCTGGCGCGGATGGCATCAAGGATAGCGGTATGCTCCTGACGCACCCGGGCAAGATATTCTTCCGTGGCGGAGTGATCCAGATTGGCGTTGACGATTTTGGCGCGGGGGATGATGTTTTTGTTGAACTGCTCGTAGAACTGCCGGATGAACGGATTGCCGGTAGCCAGGGCGATGGCGTAGTGGAAGTCAAAATCCGCTTCGCGGGCCAGACTGCCATCCTGCATGGCCTTGTCGAAATCGGCCATGCTCTGCTCCATGCGAGCCAGATCATCAGCACTGTGGCGCAGTGCCGCCAGCTCCGCAGCGGTGGTTTCCACGCTCAGACGCAATTCGAGAATATGCAGGATATCCTCCACCGCCGACGGGTTAATGCTGTAGGCGTAGAAGGTTTCCGAGGTCTGATTGCGCAGTACCGTGGTGCCGACACCGCGGCGGGTTTCCACCAGCCCCAGTGATTTCAGCTGGGTGATGGCTTCGCGGATAACCGTACGGCTGACACCGAACATGTCGCACAGGTTGTTTTCTGTCGGCAGCTTGTCGCCTACCGCAATCTGACCCTGCACGATCATTTTTTCCAGCTGCTCAGCCACATGGCTGGCCAGGTTGCCGGGACGGGCGACCTTTTCGATAGTGATCTGACCAGAGGAAAGTTTTTCCAACATAACTCGTTCCATTCGTAAAGCGGTCACCAGCGGCAGCCCTCAGCGGGCTGACCGACGGACAGCATGCACTGCTGCCGTTTCAGGAGCTACATTATCCCATTTGCCATTCATCATACAACGTGACTTTCTGTGAGGATCACGCCCAGCACTCCCCCTCAGCACCTGCTATGCCTGACTGTCTGCCATAGCAGGTACTTACACCGGTCAGCCTGCCTGTACCTTAGCGCACCAGTGCCGGCCGCTTGGGATCAAAACGCCAGCCAGGAATCAGATACTGCATGGCCATGGCGTCGTTACGCTGGCCGAGACTCAGACTGCGATACAGACGATGGGCCTCTTCCAGTTTGTCCTGATCCAGCTCGATACCGAGACCTGGCTTGTTCGGCACCCGCAGCTTGCCGTCACGAATCAGCAGCGGCTCACGGGTGATACGCTGGCCGTCCTGCCAGATCCAGTGGGTGTCGATGGCGGTGATCTCACCGGGGCAGGCGGCCGCCACATGAGTCATCATCGCCAGTGAAATATCGAAGTGGTTATTACTGTGCGAACCCCAGGTCATGCCCCATTCGTTGCACAGCTCACCGACCGCCACGGCGCCCTGCATGGTCCAGAAGTGGCAGTCCGCCAGCGGAATATCCACCGAGTTCAGGCGCACCGCGTTATACAGCTGCTGGAAATCCGTGGCGATCATGTTGGTGGCGGTTTTCAGGCCGGTCAGGCGCTTGAATTCGGCCATGGTTTCACGCCCTGACCAGGGGCCTTCCTGACCACAGGGGTCTTCGGCGTAGCTGAGCATGTGTCTGATCGGGGTCAGATACTCCACCGCCTGCTGCAGCGTCCAGGCGCCGTTGGGGTCAAGGGTAAGACGGGCATGGGGGAAGGCCTCGTACAGCGCCGCAACGCATTCGGCTTCCTGACGGCCATCCAGTACACCACCCTTGAGCTTGAAATCCTTGAAGCCATAACGGGCATAGGCCGCTTTGGCCAGTCCGGCCACCTTCTCAGGGGTCAGGGCCTCCTGCGTGCGGACCCGGTCCCAGTCATCGGTCGGGTGACTGCAGCGCGGATAGGGCAGATCGGTTTTATCGGGATCACCAAGCAGGAACAGATAGCCCAGCGCCTCCACTTCATCACGCTGCTTGCCGTACTGACCCAGCAGGTCGGCCACCGGCACGCCCATGTGCTGCCCCACCAGATCAAGCAGTGCGGATTCAATAGCGGTGATGACATGCACAGCGATGCGCAAATCAAAGGTCTGGTTGCCGCGTACATCATTGGCCTGACCGGAAATGGCCGCCCGTACGCGGTTGAGAATGGCTTTGTAATGCTTGATGTTCTGGCCTTCGACCAGCTCACGGCTTTGTTCCAGCGTGCTCAGAATGCCACTGGAGGCAGGTACTTCGCCCACACCGACATGGCCGTCGCTGTCTTCCAGCACCACGACGCTGCGAATGAACCACGGGGCATGGCCGCCACTCAGGTTCAACAGAAAACCGTCATACCCGGCCACCGGGACCACTTTCATTGTTTTTATGGTCGGAAACATGTCTCGCTCCTGCGGCTCTGCGGCGCAGTTCACCGCGCCCGCAGAGTGTTGGGTCTAGTTGATCGTCAGCCGCAGATCATGGGTCAGCAGGCCGCTCAGAGATCGCGCGCCAGGAGAAGCCTCAGGAATTGGCCTTGATGATCTGCTCAAGCTCGGCATATTCCGCCTCGGTCGGCATGGTCAGCGGCGCACGTACATTACCGGCAGAGCGGCCAATGATCGTGGCACCGGCCTTGATCAGGCTCACCGCATAGCCTTTCTTGCGGTCACGCAGGCGGCAGAACGGAATGAAGAAGTCCTTGATGATGCGGGTCACGGTCGCCTGATCACCACCACGCAGGGCGCGGTAGAAGGTGTTGGCCATGTCCGGCATGAAGTTGAACACCGCCGAAGAGTAGGTGCTGACACCGATGGCCAGATAGGCTTCAGCAAAGATTTCCGCGGTGGGCACACCACCGATATAAGCCAGACGATCACCCACCGTCTTGATGGTGTCGTTGAGGGCAGCGATGTTGCCCACGCCGTCTTTCAGGGCGATCAGGTTGGGGCATTCAGCCGCCAGCTGACGTACGTGCTCTGCCTGCAGGATGCCATTGGCGCGGTTGTAGTAGATCACCTGCAGCGGGGTGCTGTTGATCACTTCGCGAGCATAGGCCATCACGCCGTCAGCGGGGCATTCGGTCAGGTAGGGAGGCATCAGCAGAATACCGTCACAGCCTACTTCTTCTGCGGCTTTGCAGAAGCTGATGGCATCGGGAATGCTGCGCCCGGCACTGGCGATCACCGGTACACGACCAGCCACGGTATCGACGGCAATCTTGACGATCTGACGGTATTCATCCAGCGACAGGGAGAAGAATTCACCGGTACCACCCGCGACGAACACCGCCGATACGCCGTGGCTGACAAACCACTCGATACGCTGACGGTAGGTGTCAGGATTGAACTGGCCCTTGTCGTCCAGATCGGTGATGGGGAAAGACAGCAGGCCATCACACAGAGACTGGCGGATACGTTCAACGGATAGTGCCATTTTTTATTCCTCAGTATTTTGAACACGTTTTACGTGGAGAACAGACCTGCTCTGGTACACCGTTCACCGCTCGAAAACATAATTTGTAATACATCATACAAGTGACAAAGGTAAAATCAAGTCAGTTGTCATACAACCTTTGCACTAGAACATTGCGACTGGCGCGAACTGATAGCGGCAAGGCAGTTCAAAGAGGCCACAGCGCGCATGGCGCTGCAGCCCCTTCGTCAAGACTCAGGTCACCGGAGCCGGGTTAAACAGCACCAGATCGTTATGCAGGCCGAGTTTGTCCGCTGCGACCTGGGTGCGGCCACTGGCCACGTCGAGAATCAGCCGGAACAGCTCCCAGCCGACATCGGCAATACTGGCCTGCCCGGTGGCAATACGCCCGGCATCCAGATCGATCAGATCGTGCCAGCGATTACCCAGGGTGCTGTTGGTGGACACCTTGATGACTGGCGCCACGGCCAGCCCATACGGCGTGCCACGGCCGGTGGTGAACACCTGCAGATTCATACCGGAGGCAAACTGCAGCGTGCCGCAGATAAAGTCACTGGCCGGGGTAGCGGCGAAGATCAGACCACGACGGCGAATGCGTTCACCGGGGCTGAGTACATCGACGATCGGGCTGGTACCAGACTTGGCAATGGAACCCAGTGCCTTCTCCACCACATTACTCAACCCGCCCTTCTTGTTACCGGGGGACGGATTAGCACTGCGGTCGGCCTGCCCCATGTTGAGGTAATTGTCGTACCACTCCATTTCACGGATCAGCGCCTCCCCCACCTCACGGGTGGCGGCACGGGGGGTCAGCAGATGGATGGCATCACGGACTTCGGTCACTTCCGAGAACATCACGCTGCCACCGGCACGCACGATCAGATCGGTGGCATACCCCACTGCCGGGTTGGCGGTGATCCCGGAAAAAGCATCGCTGCCACCGCACTGCATCCCTACGACCAGCTCGGAGGCCGGACAGGTCTCGCGCTGGCGCTGATTGAGCTTGTGCAGATGGCGCTCGGCCATGGCCAGAATGCCCTCGACCATCTCGCCAAAACCGTTGAACTGTTCATCCTGCAGGCTGAGGATCGAGTCCTGCTCCAGCTCCGCCGGATCCACCACTTTCAGAGGTTGAGCGCCGTCGTCTTCGGGGCGCAGCAGACGGGTGGGCTGCAACTTTTCACAGCCAAGACCAATGACCATGATCTCGCCGCCGAAATTGGGGTTACGCGCCATATTCTGCAGGGTACGGATCGGCACGATGGCCGCCGGTGCGCCGATGGCCACCCCGCACCCATAGGTATGGTTGAGGGCGACCACGTCATCGACATTGGGGAAGCGTGGCAGCAGCTCCTCGCGGATGCGCTTGACCACATAGTTGGTCATGCCCGCCACGCACTGCACACTGGTGCTGATCCCCAGAATATTGCGGGTGCCGACGCTGCCATCCTCGTTGCGATAGCCCTCGAAGGTATACCCCTCCAGCGCTTCCTGTTCTGGCGCCGGGCGGGTCGCCAGTGGCAGGTCTTCCAGCCGCGGCGGCGTAGGCAGGGCGACGCGATGCTCGTTGACCCACTGACCACGGGCGATATCGGCAATAGCATGGCCAATCACCTCGCCGTAGCGCAGCACATTGCCACCCGCAGGAATGGCCGCCAGCGCCACCTTATGGCCTGCCGGTACGTGCTCCAGCAGCTCGGTACCGTCGGCCAGCACCGTCCCCGCGGCCAGTCCGGCCCGGTTGACGACGATGGCGACGTTATCGCTGTCCTGAATCTTGATGGTGATGGGGGTTTCGTGGCTCATTGGCGCTCCTCAGGCTCAGGACTTATGCCCGGCAGGGGTGGCTTCGACATAGGCCGTTTCCTGCTGATGCTGTTGCTGCTTAGTCTTGCGGTGGACGTAGATGGAAAAACCGACGGAGGCCAGAATCAGCACCCACATGAACACCGCAATCGGGCTTTTGGTGAAGAAGATGCTGAGGTTGCCGAAGGACTCCAGGCTTTTGACGAAGTACACCTCCGCCGACTTGCCCAGAATGAAACCAATCACAAAAGGCGCCACTTCCAGCCCCACTTTGCTGCCCAGATACCCCAGCAGACCGAAGATCAGCAGGGTCCAGACGTCGAACATGATGCCGTAGTTGATGGCATAGGCGCCGACCACGCACATGACGATGATGATGGGGAACAGGTAGTACTTGGGTACCAGCGCCACCCTGGCGATATAGCGGATGGCGTAGAACATGACGAAGTACATGACGAAGTTGGCGAAGAACAACGCGATGATCATGGCATTCCAGGTATTCATGTTGTCCTGGATAAACAGCGGCCCGACCTGAATGCCCTGCAGCGTAAAGGCACCGATCAGCACTGCCGTGGTACTGTCACCGGGAATCCCCAGCGCCAGCAACGGAATCAGCGCGCCACCGGTCAGACCATTGTTGGCCGACTCTGACGCCACCAGCCCTTCCACCGCGCCCTTGCCCATTTTCTCCGGCTGTTTGGACAGGTTTTTTTGCTGGGTGTAGGCCAGCACCGAGGCCGCACTACCTCCGATACCGGGTAGCAAACCAATGAAGGTGCCGATAAAGGATGAGCGGATCAGGTTACCGATCTGCCCTTTGAAAGCATTAAAGCGGAACGGCTGGCCCTGTTTGTTGATAGAAGCCATCTCGGCATGGTTTTCACGTACGCCTTTCTCAGCATCCTCGAATACAGCCGCCAGCCCGAACAGGCCGATCAGCACCGGCAGCAGGGAGAAGCCGGACTCCAGATAAGGCTCCATGAACGGCAGCATCAGGCGGAAGTCACCGTTACCGCCGGAGGAGGTGTCGTAAGCACCGATCAGGCTGATCAGCACGCCCAGCAGACCACTGAATATACCGGCCAGCACATTCCTGGCCAGCGAGGCAATCACCGTCATGGCGAACAGAATGATCAGGAACTTCTCTACATAGGAGAATTTAATGGCGAAGTCAGCCAGCAGCGGGGCAAAAAAGTACAGCAGCACGGCACTGAACAGGCCGCCGAACAGTGAGGCGAAAATACAGATTTTCAGTGCCCGTTCTGCCTCTCCGCGCTGCGCCATGGGATGACCGTCAAAGGTCGTGGTGATGGAAGAAGGCGTACCGGGAATGTTGAGCAGGATGGCGGGAACCAAGCCGCCGGAAATGCCGCCGACATACAGGCCAATCAGCAGTGCCAGCGCGGCCTGCAGCCCCAGCGAGTAGGTCAGGGGTAAACACACCGCCACCGCCATGGTGGCTGTCAGGCCCGGAATGGCGCCGAATATAATGCCGACCACACAGCCTGCTGCCGACAGCAGGAAGAACATGGGGGACAGCATGGAAAGCAAATCTGCCATTGCGACTACTCCTGATTAAGGCAAGGACACGCCGAACACGTCACCCAGCAGATACCAGACAGCCAGGGGAGTGACGATGGCATTGATCAGCACGCCGATCACCGCTTTCGGGGTGCGCTGGTGCATGTAGACCAGCGACAGCATCAGCATGAAAGGGATGGAGCAGAACAGGAAACCCTTGCCCTCGTTGGGATACAGATCACCCACGTAGTACATGCTGACGAAGTACCCCACCAGCAGTACAAAGGTGGAGCCCAGCCGAAACCAGTCGGTCCCGGCCAGTGCCGCGGTGTTGAGACCGGCGTTGCGCAGCCGCGCACCGAGGGTGCGGTAGTTGCTGACCAGCATCATCAGCAGGGTGACGGCCAGCAGGATCAGAATGATCCGGGGAAACACGAGGTGAGAGGTCTGGAAGTCGATGGAGACATCGAACCAGGACAGTATTGAATGATTCATCAGGCTAGCAACCGTCACTGAGTGGACAGACCAGGCGGCGGGCATCCACCCGCAGCCTGTAACGGGTGATCAGTGATGCAGGGCGTCAATGACCTGCTTGTACTCGTCCATCTTCGCTTTCAGGTGCGCTTCAGCCTGGGCGGATGGCAGGAAGTCAGGGGTGAAGAACGCTTTTTTCTGCTCTTCCTGAATGGCGCCATCAGCAAAAATCTGGCCCAGTGACTTGTCGAGGAAAGCGACGACCTGAGGGTCAATATCCTTGTTGTAGAGGAAGAAGAACTCTTTATCGAAGGCGAAGTTGCTGCCATCGGCCAGTGGGACCTTCACCTGCGGCTCGGCCAGCTTGAGCATGGCGGCACGGTTCAGCTCACCCATGCCGGCTTCAGGGGCATCGGCCAGCGTGGTGCTCTTGGCGGTCAGCCAGATGAAACGCATGGCTTTCTGGTCATCCGCGGGCAGGCGGGTGTACTGCTCGTTGGCCTGCACGGAACCGTTGATGACGTCAGCCTGACCGTCAAACAACTGCTGGTTCTTGTCGGCCTGAGAACCGGTGTTGAGGGCAACGATATTGTCTTCCTTACCGGGATACTTCAGTTTCACCGCATTCTTGATGGCGGAATAGCCGATCTCAGACACACCACCGGGCTGAATCGCCACGCGGATGGTTTTGCCGTTGCCTGCTGCATCAATCACGTCTTCAAGGGTGTTATAGGGGGATTTTTTCGGTACCAGAAACGCATTGCCTGGGTTGATGGCAATGGTGGGGCCAATCTTGTAGGTGGCAAAAATATCGTCGTAGCCATTCTGGCCATACAGGTAACCGAGATAGGACTGATCATGGAAAATCATGATGGTATTGCCACGCTGACCACGCTCCAGCGCCTTGAAGGCCGCTGTTTCACCCACAGCATCGACCTTGAAGTTCATATCCAGCTTTTTCGACAGCGCCTCGGCCACGATGCTGGCAGCCTGATAGGTGTCACCACCGGTGGATTTCGAACCGATGACTACGCGGATGTTGCCCTTCAGGGGGTTGTCGTCAGCCAGACTGGGGAGAGAGGTCACGGACAGCAGTGAGCCGAGCACAATGCCCGCTCCAAGCAGTAGTCTCTTCATGTTCTATTCCTGTTGTTATTAAACATTTGGCTACTTCAGGCAGTGATATTGATCACCAGAGCAGGACAGATAATACATCATACAACATACAAGACAAGGCAAAATTTTCAGCCCGCCACGCGCCAGAATGAGCACAAAAGCATTACAGAGAAAGCCGGAAACATCGGCCAAAAGGCAGGATTAACAAGCAAAAAAGTCGCTAAAAAACAGGAATAAGCGATGACCACTCCCCGCTGCCAAAGCGACAGCAGGGAGTGTGAAGATGAATTAACGGCGGGTTAAACGAATCAGGGTGATTTCAGAGGGCGCGCCAAACCGTTTGGGTGGCCCCCAGTAGCCGGTACCGCGGCTGGTGTACACCCACAGATCCTGCCAGCGGTTCAGACCGGCCACAAAGGGCTGCTGCATGGGTACAAACAGGTTCCACGGCCAGAACTGCCCACCGTGGGTGTGGCCGGACAGCTGCAGATCAAAGCCCGCTTCGGCAGCGGCCGTCGCCGTGCGGGGCTGATGGGCCAGCAATACCCGTGTGGTGGCATGGTCCGGTGCCCCGGCCACTGCCCGATGCGGGTCACTGCTGTGCGCCTGATCAAAATGCCCGGCACTGTAATCCGTCACCCCCGCCACCAGCAGACTGGCGCCCTGATGGTCCAGCACTTCATGCTCGTTCAGCAGCACCTTCAGCCCCAGACGGCGAAACTCCTCCACCCAGGCCGGTGCGCCGGAATAGTATTCGTGGTTGCCGGTCACCAGATAAACGCCATGGCGGCCACGCAGACCCGCCAGCGGTGCCGTATGCCCGGCCAGATGGGCGACGCTGCCGTCGACCACATCCCCGGTCACCGCCACCAGATCGGCCTCCAGACTGTTGACCCGCTCGACGATGGCCTGCAGGTAAGCCTTCTTGATGGTCGGTCCGACATGAATATCACTGATCTGCGCAATGGTGAAACCATCCAGCTCAGGCGGCAGATCCGCCAGCGGCACCTCCACCCTGACCACCTGCGCCAGTCGC
Source organism: Pokkaliibacter sp. MBI-7 (assembly GCF_029846635.1). Lineage (NCBI taxonomy): Bacteria > Pseudomonadati > Pseudomonadota > Gammaproteobacteria > Oceanospirillales > Balneatrichaceae > Pokkaliibacter > Pokkaliibacter sp. MBI-7. The sequence goes on along the minus strand of NZ_JARVTG010000001.1, from coordinate 2,847,774 downwards.
CGGGCGTTGATAAAGCCCACCAGCGTCACCAGTGCCGCCAGCACCACCACGGTCAGCGCCGAGGCAAAGCTGAAGGACGGCGTCACCGTCGCCAGCAGCGTCATCGCTCCCAGCAGCAGATCGCGCAGCAGCGTCAGAATCATCAGTGAAGAGAACAGCCCCATGAACACGTAGCCAGCCCAGGCAATGCGGTCCGACCACTGCGGCGGCAGCCCGCGCACAAACACACTGAGTGGCATCAGCACCCAGGAAGCCAGCAGCGCCAGCCCCACCAGCAGCGAGCCAGATGTGCCAAGCTGCAGACCGTTACACAGACGCCAGCCCAGATAAAGATGCAACAGACCAAGAATGATCAGCAAAACGGGGAAACGTGAGCGCACAGCCAGCCCTCAGATCAGAGAAAGGAAAATTCGCTATTCACTCCGGTTAATGGGGGCGGATGCCCCGCCACACCAACCGAAAGATTTACGATGTGCTACGGCCGACGGCAGGCGCGCAGCCTCGCCGCTACAGCTGGCGCAGATGATCGACCAGCAGCCGCGCCGCCCGTGGCAGGGCCTCGTAGGAACGGACACAGATCAGCAGTTCCCGTGCCGCCCACGGCTCCTTCAGCTCCAGCCCGTGGATACCCAGCGTGGCGCGATAGGGGCGGGCAACCGCCTTGGGCAGAATGCCGATGCCGAGGCCGGCCTCGACCATCAGACACAGGGCGTCAAAACTGGTGACCTGCATACGCAGTTTGATCTGCCGCTCCAGTGCACTGGCGGCCTTCTGCAGCTGCATGTTAATAGCACTGCCGGTATGCAGACCGACGAAGTCGTAGTCCAGCAACTCGGCAAAGGTCACCTGCTGGCGCTGGCTGAGGGGGTGCTGGCTGGGGGTGATGACGATCAGTTCATCACTGTGATAGGGGAATTTCTCCAGCGCCTGACCATACAGACCGCGGGCGATAATGCCGATATCGGCGGCATTCTCCGCCACCGCCTGGGTGACATGGGCACTGATTTTTTCTTCCAGATGCACCTGCACCTGCGGATAGCTGGCAAGAAAGGTGCTGATCTCCCGCGGCAGAAACTGGGTAATGGCGGAAATATTGGCAAACACCCGCACATGGTCCCGCAGGCCGGAGGCAAAATCGCGCATCCGTACGTTAACCTGCTCCAGCTCATTCAGGGCACTGCGCGCCAGCTGCAGCAACTCGACCCCGGCGGCCGTGGGCGCCACCCCTTTGTTGGTGCGCTCCAGCAGGCTGGTCTGCAGGCTGTCTTCCAGCTCACTCAGCCGTTTGCTGACGGCGGAGGCGGCAATATGACAGCGCTGCGCGGCCTGGGCGATGGTGCCTTCTTCGATAACGGCGATAAACAGCCGCAGGGAAAGAGGATCGAGGTGCATGCTCACAATAAGCCCTGGCGATGTGCCTCATACCAGACAAAAGGGCTGCGCTTCTGCAGAAAGTCTGCCGATATATGGCCATCCTTTACCAGGTTCAGATACTCAATACGCGTTTTGCAACATTCTTCACGATTCAGCTTTAACCGTCTGATGGTAGCCTCTATCTGAGTACCCAGGTTGACCGCTGCAGCATGGGCCGCCACCTTGCCGGTAACGAAGTCAATCGTGAAACTATTGGCAGGCAAGGTACAAGGATCAAGCACATCGCTATGGTCGCCTTTCGAACCATTCAGCAGCGAGCAAACCAGACGGTAGTTGGACCATTCATAAGCCAGATCAGGATAGTGCTTTTTGGGCTGAAAATGCTCGACAGTACGCGCTCCCGTGACCCGTTCGATATAGAAGCCGGAAAAGGCGCAAATGCCGCTGTACCGTTCATGTAGCTGGTCACTGCATTTACTCCACAAGTCATTCCACTTGAACTTAGGCGGCACGCTGGCAGGGGGAATGCCTTTGCCCGCAAGCCATTGCTGCCCCGGTTTACGTACCTTGGCGTCGAAGTCATCCGGTTCGGATGCCAGCTGAACAGGAATCACAGCCACCCCCGCTGTTCACAGGCAAAGCGCCAGCGCAACCACAGGGGGTCCGTATCGCTGAGCACACGTTGTAATTGCTGCTGCAGTTTTTTGACTTGCTGTGGGGATACCTGCTGCTCAGGCATGCTCATCAGGCTGGCCACTTCGTTAATAACCTGCTCAGCTTCCAGTGAACGTGCCGACTGCAAGCCAAATACATCGCTGGTCAACCAGTTTCCTACCTCACCATGCTTACGCCAGGGCACCTGTTGCCAAATAACCTGGGAGGTAGACTCGGTACTTGTCAGCGTCAGCTCGAATAACTTGTCTCGCGACTCTTCGAACAACGGTTCCAGAGAGGTCAGGATCAGAGGCGAGTGGGTCGCTGCCAGGATCTGTACCTTGACCTCATTGCTTTGCCGGAGCGCCTGTACCACTTCCAGCACCGCATGAAATACACGACGCTGCCAGCGTGGGTGCAGGTGCCCCTCAATTTCATCGATCAAAAAGATAATCTGTCGCGCAGGCTCCTGACCAATCAGCGTGGTGGCCCGCAGATGCTCCTGCCAGCTCCAGACCAGCAAATACGCCAGCGCCAGCATCCGCTTCATCCCAGCTGAAGCAAAAAGTACCGGCACGTCCTGGCCATAAGGCATACGCAGCGTCGGCATATCACGCGCATCATCCAGGCTGATGCGCGTCAACTCGCCTGGCTGCAGCTGCTCCTCTTCAGAGGGAGACAGTTTGGTCAGAGCGCGTTGCAACTGGGCGAAATGCTCGCCTTTCTCCTTCTGCCACCCCGCCCAGTCTGCAATCAGTCCATTACACAACGGGCGGCCATTACTGCTGAGTCCATTCCATACCTGCTCGGCAGAAAAGATATAGGCAGGCGGCCTCTCACGCCCTCCCGACTCGCCATCATTTTCTTTATTGCGCCAGTAATTGCGTGCCGGATCCCATACGGCAAAGCCACCATCGACCGTGGCATAAAGCACCAAACCCGGATTGGCGGGGCGTCCGGCAGGCGTCTTCCACACCTCATTGAGCCGGTCAAAGCGGCTGCTGGTCATTTTTTTCTTGGCGATGCCATCAAAGGCAAAGGCAATTTCGGCCTTATCCGCCAGCTTAGGTTGAGGACGGGCTGGCTGGTCAATCCAGGTGCGGGACAGTGCCCACCAGGCAATATCCAGAATAAAGCTCTTGCCCAAACCGTTGTCTCCCGTAATCAGGTTCAAACGGGAAGCAAACTGGGCATCCAGTGAGTCCATCGGCCCCACGGACTGTAAGCGAAGATAGCTGAGCATATTGATCAGATCCGTCGTGTAAGCAGCAAAATCGGCTTTAATTCTGGCATGGAATACCTGCAAATACAGCGCGCATCCCGGTACTACGCCACTACAGCATCAGCCGCATCGGCTTCATGGTGGAGACGGTAAAGCCCTGACGACCGTAGAACTGTTGCGCCCGGAGGTTGTCTTCATCGGTCAGCAGGGTGATCCGCCGGCAGCCCTGCTCCCGCGCCCGTTCAATGCCGGCCTGCAGCAACTGCGCACCCGCCCCGGACTGGCGATGATGCTGATCGATGATCATGTCTTCCAGCAGGGCTACCCGCTCACCCAGCGCGGTACTGACGGTGAACAGCAGGTTGACCATGCCGACCACCTGCGCCGTCTGCATCTGGCGCAGCACCAGTATCAGCCCGCAGCCGGGGTCATCGATAATCCGCTGCAGTCCACGGCTCTGCGCCTGCCAGTCGGGCTGAAACTCGGCCTCCTGACTGAACAGCTGGGTCAGCAATGCGCACATCGCGGGAATGTCCTGAGCCGTCGCCAGCTCTACCTGTAACATGGTGGTTTTCCTCGGCACCGTCCGGTGCGCTGTCATAATCCTGCCTCACCATAGCCAAATCACTCGCCACAGGCCACACTGAGGTCAGCGACAGCAGAACGGGCGCGCCACCGCGTCTGTATGCTGCGACGTATCACCCGCATAGCCAAGGAACGAACATGGCAGACATCTTCCCCAGCATCGAAAGCCCCGATCCCATCGGCTTTGAGTCCTTCCGGGATGCCGCCAGCGCCGTTGCCCGTCTGGAACAGATCTACGACCGCAACACCGCCTGGCTGCGCCAGCGCTTTGACGCAGTCGTCAGCGGCCAGATACCTGATGGCCGGCTGCGCGCCTGCTATCCCATGATCCGCTTCGTCAGCACCAGCCACACTGCCATCGACTCCCGTCTGGCCTACGGTTACGTCCCCGGCCCCGGCATTTATACCAGCACCATCTCCCGCCCGTCGCTGTACCGCAGCTATCTGAAGGAACAGCTGTCCCTGCTGATTCACAACCACGACACTGAAGTGGAAATCGGTGAAAGCGATGTGCCCATCGCGCTGCATTTCGCTTTTGATGAGACCGCCTACGTGGACGGCGAAGCGGTGGAAAACCTGCCCAAGGCCCTGCGTGACATCTTTGACGTGCCTGATCTGGCCATCATGGACGATGCCATCGTCAACGGCACGATAGAGCTGCACCCCGGTGCACCGATGCCGCTGGCCCCCTTTACCGGCCCGCGGGTGGACTACTCGCTGTACCGCCTGCAGCACTACACCGCCACCCGCCCACAGCACTTCCAGAACTACGTGCTGTTCACCAACTACGCCTTCTATGTCGATGAGTTTGCAGCCAAGGCGCGACAGATGATGGCCGATGGCAACAGCGACTATGAGGCGTTTATCGAACCGGGCAATCTGATTACCCGCTCCGGCGACAGCACCCCCAGCGAGGGCAGCGCCCCCGCCCGTCAGCCCCAGATGCCGGCCTACCATCTGGTGCGCAAGGACAACTCCGGCATTACGCTGGTCAATATCGGTGTCGGCCCGTCCAACGCCAAAACCATCACTGACCACATTGCTGTGCTGCGCCCTCACGCCTGGCTGATGCTCGGCCACTGCGCCGGTCTGCGTAATACTCAGAAGCTGGGCGACTACGTGCTGGCCCACGGTTATGTGCGCGAAGATCACGTACTGGATGCCGACCTGCCGACCTGGGTGCCGATCCCGCCACTGGCGGAAGTGCAGGTAGCGCTGGAGCAGGCGGTGGAAGACATCACCGGGCTGGATGGCTGGGATCTGAAAAAGATCATGCGCACCGGCACCGTCGCCACCATCGATAACCGTAACTGGGAACTGCGTGATCACCGTGAGCCGGTGGAGCGCTTCTCCCAGTCACGCGCCATCGCACTGGACATGGAGTCAGCCACCATTGCCGCCAATGGCTTCCGCTTCCGTGTGCCTTACGGCACGCTGCTGTGCGTATCTGACAAGCCACTGCACGGCGAGCTGAAACTGCCCGGGATGGCCAGCGACTTCTATCGTCGTCAGGTCAGCCAGCATCTGGAAATCGGCATGCTGGCCATGGAGAAACTGCGCGCCATGCCGCCGGAACGGCTGCACTCCCGCAAACTGCGCAGCTTTGTCGAGACGGCGTTCCAGTAAACAGCCGGATCGTGAACACGCTGTCAGGGCTTTATGGTGCCATCACCGCAGAGCCCTGCAGTGATCTTCATCTCACCACGGACAGGCAAGCACTATGACCAGCCCCACCCCCCTGCTGTTACAGGCCTCTGATCTGCACTGGATGGGCGACGCCAGCAGCGATTACTGCCTGCACGGCACACTGCGTCTGCAAGTCGGAAACATCACCTTGCTGCACCCGTCACAGGGTGCCTGGACCCTTAGTGCCGCAGGCCTGCACCTGCTGCGCAGTCTCGGGCGGGATCACAGCCGTCAGCAACCGCTGGCACCCTATAACGCGCTGATTCCCTGTTGCGGCTTCGATCTGCTGAGCTTTGCCGACCAGCCGTGCATTGAAATACAGGGCTGCGGTGGCGGCGTGGAAATATGGATCAGGCATCTGGCCGATGCGCAGATTGAGCTGACCATCGCCGATCAGCAGATCGTCATCGCCCGTGCCGACTGGCACAACGCCGTCCTGACCCTGGCCGCCCAGATACGGCAGTATTATCTGGACAGCCCGGACAAGGAGCCGCTGGACCATGATGAGGCGTCTTTATGGCTGCGCTTCTGGCAGGAATGGGATGAGCTTGTGCGGCATCACGGCGCTGTCGGTTCCATCTGACACGTGGCTGAGCCCGGCAGGCGTTTTGGTCATATTCGGACGTCTGCCATGTATCAGGCTCTTGCTGATTATTCAGTCAGGATCTCCGGGTTGAAAAAAGCCATCTGCACTGCTGAAGGCAGTCTGGTGGAGCCCCTATTGCCATCCTCAACCACAACAAACCAGTGGCCTGTCTGATTCCGGCAAAAGCTGCGAATGGCTGCTGGAGAGGATTGATGATCATGAGCTGGGAAAGGGAGTAGAAGCGCGCCGGACAATAATGAGGGAGCAAGCCATCGAGATCAGTCGGGATGACCTGTAAGCTCACACTGCTGCCAGAAGTGCTCAGGGAATGGGAGAAACTGGCCCCTGCCATCAAAAGTCAGCTCAAGAAAAAGCGCGTAGAGCGGCTGGAAACTCCCCATGCGCCAGCCGCCCGGTTATGTGGCTATGACAACGCCTGCACGATCAGATTACGTGCTGCAGGCTATCGTCTGGCCTGAAAGGTGACAGGCAATGACAGCGTGGCTTTGGCTCTGGCGGCCGGCAAGCGTGATCAGGATGAGGTTTATCTGCACCTCAAAGACGGCCTGCAGCCACACTAACGCCGGTTCACCACCATGATACCCAGCATCACCAGCACCCCGCCGCCGATAAAGGAATGGGAAATGGCATCGCCCAGAATCAGCCAGCCGAATACCGCCGCGATGATCGGCGTGAGAAACGAGAACACCGCCAGCCGCGTGGCCAGATAACGTCGCAGCAGGATCAGCCAGCCCAGATAGCTGGCCGAACACAGGATGGTGGTCTGATAGGCCAGACTGAGGCTGGAAGTCAGGGTGAAGTGGAAGCTGTCGAACTCGCCCAGCAGCCAGGCCATGGGTGTCAGCAGGACACCGGTGAACCCCAGCTCGTACATCAGCGTCTTCACCGGCGACACCTCCGACAGGGCAGAGGCGCGGATCGCCACCGTAGTGACTCCCCAGAACGCACCACCCGCCAGCCCGATCAGATCCCCGGCAAACATCCGCCAGTCAATGCCCTGCTGGGCCAGAAAGCCATCGGACATGGCCAGCGCCAGACCGGCGAACGCCAGCCCCATGCCCACCCACTGACGACGGCTGAGCTGCTCACCGGGCACCAGAAAATGCAGCCCCAGTGCGGAGAATAAGGGTGCCGTATAGAGAAACACCGCCACATGGGTGGCGGAGGTCAGCATCAGGCCAAAGGTGACGCAGACAAACTCCATGGCAAACAGAAAGCCCGCCAGCAGACCGGGGCGCAGGCTGCCATCCTTCTGCCACAGCCGGTCACCTGACCACAGTGCATAGCACCACAGCAGCAGGGTGGCACCGACGGAGCGAATCCCCACCTGCGCCACATTGCCCATATCCGGTGAGGCCAGCTTGATCATGATGGTCTGGGAAGCCCAGATGGTGCAGAGCACCACCATGACACTGACGGCGGTGCGATCAAGGGGCTGACGAATGGCGGGAGGAATCGGCGTGGCCATGGCGAACTCGTGCAGATTGGGCGGGCATGAGGGTGATTATCTGGTTTGTCGCGACCAGCGGGCCGGGCAAAACCGGCGCTATTAAACCTGCCAGCCGCAGCCAAGTCGACCATTTTGCATGCAATCTACCGTTGCGACTGCCGACCTGCCGCAGGCAGAGCGCTGATGGTACGCCGCGAACGGGGTCAGGCGCTGGCCGCCTGCACCTGCTCCGCCATGTACATGCTACCCGCATCGCCCTGCTGCTGCAGAGCATCAATCACGCCCTGACGGTTGGCAGCCTGCTGATTCTGGCTGACTTTCCACTTGCCGGTCAGCTCGCGCACCTCAATCTCGATACCGACGATGGCCCTGAGCATGGCATCAATATAGTCCGCCGGGGCATCACTGACCTGCCAGGGTGTCTGCCGCCCCTGCTCATGCTGATCTGTCAGACGGCCAACCAGATCCCGCAGCCAGTCACGATCATCGATGATGCGCAGCGGGCCGCGGGCCTGTACCGTCACATAGTTCCAGGTCGGCACGGCTTTGCCATGCTGCAGCTTGCCGGGGTACCAGTTGGGTGAGATGTAAGCATCACCGGCACTGAACACCGCCAGCGCCTCGACGCTCAGATCACTGTCCTGCCACAGCGGGTTAGCCCGCGCCACATGCCCCTGCAGACGCCCGCCCCCCTCTTCGGCAGGCAGCCACAACAACGGCAGCGGGTTGGCCAGCAAGCCCTGCGGACCAAGGGTGATCAGGGTCGCCAGCGGGAAATCCTGCATGACCTGCTGCAGTGGCTGGGGGTCGGACTGGTCAAAATGCTTGGGTAGGTACATGGCAGTCTCTGTGGCTCGCAGGATCGTTAACGACCGGTCAGGCTTTGACCGGCACAGCAAAGTGATGACAGTTCATCACCATGCCCTGATTCAGATACAGACGATGGGCATCGTGGCGCTGGTAGCCGCTGTCGAGATGCAGCTCGGTGCAGCCCTCTGCCGCCGCATGTTGCTTCAGCCAGTCCAGCAGCGCACCTGCCAGACCACGGCGCTTCTGGCCCGGGTCGGTGACCAGATCATCCAGATAGAGCACCCGGCCCCAGGCCAGAAAGTGCACGACCCGGAACCCGGCAACCGCCAGTACCTGTCCGCCTTCCTCAATATAGGCGATGCGATAGCCTTCAGCCGCCTGACGACAGACACGCTGGCTGAATTCATGCAGATCCAGATGCGGACGCAGCACCTGAAAGACGTTAAACAGCGCGGCCAGCCGCGGCTCATCAGCCGCTTCGGGCTGCCACAGGGTAACGGTAAAGCTCATCATGCACCCTCCTTCGTAACAGTGATTCCGGCTGGCAGTACCGGCAGCGGACCATCGGCATAATCAGGTAACGGCGCACCGGCCTGCAGTGACAGCGGAATCACCCCGCTCCACACCGGCAACGGCAGATCTTCTGCATCGTCCGACGAAGGGCCGACCCGCACTTTGCACGACCAGTCGCTGATCGGAATACGCAGCACCAGCGTCGCCTTCAGCTCAATGTCGTTCCCGGGGCGGGCCTGGGCGGCCCGGCCGGGGGAAACCTTGTCGACAAAGGCATCCATGCTTTCCGCCTTGTGCGCGCCGGTTACCTCTTCAGCCTTGCCGAACATCACCACCGAGCGATAGTTCATCGAATGGTGAAAGGCTGACTTGGCCAGCACCAGACCGTCGATCAGGGTGAAGCACAGACTGGCGTCCTGCCCGTCCAGCAGCTGTCGCAGCAGGCCGTTTTTGCCATGGCCGTGCAGATAGACGTAATCCCCCATGCGCCAGTGTGCCGTCGGCAGCACCGTGGCGTGCTCACCATTGAAACCGGCCACGTGGCAGATCAGACATTCGTCGATAATGGCGTAGGCCTGCTCACGCTCTTCAACAGAACGCTTGGGCAGGCGCCGCAGGCGGGTACGGGGGCTGAGTGACATGGCAGTCTCCTGAAGGCCGGTATTGGGACAGATCAAGTCAAAGGGCGGCCACATGCCAGAGCAACGCAACCACTCCTTTGCAAACCAGCGCCGGGAACGTGTTTACGCCCCGGCAACAATGGCCCTACTTTCTCGTTTCAATTGGCTCTGATAAAGGTCCACTTTTTTCAATATGATGGAGCCAATTCGTCGATGACCGCCGGTAACGGCACAGGAGTCCTTATGCTTGATCTGCAAGGTATGCTGCCTGCCCTGACTGATGGCGATGTGCCGCGCTTCCGCCAGCTGTATCAGGCCATCCGGCAGCGTATTCTGAATGGCCAGCTGCCCGCCGACAGCCGTCTGCCCAGTTCACGTCATCTCGCCAGCCAGCTGCAGATCAGCCGCAACACCGTTATGCAGGCTTACGAACAGCTGCTGGCCGAGGGCTATATCCGCGGCGCCACCGGTGCCGGCACCTTCGTCAACTCACTGGCCAGCGACAGCCTGCAGCAGAGCAGCACCGTGCAGGACAGCAAGGCCACCCTGCCCGGTCTGTCACAGCGCGGCCAGCGCCTGAGCCAGCTGGGACGCGGGGGTGGTAACTCGCAGCTGATTCTGGCGCCCGGCATCCCCGAACTGGATACCTTCCCCTGGACCGAATGGCGCCGTCTGCTCAATCAGGATATTCGCCGCGCACCACGGCGGCTGGCCAATTACGGCCAGCCACAGGGCTATCTGCCCCTGCGTCAGGCGCTGGCCGACTATCTGCGTGAATCCCGCGGGGTGCGCTGTGATGCAGCGCAGGTGGTGGTGACCAGTGGCGCCCAGCAGGGCATTGAGCTGGTGGCACGACTGTGTCTGGAGCCCGGTGACCGGGTGTGGGTGGAAGACCCCGGCTATATCGGCGCCCGTGGCGGGTTTATCGCCGCCGATGTGCAGCTGCAGCCCATGGCGGTGGATGACGAAGGGCTGATTCCTGATGCTCAGGCGGCGGCACCACGGCTGATCTACCTGACCCCCTCACACCAGTATCCCACCGGCGGCACCCTGCCTCTGGCACGGCGGCTGGCACTGATCGATCTGGCCCGGCAGTGGAACTGCTGGATTCTGGAAGATGATTATGACTCCGAATACCGCTACGAGGGCCGTCCGCTGGCTGCCATGCAGGGCCTCGACCCGAGCGGCCGGGTGCTGTACATCGGCACGCTGGCCAAAGTGATGTTCCCGTCATTACGGCTGGGCTATCTGGTATTGCCCGAGCATCTGGTCGACAGCTTCTGTCGCTACCGCTCGCTGGTGGACTATCACGCGCCGCTGCATACTCAGGCCGCGGCGGCGCGCTTTATTGCCTCCGGCAACCTGCTTGGCCATATCCGCAAGATGCGTCAGCTCTATGCCGCCCGGCGTGATTATCTGTGGCAGCGCCTGCTGCCGCTGGTCGGCAGTGAGCAGCGTTGTCGCTTACCAGAAGCGGGCATGCATCTGTGCCAGCGCCTGCCGGAGGTCGATGACAGCGCCCTGAGCCAGTACCTGATGACGCAGGGAGTGGGTTGCCGCGCCCTCAGTGCCCACTGCCTGCAGAGCCCGGCCCGCGGGCTGGTGATGGGTTATGCCGGTTATCGTGAGGATGAGATTGATCGCGGCGTGAGCATTGTGCAGCAGGCGCTTGAGCAGCGGCCATGGCAACGCTGAACGCACCGGGAGCGTGCAGCGAACCGGCTCGAGTCGAACAGGACAAAACAGCACTCAAATTGTACAAAATTCAACCAAAAGCCCCTTCGCTTTTATGGCGATGCCGTTACAATAGGCACTCCCTTGATTCAACCCCGCAGGTTCGCAGCACGTCATGTATAAACCTACCGCTCTCAGCCTCACCGTTCTTGTTCTGGTCGTTACCTGTGTGCTTGCTCTGGACAGCATGCATGATGGTCTGACCGGTCCTTATGGCACTGCGCTGGCCATGTCGTGGCTGATGGTAGGCAACTGGCAGGGTTATCACCGCATTCGTCGCAATGCCCCTCAGGGTATGCTGTGCTGGGCCAGCTGGCTGCTGACCATCTCCAAAGGGCCACTGAACGCACGTAAGCTGTTCCGCCCCGAAGGCTGAGTCGCCTTCATATCAAGGGACTGACGCATCACCGGCACAACATGATGTGTGCCTGACTGACCGGCAGCCGTGACCTGCACTGCTGCCGCTGTTTTCCTCTCTTCTCCTCTCTCTTCTCACGCCCCCACCACCGCACGAGTCTGCACTGTTCACGCTGCGGTTTGACAGGGACTCCCCGGGCACCTAGGTTTTGTTGTCTCTCCCACGCCACAGGCAGAACGACATGACCGATCCCTACATTGCCCCCGATAACCTGCCGCGCTGCCGCTGGTGCGGAGGCGCTCCCGAGTTTCTTCCCTATCACGACCACGAATGGGGCTTCCCGGTGGCCGATGACCGCCGCCTGTTTGAGAAGCTGTGTCTGGAAAGTTTTCAGTCGGGCCTGAGCTGGCGCACCATCCTTAATAAGCGTGATAACTTCCGCGCCGCCTTTGCCCAGTTCGACTTCCATCAGGTCGCCCAGTTTGGCGCAGTGGAGATTGAACGGCTGCTACAGGACGAAGGCATCGTCCGTCATCGCGGCAAGATCGAAGCGGTGATCAACAACGCCCAGCGTCTGCTGGAGCTGATCGACAGGGAAGGCTCCTTTGCCCGCTTCATCTGGCGTTACGAACCGGCGGCCGACAGCCTCGGCGCGCCCCAGACCCAGTCCACCTCGGCAGAATCCGTGGCCCTGTCAAAGGAGCTGAAAAAGCGCGGCTGGAAATTCGTTGGCCCAACCACGGTGTACGCCTTTCTGCAGTCCATGGGGCTGATCAATGACCACACTCACGAATGCGTCATTCGCGACAGAGTCAGCGCAGCACGGCAACAGTTTGTCCGTCCCTGAGCCACTGGATAGCACCGTGGATGTCCCTATATACAGGCTGGCCACACAATCTGAGGAGCCCCTGCATGTCTGATCTGTCTGCTTTCCCCATTACCCGGCGCTGGCCTGCGCAGCATCCCGAACGCCTGCAGCTGTATTCGCTGCCGACTCCCAATGGCGTCAAGGTCTCCATTGCGCTGGAGGAGCTGGGGCTGGCCTATGAACCGCACACCATCAATATCGGCGCCAATGAAACCTGGACACCGGAGTTTCTGGCCCTTAACCCCAACGGCAAGATTCCCGCCATCATCGACCCCGATGGCCCCGGAGGTCAGCCGCTGGCGCTGTTCGAGTCCGGAGCCATTCTGCTCTATCTGGCGGAGAAAACCGGCAGGCTGATGCCCGCTGATCCGGCTGGCCGCTACGAAACGCTGCAATGGGTGTTTTTCCAGATGGCGGCGGTCGGGCCAATGTTTGGACAGGTCGGCTTCTTCCACAAATTTGCCGGTAAAGACTACGAGGACAAACGCCCGCTGCAGCGTTATGTCAGCGAAAGCAAGCGCCTGCTGGGCGTGCTGGAAACCCGTCTGCAAGGTCGCAGCTGGATCATGGGAGAGGAGTTCACCATTGCCGATATCGCCCTGCTGGGCTGGGTACGTAATCTGGTGGGATTCTATGGTGCAGGCGAGCTGGTGGACTATGCCAGTTTCACCGGCGTACAGGCCTGGCTTGAGCGCTGTCTGCAGCGCCCGGCCGTCCAGCGCGGGCTGGAAATACCGGCCAGACAGTCATAAGCAAACCGCCTCGATAAACTAGTCTGTATTGATTGTGAACTTCGTTGCTGTGTGACTGAGATACTGTTTTGGTCTAGGCTGAAACACCATCAATATGGTTGTCTGGCATGTATTCAGGGACAGGAAATGCTGATCGAGGAAGTCATACGCAGGGTAGATCGGTGTGCGCTGAACCCTTTCCTTTGCAGAACAGAGGACGGTCGTCAGTTTTACGTTAAAGGTCTTAATACTAACTACACCGGGCTAATCAACGAATGGATCTGTTATCGCCTGGCACGCCTACTCAGTTTACCTGTTCCGGAAGCAGAACTGCTTGAGATCCCGAGAGAGCTCTATAGTAGCCACCCAAACTTCGACTGGCGCCGTGATCTTTCTGTGTACCCACTGTTTGGCAGTCAGGCGATCCCAAATGCATCACCTATCGCCCATGCAGCTGTTCATGGAGTCGATTCGGCGCTGCAACTAAAGGTCTTTATTTTTGACTACTGGATACAGAATGAAGACCGAACATTAACGAGTCATGGCGGCAATCCAAACCTGCTAATCAATACCGTCTCAAACGACATTTTTATCATCGATCATAATCTGGCTTTCGATTCCACCTATTCGGTTGAAGACAGCAGACGAAATCATATTTTTTCGTCTGCACTGCGTGAGCAGCCGGTAGATTTGATAGTGCAAGATACTTTCAAGGAAAAGCTGGCTCAGGTTATTGCACATTGGCCTACCATAGTGAACAGTATTCCTCCGACTTGGATCGAGGGCCTTGAAGGCCGCTCTGAACAACACATAAATAACATTGAAGATGTGCTACTGCGATTTAACAATGATGCTTTTTGGGGGGCGCTAGCATGATCAAGTTGGCCTGCCAGTACAAAATTGTGCGGTTCCAACCCTATGCTGAAACAGAAGAGTTTGCCAATGTAGGTGTAGTGCTATTCTGCCCAGCAACAGGAGATATCTGTTTTCGCCTTGCGAGTAGATTGTCCAGGGTGACCGACTTCTTCAGTGAAATGGACCGTACATTTTTTGCGGCAACCCTGAAGGCAGCCCAAGCTGAATTAAACCGCCTAAGTGCTCTGATCAGCAGTAAGTCCCCATGTGAGCGGCAACAGCTCTTTGACTATCTGACAGAGGAAAAAGAGGCACTGGTGCGATTTTCAGATGTAAGACTAGTGATGGCCAAGGATATCAGGCAGAAGTTAGATGAGTTGTTCGGGCACTATGTACAGAGAGACTTCGTGAACAGGAAATACCGCGAAGAAGAAATGAACACTAAGCTTCGTCAATGTTTCCGCCAATTGGAAGGGGCTCGTAAATTCAGCAAGAGCACAGTTTCTGATGGCTTTGTCGAAGTGAGTATTCCTTTTGTTCATCGCACCAGAAACGATCACATTGAGGCAGCAATCAAGCCTCTAGCCTTTGATCAGCAATCTTTAACGAAAGTCGTCGAACATGGCGATCAATGGTTGAATCGTGCAGAAAGAGTCATCAAAGCGCATGCCATCGACCCTACCCGATGGCTCTTTGCTGTTGAGCCTCCGAGACTCATGAAAACTGACCAAGATAAAAAGTACTATGGGATCTTTATCAATAAGTTGAAAGGCCTTGGGTTAGCTGTAACAGACTTTGCCAACGAAGCGGAAATACTTAGGTTTGCGACCGCCTGATGTGGTGAGTTTTAGTTTTCAACCTTCAGGCGACTTGTCGTTCATTCTCTTCAATCCACTCTGATCATGCGCAGCCACTGCTGCCTGTAGTCCTGCAGTTCAGCACAAGGCTGGCTCGGCACCTGCAGCAGGTGCTGGTCATAGTCAGTCAGGGTGAAGGTACCTGCCAGCAGCGCGGTGCCGAGGGTGGTGCCGGTGCTGTCGATACTTTGCAGCACCCGCTGCTGCGGACGCAGGCTGGCCAGCAGCTGCAGATACAGCGGGTTACTGGCAAAGCTGCCTTCGACGATGATATCGCCCTGATCCAGTGCCGTGCCCTGCCCCAGCAGACGCAGGCAGTAATCAGTCATCAGCGCACAATAAAGTGCCGCCAGGGCACTGCGCTCGCTATCACTCAGCGGCTCCAGGGCACCGAGAACACGCCCCTGACGTTGCTGAAAAGGGCCGCCCTGAGGGGCAAAACAGGGCAGGGCCAGCACCTCTGCATCCATCACTCTCATGGCGTCCTGCCAGTCGCCGGGCTGCTGACCTCGCAGCTGCTCCCATTCGCGCCCGCCCATAAAGCGGATGCAGGGCACCGCGCCGCCGAAGGCATCGACGTTGCAGAGCATATCGGCGTGACGGTCCAGATGCGCAAGCTCTCCGCCCACGCCACACATCACCGTCCAGGTGCCACTGGAAATCACCGTAAAAGGCTGCTGCCGGCGCTGCAGATGCGGCACCAGCGAGGCGTTACTGTCGTGGATACCATTCAGTATCAGACAGTCTTCGCCAATCCCCAGCTGCGCCGCCAGCGCCGGTTTCAGCGCCCCCAGCACCGCACCGGTGGGCAGGATCTCCGGCATCAGTGCACGCCAGCCCAGCCGGTCAGGCAAAGAGGAATAGTCGTTGCGCGACGGGCTCCATAAATCGGTGTGGCAGCCCAGCGAGGTACGCTCTCCGGCCAGTACGCCACTTAGCCGCCAGCCCCAGTACTGCGGATACATCAGCAGCACCCGGCAGCCGGCAAACTGCTGGGGGAAGCGCTGCGCCAGCCAGTGCAGCTGAGCCGCCAGATTCAGGCCGGCGGGCAGCGCCGGGCTCAGGGTCTCGGCAAAGTCGGGGCGCAATGACGTATAGGCATCGTTGCCTTCCAGCACCTGCTCGTAATCAGCAATCGGTAATACCAGCCCGTCACCGGCCAGCGCCGGATTGACACAGGCGACAGTGGCACCGTGGGTGGTTGTGCCGATGCGGGCAATCTGATAGTGCTGCGCCAGCTGGGCCAGCCCCTCCAGCAGCCACTGCCAGATACCGTCAACATCGACCTGCGCGTAGCCGAGCACTCCGGCCTCAACGCCATTGGCGCGGCGCAGTGTCTGCAGACAGCGCCCGCCGTCCAGCGTCAGTGCGGCAAGCTTGATATTAGTCTTGCCGATATCCAGCACCACGATCACCGCCGGCCGGCTGGCCTGCGCCGCGATGCCCCTGTTCATCGGATGTCCCTGCTCTGCCTTACCCACGTCATGTCCCTCTCAGGCCAGATAGAACATCGGCTGCAGCGCCCGGGCCCAGGGTTCATTGGAACCCGGTTGCGTCTGCATGATATCGGCCATCATTGCCCACCAGCGCTGCATCACCGGCTCCTGCTTCAACGCGGCCGTGTCGAGTTCAGCGGATGCTTCAAAACTGGCGAACAGCCGGCCACTCTCGTCCTCCAGCCAGATGTGGTAGTCGCCAATGCCATACCCCTGCAGCAGCGCGACCAGTTCTGGCCAGATGGCATCATGACGCTGGCGATATTCCGCTGCACAGCCTGGGAACAGCTGCATCACTGAGGCATAGCGCATCACCCTGCTCCTCCCTGTCGTCTGGACAGGAGTTGTTTACTGATGATCGGCAGACTGATCACTACAATCAGCATCGCCCCGACGATGACGGACATGACAATACCGGGCACATTGAGCAGGCCCAGACCAAAGGTCACCAGCCCCATCAGAAAGGCTGCAATCACCACCCCGCTGATACTGCCGGCGCCGCCGAGAATATTGACGCCACCCAGCACCGCCATGGTCACCACACTCAGCTCCCAGCCGAGGGCGATGGTGGGCCGGGTGCTGCCCAGCCGCGAGGTCAGCAGAATACTGGCCAGTCCTGACAACACCCCTACCAGCACAAACAGCACCAGCTTATGGCGGCTGACATTAATGCCAGAGTAGTAGGCCGCCACCGGATTGTTGCCGATGGCATAGGTACGCCGGCCGAAGTTGGTACGGTGCAGGGTGATGTAGAACAGCACGGCCAGTGCGAGAAACAGCACAAACTCGAAAGAAAACGCCCAGTAGACGTAGCCCTGACCAAAGTAGGCAAAGCTGGCCGGATACTGGTTCAGCACCTGATCACCGAGCAGGATGTAGGTCATGCCGCGGAACAGGCTCATGTTGCCGATAGTGACGACGATGGATGACAGGCCAAACCGCGTCACCAGCAGTCCGTTAAGCAGCCCGCAGGCCAGCCCGGTAGCCAGCCCGACCACCACCAGCAGGGGTGTCGCCATGCCCTGCTGGGCGCAGAAGCCCATCAGGGTAGAGCTGAGGGCAATGATCGACGCCACCGACAGGTCAATTTCACGGGCGATGATCAGCATCGCCATCGGCAGCACGATGATGGCCTTTTCGGTGAAGTTGAAGGTGGCATCGGACAGATTCCACACATCGAGAAAATACGGTGACGCAGCGGCATTGATAAAAAACACCGCTACCGTGACCAGCAGCAGGAAGGTTTCCCAGCAGGCCAGGCGTTGCAGCAGAGAAGTACTGGCAGCGTTCATGGCGGTCTCATTATGGCTGAGGGCAGCGGTTGAAAGCACTTTGGCCATGTTGTTGTCTCCTTGGCGGCAGCTCGCGCCGATGCTCAGTGCAGCGGTTGCAGGGCGCGTCGCAGGATGATGCGGCCCTGACGTTGTTCGGAACGGGCATTGATCAGCACAGCGACGATGATGACGGCGCCGGAGATAGCCATCTGCCAGAACGGTGACACACCGATCACCGGCAGGGCGTTGTTGATCACGCCGAGGAACAGCGCTCCCAGCACACAGCCCGCGACTGAACCCAGCCCGCCCATGATGCTGACCCCGCCGATGACGCAGGCGGCGATCACCTGCAGCTCGAAACCACTGGCGATGTCGACATAGGCCACCGCATAGCGGGAAATCCACAGGTAACCGCAGAAGCCAGCCAGTGCCCCGGACAGACAGAAGCTCATGAACTGGGTGCGGCCAACATCAATGCCGGTATAGAAGGCGGCGGTCGGGTTGCCACCGGCGGCAAACAGCGCCCGACCACGACGGCTGAAGCGCAGGAACACCCACACCAGCACCATCATCAGCAGGCCACACCAGCTCAGCAGCGGCAGGCCCAGCAGGCTTTGCCGTGGCAGTTCGATAAAGTTCTGACTCATCTGGTGTGCATTGATCCAGCTGCCATCGGTGAGCAGAAAGATGATGCCGCGGTAGATACTCATACTGCCGAGGGTGACGACAATGGCGGGAATCTTCAGCTTCCACACCAGGACACCATTGACGGCCCCCAGCAGCAGACCAGCGAGGGTTGCCAGCGCAATCAGCAGCGCCAGTGGCAGCTGGGGATAATGGAAGTTGAGCAGGGCCACCATCATGCCGGTCAGCGCCAGATTGGCGGCCACCGACAGGTCGATACAGCGGGTCAGAATCACCAGCATCTGCCCGAGGGCGAGAATGATCAGGATTGACGTGTCATTGAATACCCCACGCAGGTTGCCCGGAGCGAGGAAGTCAGGGGTGATGGCACCAATCGCCAGCGTCATCACCACAATCACCAGCGCCAGCAGCATTTCCCGCTGACGCAGCAGCCGCGCCGGCTGCCAGCGACATTCAGGCGACCCGAGCATGACGTACCTCCTCACTGTCGGCACCGCTGGCCGCCCGCACGATTTGCTCCGCGGTGGCCGTCCCGGCGGGGTATTCCGCCACAATCAGCCCTTCATGCATAACGATGATGCGATCAGCCATGCCCATCACTTCCGGCAGCTCCGACGACACCATGATCACCGCCAGCCCCTGTGCCACCAGCTCCGACATAAACTGATGCACGGCCGCCTTGGAGCCAATATCGATGCCCTTGGTGGGCTCATCAAGAATGATGACCGTCGGGCTGGTAGCCAGCCACTTCCCAATCACCACCTTCTGCTGGTTACCGCCGGACAGGGTGCCCACGGCCTGCTGCCAGCTGGCAGCCTTCACCTGCAGGCGCCGGGCATAATCATCGGCCAGCTGCCATTCGCGCCCGGCATGGAGGAAACCTGAGGGGTTGAGCGCCGCCAGTTGTGGCAGGCTGATGTTATGCACAATAGGCATATCCACGACCGCCCCCTGCTTCTGCCGCTCTTCCGGCACATAGACGATACCGGCGGCGATGGCATCCGCCGGCGCCCTGAGCGCCAGCGT
Source organism: Pokkaliibacter sp. MBI-7 (assembly GCF_029846635.1). Taxonomy (NCBI): domain Bacteria; kingdom Pseudomonadati; phylum Pseudomonadota; class Gammaproteobacteria; order Oceanospirillales; family Balneatrichaceae; genus Pokkaliibacter; species Pokkaliibacter sp. MBI-7. Next base: position 2,828,409 of record NZ_JARVTG010000001.1, on the reverse strand, counting down.
CTGGCCGCGCAGACGAATAGTGCCGGCACTGGGCCGGGTAATGCCGAACAGAGCATGCATGACTTCACTGCGCCCGGCGCCCACCAGCCCGTAGAAGCCGAGAATTTCACCCTGACGCAGGCTGAAGGAAATATCCGCAAACTCGGTCGGATGGCTCAGCCCATCTACTTCAAGCACCGTCTCGCCCAGCGCACAGATCTGTTTGGGATAGGCCTCACTGACCGAGCGGCCGACCATCAGGGTCACCAGCTCCGCTTCATCGGTCTGGCTGATCAGGCCATCAGCGATATAGCAGCCGTCACGAAATACCGTATAGCGGTCGGCAATGGCGAAAATTTCGTCGAACTTATGAGAAATGAACAGGATCGCCTTACCCTGCTGCCTGAGGCGCTCGACGATGGCATAGAGTTCGTGGATTTCATGGTGAGACAGAGCAGCCGTTGGCTCATCGAGAATCACCACCTGCGCCTCCACCGACAGCGCCCGGGCAATGGCAACCATATGGCGCTGACCAATGCTGAGGTCTTTCAGCACGGCGTGAGGATCAAGCGGCGCATCAATCCGCTGCAGGATGGCCCGTGCCTGCTCGTGCATGGCGGGCCAGTCCAGACGGCGCAGCCAGCGGCTGCCGAACAGGCCGTCGCGATACAGGTAGTGCCCGGCGAAAATATTTTCGGTGACGCTCAGCTCGTCAAACAGCACGGTTTCCTGATGGATGGCGGTGATACCCAGCTGGTGCGCATCATCCGGTGAAGCCAGCCGTACCGGCTGCTCGTGAAACAGAATGCGGCCCTCATCCGGCTGGTAAATGCCGGTCATAGTCTTGACCAGGGTCGACTTGCCCGCGCCATTCTCACCGATCAGGGCGGTCACCTGACCCGGATAGAGGTCGAGCTGCACATTGTCCAGGGCTTTGACCCCGGGAAAGGTCTTGGTGATCCCCCGCAGGGAGAACACAGGCGTCAGGTCGGTCATAGGCGTTTTATCTTTTTTATTGATGACTGAAGGCGGAGCGCACCCGGCGCAGCCACCAGCCGGCCGCGCTGCACACTGCAGCGGGGCCAGAAGGCACTGAACGGTATGCGGGTATCAGAATATCTTGGCGAACTTGCCGACGTTGGACGCATCGTAGACGAAGGGGTCGCCCATCGCCGCGTTGCCATCGGCATCGAGCTTAGCCATGCCCAGACGGCCCATGCCCACTTCTTTGTCGGTCGCCTTACCCTCTACCAGATTGTAGGCAATCATGGTGGCGGCGTAGCCCAGATCGATAGGATTCCAGATGGCGAAACTTTTCACCGCGCCGGCCTCGACATGCCCTGCCAGCTCGGAGGGCAGCCCCAGCCCGGTGACATAGACCTTGCCGACCTTACCCTGATCCTGCACGGCCTGTGCGGCCGCCACGATGCCCACAGAGGTGGGAGCGACGATGGCTTTCAGCTCAGGATAGGTTTTCAGCAGGCCGACGGTTTCGCGGTAGCTCTTGTCGGCCAGATCATCACCGTAAACGGTGGTGACAATTTTCATCGCCGGATACTGGGCCGACGCCTTTTTCATTTCGTCGATCCAGATGTTCTGGTTGGTGGAGGTGGGGGTAGCGCTGAGGATGGCCACTTCACCGTCAGCGGCGCCGCTGGCCTTGATCGCCTCAACCGCCAGCTTGTCGTTCATTTCACCGATCAGCTGGTTGCTCGACGGGTTCAGGTGAATCTGCCGGCCGTCTTTCGCTACGCCGGAATCCCAGGAAATAACCTTGATACCGCGTTGCTGGGCCTTCTTCAGAATGGGTACCAGCGCATCCGTGTCATTGGCTGACACGGCAATGGCGTCAACGCGCTGGGCAATCAGGGAGTTGATGACTTCAATCTGGCCTTCAGCGGTGGTACTGGTCGGGCCGGTGTAGATCACCTGCACATCGCCCAGCTCCTTGGCGGCCTCCTGCGCACCATTGTTGGCGGCCTCAAAGAAGCCGATACCGAGGGCCTTCACCACCAGCGCAATCTTTACTTCCTTGGCTTGCGCCAGACCACCAAAGGCCAGCGCTGCACTGGTAATTGCGCAGGTAAGGAGTGTCTTCAATCGCATAGCTAGTCTCCATTTGTTGTTTTTGTTCAATGGCCGACCGCCTTGCAGGCTGTGGAGTACTACGTTTTCAACAGCCAGTGACAGCCAGTTGCTGTGCTGCGTTCATGAAATGTCTGTAAAGAGCGGTGATCGTGGCGCTGGCAGGGGGTGACCTAGTCGGTCTCCCCGGCGGTTTCCGCCAGTGTGGTTGATGCTGAAGTTTCCATCGTCGCAATCATCAGTTTGCATCCTGCATCTTCAATCATCTTCCGACTTTTCTGATCAATACCGTCATCGGTGATGACGATATCGATCTTGTTCAGCGGGCATACGATCAGACTGCTGCGATTGCCAAACTTGCTGCTGTCCACCAGCAACACCCGTTGTTCCGCCTGTTCGAGCAGCTTGGTTTCGGCCTGCACGATCTGCGGATCGGTTTCCATAACGCCCAGCGGACCCACCCCCTGGGCGCCGATAAACAGCAGTGAAGCGTAAAACTGCGACGACACATCTCTGGGGAACGGGCTCAGAATGATGTTTTGCTCCCGGTACACCGTGCCGCCGGGCAGGGTCACACCGCATTTACTGTTTTTCAGCAGGTACTCGGCAATCACAAAGGAATTGGTCAGCACATGCAGGTGACTGTTCTTCAGGTGTTCAGCCATAAAGAAGGTGGTCGTCCCGCCATTGATGATGATCGAGTCGCCCTCTTTGCACAGGGTCGCTGCCAGCCGGGCGATAGCACGCTTGGCTCGGGCATTGATGGTCTGATTCACCGAGAAAGGCCGCCCCGCCAGATTGGGACTGGTCGGCGGATGCAGAGACTCTGCTCCCCCGCGCACCTTTTTCAGCTTGCCCTGTTTGTGCAGTACGTTGATGTCACGCCGGACCGTCGCTTCCGACGCACCGAGCAGATCCACCAGGTAGTTCAGGGTCACCACGGGCTTTTCGCCCACCTCAGAGAGGATGATTCGATGTCTTTCAACTTCGTGCATTATCAATCCTTAGGCGTCAATATGGTCAGACGGGGGGACAAAATCAAGCATTTTTTGCAATGTTTTGATCTTGTTTGACAGGTTTAGGTGTTTGATGGAAGATTAAAACCGTCAAAACCTGTCAAAACCTGCGCAACCCGCCGTAAATGTCGCTCAGTATGACAGCTTTTGCTTGCACCGAACCAGTGTTGACGCCTGATTGCCCGCCCTGTGTGCCTGTCTGGCGGGTCATCACCCTGCGGTGCAGCAACCTGTTCCGACCCGAATTCTTTTTGACTTCATTAATGCGGATAACTGACTGAGGCTCCCATGACGCAACAAAAACAATACTCTCAGAATGAGAACAGTCTGATCGAAAACCGCTGGGACGACGCCCACGCCGCCACCCTGAGCGAACCTGAACTGCTGCTGTACCGCTCCAATCTGCTGGGCGCCGACATGCGCGTCACCAATTATGGCGGTGGCAATACCTCCGCCAAGATTCTCTGCCATGACCCGCTGAGCAAGGAACAGGTGCCGGTGCTGTGGGTCAAGGGCTCGGGCGGTGACATCGGCAGCATCCGCTTGGATGGCTTCGCCACCCTGTATATGGACAAACTGGAAAGCCTCAAGCAGCTCTACCGCGGCGAACAGTACGAAGATGAGATGGTCGGCTACCTGCCGCACTGTACCTTCAACCTCAACAGCCGCGCCGCCAGTATCGACACACCGCTGCACGCCTTTGTGCCCTTTGCCCACGTTGACCACCTGCACCCGGATGCCGTGATCGCCATTGCCGCCGCCAGGAACAGCAAGGCCCTGACCGAAACGATCTATGGCAGTGACATCGGCTGGCTGCCCTGGCGCCGCCCCGGTTTTCAGCTCGGTCTGGAGCTGGAAAAGCTGGCCAAAGCCAACCCCCACCTGCGCGGCATCGTGCTGGAAGCACATGGCCTGTTCACCTGGGGTGACAGCTCCAAAGACTGCTACCTGACCTCGCTGGAGATGATCAACAAGGCACAGCGCTGGCTCGACGACCAGCTGCAGGATGTCGCCGCGTTCGGCGGTGACGCCTGCCAGAGTCTGGACAGCGAGGCCCGTCGTGCCGTGGCTGCCCGGCTGATGCCGGTGATTCGCGGTAAAACCAGCCAGCGTCAGCGTCAGATCGGCCATTTCAACGACAGCGCCGAAGTGCTGCAGTTCGTCAATTCGCAGTCGCTGCGCGCCCTCGCCGAGCTGGGCACCTCCTGCCCCGACCACTTCCTGCGCACCAAGATCAAACCGCTGGTACTCGACTTCGACCCGGCCAGTGACAACCTGTCGCAGGTGATCGATGGCCTCGACCGCCAGCTGGCTGCCTACAATGCCGACTATGAAGCCTATTATCAGCGCTGCCGCCATGCCGACAGCCCGGCAATCCGTGATGCCAACCCGGTGATCTACCTGATTCCCGGCGTCGGCATGCTGTCGTTCGCCAAAGACAAGGCCACCGCCCGTATTGCCGGTGAGTTCTACGTCAACGCCATCAATGTCATGCGCGGTGCCGCCGGGGTCAGCGAATACATGGGCCTGCCCGAGCAGGAAGCCTTCAATATCGAATACTGGCTACTGGAAGAAGCCAAACTGCAGCGTATGCCGAAGCCTAAATCACTGGCCGGGCAGATTGCCGTGATCACCGGCGGTGCCGGTGGTATTGGCCGGGCCACCGCCCGCCGCCTGCTGAGTGAAGGGGCCTGCGTGATGCTGACCGATATTGATCAGCACAGTCTGGATGAAGCCGTCGCCGGGTTTGCTCAGGCCTTTGGCGCCGATCAGGTCGCCGGCGTGGTGATGGATGTGCGTCAGGAAGAGCAGGTGGCGGCGGCCCTGTGCGCGACCGCACTGGCCTTTGGTGGGGTCGACATTCTGGTCTCCAATGCCGGGATCGCCTCTTCCGCACCGATTGAGGAAACCTCACTGGCCATGTGGCAGCATAATCAGGATATTCTCTCCACCGGTTATTTCCTGGTGTCCCGCGAAGCCTTCAAGATTATGAAAACCCAGCAGATGGGCGGCTCGATGATCTTTGTCGCCAGCAAAAACGGGCTGGTGGCCTCTGCCAACGCCGCCGCCTACTGCACCGCCAAGGCTGCTGAAATTCAGCTGGCCCGCTGTCTGGCACTGGAAGGCGCACCGCTGGGTATTCGCGTCAATGTGGTCAACCCCGATGCAGTGCTGCGCGGCTCGAAGATCTGGACCGGCAAGTGGAAGGAAGAACGCGCCAGCGCCTACAACATGTCTACTGATGAGCTGGAAGAACACTACCGCCAGCGCAGTCTGCTGAAGCGTAATGTGTTCCCCGAAGATATCGCTGAGGGGGTGTACTTTTTCGCCGCCGAAGCTTCATCCAAGTCCACCGGCAACGTGCTGAATGTGGACGCCGGGCATGCGCCTTCCTTCACCCGCTGATAGCCGCCAGACCGCTGACAAGGACAACAACAATGAGCACTTTGATGATTTCCGCCGATCTGATTGGCGAACAGAACCGTCAGGCCGACGCCTCACTGGATGCCGATTATGCCCACCTGCAGAGCAGACTGGCACGGCACGGTGTGGATATAGAAACCCTCACCGCCAGGGCGCAGCAGTTTGCCGTCGCGCTGCCGTCCTGGGGAGTAGGCACCGGCGGCACCCGCTTTGCCCGCTTTCCCGGCACCGGTGAGCCGCGCAATATTTTCGAGAAGATGGATGACTGTGCTGTCATTCAGCAGCTGGTGCGGGTCACGCCCAAGGTCTCTCTGCATATTCCGTGGGACACCCCCTCCGACCCCAGTGAGCTGAAGGAGGTGGCTGCCAGCCGCGGGCTGGGCTTCGATGCCATGAACTCCAACACCTTTCAGGACCAGCGTGATCAGGCGCTGTCATACAAGTACGGCAGCCTCAGCCACAGCGAGGCAGCAGTGCGCCAGCAGGCCATCGAACACAATATTCAGGTGATTGAGCTGGGCGAAAAACTCGGCTCCAAAGCACTGACGGTGTGGATCGGTGACGGCTCCAACTTCCCCGGCCAGCAGCACTTCAGCCGCTCCTTTGCCCGCTATATCGACAGTGCCCGGGCCATTTATGCGGCGCTGCCGGCTGACTGGAACATGCTGCTGGAACACAAGATGTTTGAGCCGGCGTTCTATTCCACCGTCATTCAGGACTGGGGCAGCAACTATCTGGCCGCCACCTCGGTCGGCGAGCGCTGCCAGTGTCTGGTCGACCTCGGCCATCACGCGCCCAACGTCAATATCGAGATGATCGTCGCCCGGCTGGCACAGTTCGGCAAACTCGGCGGCTTCCACTTCAACGACAGCAAGTACGGTGACGATGACCTCGACAGCGGCTCCATCAACCCGTATCAGCTGTTTCTGGTCTTCAATGAGCTGGTGGATATTCAGACCCAGCAGCCGGACTACGTGCCGTTCTACATGCTGGACCAGTCACACAACGTCACTGATCCGATTGAGAGCCTGATGTACAGCGCCGCCGAAGTGCAGCGGGCCTACGTCAAGGCACTGCTGGTCAACCGTACCGCGCTGGAGCAGTACCAGCAGGGCAATGATGCGTTGATGGCGCAGGCTACCCTGAAGCAGGCCTACAATCTGGATGTTGAGCCGATCCTGCAGATGGCCCGCCAGCGCAGTGGCGGTGCCATTGATCCGATCGCCTGCTATCGCGTCAGCGGCTACCGTCAGCAGTGTGCGGCGGCCCGTCCGGCGGCGAAAGGTGCGTCAGGCTCCGGTATCGTCTAGCGGTAACACAGGCTTCGCCACCCGCAGGCGACAGCGGGTGGCGAAGGTGTGTACCGGTGCTGATACCGCCGCTCAGGATGGCCGGAACGCCGGCACGACCTGCTCGATAAACAGCTGCAGTGAACGCTTTTTCTCCGCAAAGGGCAGACTGTTGTCGCACCAGAAGCTGAATTCATCCACTCCCAGCGCTTCGTAATAGCGCACCCGGGCAATGACTTCCTCCGGCGTACCGATCACCAGATTGCGATGCAGATTGTCGAGGTCGTATTCCGGCCGCGCGGCCACCTCCTCCAGACTGATGGCATCAACAAAGCCATTGACCGGCGTCTGTTTGTTGCGGAACCAGCCCTCAAAGGTGCGGTAGAAGCGTGACATGGCACGTGCGCCCACCTGCCACTCGTCATCATGGTGCTCATGCACGAAGGTGTGACGCAGTACCATCAGCTGCGGCCGCGCCACCTCAGGATGGTTGCTCAGCGCGGTCTCGAACTTACTGACCAGATCAGCCACTTCCTCATCCCCCTTCATCAGCGGCGTGACCATCACGTTGCAGCCGCTGGCAATGGCGAAGTCGTGGGAGTTGGGGTCACGGGCGGCAATCCACATCGGCGGGGTTGGCTGCTGCAGCGGCCTGGGCACACTGGTGGAAGTGGGGAACTGCCAGATATCGCCCTGATGGGCATAGTCACCCTGCCACAGCGCCCGCACCGCCGGCACCATCTCGCGCAGATGCAGGCCGCCGTCGGAGGCTGGCATGCCGCCCGCCATGCGGTCAAACTCAAACTGATAGGCACCGCGGGCCAGCCCGACCTCCATGCGGCCATTGCTGATCACATCCAGCAGCGCACACTCACCTGCCACCCGCAGCGGATGCCAGAACGGCGCGATGATGGTGCCGGCGCCGAGGCGGATGGTGGAGGTCTGGCCGGCCAGATAAGCCAGCAGCGGCATCGGGCTGGGGGAGATGGTGTATTCCATGGCGTGGTGTTCGCCGATCCAGACGGTACGGAAACCACCGGCTTCGGCCATCTGGCTCAACTCGGCCAGCTGTTCAAACACCTCACGGTGGCTGACGGACTCGTCAAAACGCTCCATATGGATAAACAAAGAGAACTTCATGGTGGTTACCTCGTTTGCCATCGGCTGCAGCAACCCTGCGCCGGTTCGAGTATGAACGTAATGGTCGATAGTGCTTCCCGCCGGCAGCGGCCTGCTGCCGCTGTCCGCTGTGGTGCTGACACGACGTTACGGCGCCGTGCTCCGCTGAATGTCTTCTGCCTTCCAGTCGCTGTAGACGCAGGCATCTTCCACCTGCCAGCGCACCCGGACGCTGTCGCCGTTCTGTAGCGGCAGCACCTGGCTGGACAGCGACTTCACTGTCATCCGGCTGCCCTCTGCGGTGATCACGCTGCAGGTCAGGCTTTCACCGAGGAAGACCACTTCCTCAACGGTCGCGCCGATCTCATTCCAGCCGACGGGCAGCGGCGTGGCGGCCGCCTGCTGCGGGTCCAGTGCCAGTGCTTTTTCCGGCCGTACCATCAGCATCAGCGCCTGCCCGGCACGCACACCGGGAGTGTGGCGCATGGCCAGGGTTTGCCCGGCAAAGTCTGCACTGTGCTGACTGCTGGCCCGGCAGGCGAGGAAGTTGGAGTTGCCAAGGAAGGAGGCAACAAAGGCATTGGGCGGGTTCTGGTACAGCTCATAGCCACTGCCGAGGCCGACAATTTTGCCGTAGCTGAAAATGGCAATGCGCTGTGACAGGCGCATTGCCTCTTCCTGATCGTGGGTAACGTAAACAATGGTGATACCCAGCCGCCGGTGCAGATGACGCAGCTCGTCCTGCAGGTCTTCACGCAGTTTCTTGTCCAGCGCGCCCAGTGGCTCGTCCATCAGCAGGATGCGCGGTTCGTATACCAGCGCCCGGGCGATGGCCACGCGCTGCTGCTGACCTCCGGACAGATGGGCCGGGCGGCGGTGGGCAAACTTTTCCAGCTGCACCAGCCGCAGCATGTCGTCTACCCGGCGCTGACGCTCGCCCGCATCCTGCTTGCGGATCGTCAGCGGGAAAGCGATGTTGTCGCGCACGGACAGGTGAGGAAACAGCGAGTAGCGCTGGAACACCATGCCGATGTCACGCTTGTGGGGTGGCACCTTCACCAGCGACCGGCCACCGACCAGAATGTCGCCACTGCTGGGGGTCTCAAAACCGGCCAGCATCGACAGGGTGGTGGTTTTACCTGAGCCACTGGAACCGAGAAAAGTGAGGAATTCACCGTCACGAATATCCAGTGACAGATCATCCACCGCGACGAAGTCACCGTAGTGTTTGTGCAGATGGCGCAGACTGACCAGCGTATCGCTGGCAGGCGCAGTGGCCTCGGGGTGGGCGCTCGCTTGCAGCACGGCATTCATAATTCACTCCTTCCACCGACGGCAGGCGCCGGGCATAGCTTGTTGAGGATGCGGACCGGAGGTCAGCTGCGTGCGTCACTGCGCCGCCGCAGCCAGGCCGCGCTGCACATCACCATCACCGACAGAGCAATCAGCAGGGTCGAGGCCACCGCGATCACCGGGGTCAGATCCTGGCGCAGGGTCGACCACATTTTTACCGGCAGGGTCTGCAGGGTCGGGCTGGCCATCATCACGCTCAGCACCACCTCATCCCACGACACCAGAAACGCGAACAGGGCACCGGAGATCACCCCCGGTTTGATCGATGGCAGCGTGACCCGCCAGATCGCCTGCCAGCGTGACGCCCCGCAGATCACCGCCGCATCCTCGATGGAGCGGTCAAACAGCTTCAGCGAATTGATGATGGCTATGACGGTGAAAGGCAGTGCCACGATGACGTGACTGACAACAAAGGCAAACAGGGTGCCGGTGTAACCCAGCTGCAAAAACAGGCCGTACACCGCCACCGCAATGATCACCAGCGGTACGATCATCGGCAGGGTAAACAGGCCGTACAGCAGCTCGCGTCCGGGAAAGCGGCCGCGTACCAGTGCAAAGGCCGTGGGCATCCCCAGCGCCACGGCAAAGACCGTGGTCAGCACCGCCACCTTGAGGCTGGCCACCGCCGCCAGCATCCAGCCGCTGCTGGCAAAGAACTCGCTGTACCACTTGAAGGTCCAGCCCGGCGGCGGAAACACCAGCCACTGTGAGGAACCAAACGACAACAGCACGATAAAAACGATGGGCAGCAGCAGAAACAGGGCAATCAGGCCGGTCAGCAGATACAGACCGCCCTTCAGTTTCGGGCCCATGGCATTGGGAGTCAGCAGCATACTTACTTACCTCCTGCGCCCACCGGCGATTCCGGCTGCAGCTTCAGATAGAGGTAGAACAACACCAGCGTGAGCAGCACCAGCAGCGCCGCAGCGGCACTGGCCAGCCCCCAGTTAAGGAAAGACTGCACCTGCTGGATGATGAATTCAGGCAGCATCATGTTCTGCGCACCGCCCAGCAGGGCTGGCGTGACGTAGTAGCCGAGGGACATGACGAACACCATCAGACCACCGGAAAACAGCCCCGGGCGACACAGCGGCAGAAATACCCGCCAGAAGTTGACCCACGGACTGGCGCCACAGATGGCACCGGCCTGCAGCACCATGGGATCAAGCGCCTGCATGGTGGCCTGCAGCGGCAGTACGATAAAGGGCAGCATGATATAGCTCATGCCGATCACCACGCCGGTCAGGTTGTTGACCATTTCCAGCGGCTCATCGATCAGCCCGAGGCTCATCAGCAGTGAGTTAATCACCCCCGACCCCTGCAGCAGTACCAGCCACGAATAGGTGCGGGCCAGCAGGCTGGTCCACATCGACAGCAGCACGATATTTAGTACCAGACGCCCCCAGCCGCGGGGCACCAGCGTGATGACCCAGGCCAGCGGAAAGGCCAGCAGCACGCTGATCAGCGTGACCAGTGTGGCCACCGCAAAGGTGTTGAACAGCACGCGGGCATAGGCCGCGTTGGCGAACAGCTGGGCATAGTTGCCCAGCCCCGGCTGCGGCTCGGTAAAGCCCCGCAGCAGCAGGCCCAGCAAGGGCAGAAGAAAAAAAGCCCCGAGAAACAGCAAGGCCGGCAGCAAGGCGGCGCTGCCACGCCAGCGTTGCAGATCCAGCCAGCCCTGCGGCGTGCGGGACTGGGAAAGAGGGCGGCCGGGAGCGGCCAGGGTGCGCGCGGCACCCTGGCTGTCAGCCCCTGCCGGCAGCGAACGGACGGTTGAGCTGACCTCTGCCATTACTGCACCAGCCATTCGTTCCAGCGGCTGGCAATATCGGCCCCGTTTTTGGCCCAGTAGGCATAATCGAGAGTGATCTGATCCGCCGCATGAGCAGTGGGCAGACTGGCTGCCAGACTGCTGTCGAGCTGACTGACGCTGTCGGTATTGATCGGTGCATAGGCGGTCAGGTTGGCAAACTCTGCCTGACCTTTGGCGCTGCTGGCTTCAGCCAGAAACTTCATCGCCGCCTCCTTGTTCTTCGCCCCCTTGGGCACCACCAGAAAATCAGCCATGACCAGATTCTGCTTCCAGCTCACGCCCACCGGCGCGCCGTCTTTCTGCAGGGCGTAGACCCGGCCATTCCAGAACTGGCCCAGCGTGGTTTCACCGGAAGCCAGCAGCTGCTGCGATTTGGCACCGCTACCCCACCAGACGATGTCTTTTTTGATGGTGTCGAGCTTTTTGAAAGCACGGTCGAGATCCAGCGGATAGAGCTTGTCTGCCGGTACGCCGTCAGCCAGCAGTGCCAGCTCCAGCACACCGGGGCTGGGCCACTGGTACAGCGCGCGCTTGCCGGGATAGGTTTTGGTATCAAACAGGGCGCTCCAGTCTGCCGGAGAGCCAGACTTGACCTTGCTCTTGTTGAAGCCGAGGACGAAGGAGAAATAGAAGGAGCCGACACCGTGGTCAGAGACGAAGCGCGGGTCGATCTTGCTCTTGTCGATCACACTGAAGTCCATGGGTTCCAGCAGACCTTCAGCCGCGGCGCGCAGGGCGAAGTCTGCCTCCACATCGACCACATCCCACTGCACGTTCTTGCTCATCACCATGGCCTTGAGCTTGCCGTAGTCGGTCGGGCCATCCTGCACCACCGCAGTGCCCGTGCTGGCAGTAAAGGGCTCTGCCCAGGCTTTTTCCTGCGCCTCCTGGGTGGAGCCGCCCCAGCTGACAAAATTCACACTGCTGGCTGCCGCCCAGCCGCTGCTCATCATCATGCCTGCCGCCAGCAGTACCAGCGCACCTTTCTTCACCACCATCTCATAGCCCTCGTTGTCATGTCGGTATACACGGGCGAAGCCCGCGAGTCTGGAACAGTGGCCGCCGGAGCACTGTGCCCGGTGGCGGCCGGTCGTGGCAGCCCGCTGTCTTCACCGGCACGCATACGGCACATCAACTGATGGTATGCCAAACGTTCGTGCACAGTTCGACCTGACGACATCCCTGCTGAACACCAGCAAGATACGCACCAGATAGCGGGCCATGGCGTTACGTACCAGGCGAACCTGGCTGACTTTCTCGGTATTGCGATATGTCTACGTGTTACGACTCAATGACGCGTTCTGCTGCGGAGTGTACTCCGCTATACCGGGCTCCCTGCCCCGCCCCCGCACGATGCAGGATCTCCGGGGGACGGCGGATCAATCCGCAGCGCCCTTCCCTCATGCTGACACGCTGGCCGCTATGACTGCCGGCCTTGTTATAGATGGCGGTCAGGCAGAGCTGCCTGCCGCCGCTGCCTGTCCACCGCTGACGGCAACAGGCTGATAAGGAATGTTCTCTACCACTTCGAGGTCATAACCGGTCAGACCGGCGTACTTCAGAGGTGCGCCCAGATGACGCAGCTTGCCGACACCGAGATCCTGCAGAATCTGCGCTCCGGTGCCGACTTCGGAATAGATACGGGAATGGGAGGGCTGAAAGCGCGGACGGGCGCGGGTCAGCTGCGGTACCCGCTCAAGCAGGGCCTGTGACGACTCATTGTTGGCCAGCGCCACCACCACACCCTGACCTTCTGCAGCCACTTTTTCCAGCGCCGCCCACAGCGTCCAGTTCTGTGGCCCGGTGTACTCGGCACCGACCAGATCACGTAATGGATCAATCACATGCACCCGCACCAGGGTCGGCTGCTGGCGCTCGATCTCACCCATCACCATGGCCATGTGTACCCCGCCGGTCAGGCGGTCTTCATAAGACACCAGCCGGAAGGTGCCGTGCACTGTCGGCAGTTCACGCTCACCGACCCGCTGCACGGTGTGCTCATGGCTCAGGCGGTAATGGATCAGATCAGCGATGGTGCCGATACGAATACCGTGATGACGGGCAAAACGCTCCAGATCAGGGCGGCGCGCCATGCTGCCATCATCATTCATCACCTCGACAATCACCGCCGCCGGGGTCAGCCCGGCCAGCCGGGCCAGATCACAGCCCGCCTCGGTATGACCCGCGCGGGTCAGTACACCGCCATCGCGGGCGCGCAGCGGGAAGATGTGCCCTGGCTGCACCAGATCATCCGCCTTGCTGCCGGCGGCCACGGCGACCTGCACGGTACGGGCACGGTCAGCGGCGGAGATCCCGGTCGTGACGCCGCTGGCCGCTTCAATGGATACGGTAAAAGCGGTGGCATAGGCGCTGCCGTTGCTGGCCACCATCTGGCCGAGGCCCAGACGCTGGCAGTGTTCTTCCGTCAGGGTCAGGCAGATCAGGCCACGTGCTTCTCTGGCCATGAAGTTGATGGCCTCAGCGCTGCAGAAGTCTGCCGCCAGCAGCAGATCCCCTTCATTTTCGCGATCTTCATCATCCACCAGCAGGACCATCTTGCCCTGGCGCATGTCGTCGATGATGTCTTCGATGGAGTCAAAAGCCATGTTGCCGGTATCCCTGCTTGCTTAATTTCTCATCACAGGATTATGGTATACCATAATACAAATTGAAGCGGAACAGCTAAATGAGCAGAAATTGTCCAGCTGTTTTGCCCACCTCACCGACTCATCTCAGCAGGAGAACGACTATATGAAAGCCTATTGGATTGCCCACGTGGACGTGACCGATGACGAACAGTACCGCCAGTACATCCAGCGGGCACCGGCGGCCTTTGCCCTATACGGTGGCCGGCTGCTGGCCCGTGGTGGCCAGAGTCAGGCGATGGAAGGTCGCACTACGCCGCAGCGCAGTGTGGTGATCGAGTTTGACTCCTACCAGCAGGCGCTGGCCTGTTATCAGTCAGAGGAATACCAGCAGGCCTGCCAGTACCGTCAGGGGGCAGCACATGCCGAGGTGATTATTGTGGAAGGAATGGCCTGAGCGGCAAAGGATAAGGGCAGGCGGTACGTCAGCGCACAAAGTGCACCGTACCGCCGGCGTTATACTTTTCCAGCAGCCAGTAATTCACGAAGACTCTGGGGAGAAGCAAACACAAACTCACGCCCATATTTACGCTTGCGCAATAACCCCCAGACATCTGACATGCGCAATAGGTCCGTACGCGCCGTCTGATAGCTGATAGCATGAGAACTTTGATGTTCCTGTATGCGGTAAATCGCACCTGGATTTTTCAGAGCATGTTTCAGTAGCGATAACTGCCGATGATTCAGCTCACCTCGTGCCCGTGAACGCTCCAGTAAGCTTTCTGCTTCCTCAAGTTCTGAGGCCTTACGCTGGAGGTAGTTCTGCAACGACACTACAGCCTCCTTGATGACCTGAACCTGATGAATGAGAAAGTAGGTCAGGTCATTTTCATCCGTTTCGACATGCAGATAAGCTTTGCCATATTGCACAGGAGCTTGCTTGATAATGTTGGATATTGAGATGTACTCCATTAGCCAATACCCATACTTTGACATTGCCCAGTAGAACAGTGCTCGCGCAGTACGACCATTGCCATCCACAAAAGGATGATCATACCCAATCATAAAATGTAGCAGGATCGCCTTGATCACCGGGTGAACGAATGCATCTTCATCGGTTTGGTTGGCAAACCAGCATAATCTGCTCATTCGCTCAGGTAACTCGTCCGCAGCGGGCGGCGTATGCAATACTTCCTGCACACTACTGTCTACAACATGGATGTCATCCGCCATGTGCCGATAGTGGCCAGCTTTGCTGGCCTCTTCCAACGTCCCCTGAGTCAAGATGCGATGTAGCTCCAGCATCAAGGGTTCAGTCAGGTCATCCTCCCGGAACTCTCGAATTAAGCGCATGGCAGCATAGTTGTTGTAGATCATCTGTTCACTGTGATCTTTCGGTGTGCGGTTCTGCCTGAGCATTTCCTTGGCAACATTACGAGTTGTTGAAGCGCCCTCAAGCTGACTAGAACTGATAGATTCCTCTATCAAAGAACTAACTAGATAGGTGTCTCGGGTATGTGCATTGGTCACAGGAGAATTCATAGAAATGCTGCCAGCCGTATTCTGATCCAGCCAATGCAGCTCTTTTTGCAACACATCAGGGACGCAATACCAGAAGTTACTTCCGTCTTTAGCCAGAAAAGGCGTTTTTTTTTGCATCTTTCGTCGAGCAGTTTTCATGGCGAACCAGTAAGACTCACTGGTGAAGCCCTCTGGCGCAGGTAAGTATTTGACTTTCTCCCAATGCAGATAACGCCCCTTGGTATCGGTTGCGCCAATACTAGAGGTCATCACCTTAGTCAGCACATCATTGCCACCATCCACATTCAGTAGCTTAGCTAGCAGCTGCTGATAGGGAATGGGAGACTCGGGTATTTTCACGACAGCTCCATTTACTAATATTTTGATAATTAGTTTTTAACAAAATTATGAGTAAAAAGCCGTCCTGTCAAAGTAACTCGATGCACTGAAGCACACGCATAAAGGTCAGCGCACAAAGTGCACCGTACCGCCGGCGTCGCTGCCCATGTAGATACCAAAGATGCCGTTGCGCTGTTCATCGATATAGCGCTCGAGAATCTGGCGGATAGCAGGATAGGAAATGTTGTCCCAGGGCATCTCAGCAGGGGCGAAAAAGCGACAGGCGGCCGTCTCTTCACCGAACTGCCCGCTCTCTTCCAGGACCCGCGCGCGAAACACGATATACACCTCGCTGATAGCAGGCACACTGAAGATCGAATACGGCGCGATGATCTGCGCACGGATACCGCTTTCTTCCCACACCTCACGCAGGGCAGCCTGCTCGGTGGTCTCACCGTTTTCCATAAACCCTGCAGGCAGCGTCCAGCTGCCAGCCCGCGGTTCGATGGCGCGCTGGCACAGCAGATAGCCGCCATCACGCTCGATAATGCAGCCGGTGATGACTTTGGGATTCTGGTAGTGAATATGGTGACACGCCGGGCACACCAGCCGCAGGTGTGTATCACCGGCAGGCTGGCGATATTGCAGCCCCGGCTGACCACACTGCGGACAAAAGCGCGGCGTGCTCATGGCTCAGCGCCCGATACGCGGCTCATCAACGACGATGGGATTGGTGATATCACGGCCCTGCTCCGCCTCGCCATCCTGCTGGGCACGCAGATAATCCAGCGCCACTCGGGCAGCGGAGCGTACGTGGTCCACCGAGGCCTGATGCGCTCGCTGCGGATCTCCGGTTTTGATCGCCGCGACGATCTGCTGCATTTCCTCATTGCTGCTGGCACGGCGGTTTTTCTGCGATACCGAAGTAGCACGCAGATAGCTGATACGGGCCTGCAGCTGGCGCAGCTGGGTGGCAGCGATGCGGTTACCGGCACCTTCCATCAGCACTTCATAGAAATGCTGCACGGTCTCCAGCACCTGCGTCAGCTCACCGCTCTGCAGTGCCTGACTGTTGGCTTCCAGCGCCTGCTCCAGCGCCGTGATGTCAGCGGCACGGGCATTGAGGGTAAACAGCTGCACGATCAGCCCTTCCAGCACCATACGCAGCTCATAGATATCGCAGGCATCGGCCAGGGTGATCACCGCCACCCGCGGGCCTTTGGAGCCATCAAACTCGACCAGCCCCTCCGACTCCAGATGACGCAGCGCCTCGCGCACCGAGGTACGGCTGACGCCAAGACGATCACACAGGTCACGTTCGACCAGGCGATCACCCGGCAGCAGCTGGAAATTCATGATGGCACTGCGCAGTTTATCGAGGACGATCTCGCGCAGGGTAACGGGATTACGACTGACCTTGAAGTTGTCATCGAGGGGCATTCGTAGCATGGCAGCAGCTCGTTCTGGGGCTGGCATCAATCACAGCACAATGGCAGCAGATGAATCGGGAAACACGCCCGGCGCAGGCATGGCTGGCCGGCACACACAGGGCGACAGTGCCGGCAAGTGTAGCATGCTCACCGGCCATCCACATCGCGTGTATGCCGTATACCAGATGACATCATGGTGTGACCGGTGCATGACAGCGGCCCGTACTCAGGCCAGCTGCGGCATCTCTCCCAGCTTGCCACGGTGATACAGCATCGGCAGCAGTGGCTGCTCCGGTACGATCAGATTCTCTACCGCGCCGACAATGATGGCGTGATCCCCGCCTTCGTATTCGCGCCAGAGCGTGCACTCGATGATCGCGGTCGCGCCTTCCAGCAGCGGGTTGCCGCGCTCGCTCAGCTGCCAGCTCACATCTTTGGCCTTATCGCGCCCCTTGCTGGCAAACGCATAGGCCATGCCCTGCTGTCCGGCCGCCAGCAGATGAATCGCAAACTGCTGACGTTCACGCAGCACCGGGTAGGAGTCGGCGCTGTAGTTCGGACAGAACAACACCAGCGCCGGGTCCAGTGACAGCGCACTGAAGGCGCTGGCGGTCATCCCGACCACTGCCCCCTGCTGATCAAGCGTCGTAATCACGGTCACCCCGGTGGGAAACGACCCCATGACTTCTTTGTATACCGCTGCATCAATCATCTTGCTGTACCTCGAACGCCATTAACGCATCACAAAAGGGTCAGGCATGGGCGCCTGTGACAGGTTGATCCATACCGTCTTGGTTTCGCTGTAGGCCAGCACTGAGTCGATACCGCTTTCGCGGCCGTAGCCACTGTGGTTAAAGCCGCCAATCGGCGCCATCGCGGACACCGCACGGTAGGTGTTGACCCAGATGATGCCGGAGCGGATGCCCCGCGCCAGCCGGTGCGCACGACCCAGATCACGGGTCCAGATACCCGCAGCGAGCCCGAACTGGCTGTCGTTGGCCAGCGCCAGCGCATGTGCTTCATCATCGAAGGGCATCACCGCCGCCACCGGACCGAATACTTCTTCCTGCATGATGCTCATGGCGTGGCGATCACACTCCAGCAGCGTCGGCCGGTAATACCAGCCCTGACTGTCCAGATCAGGGCGCTTGCCGCCGGTGCGCAGCCGCGCGCCTTCGGCCTGAGCCTTCGCCACCAGCGACTCCACGACCGCCAGCTGCTGCGCGGTGGCCATCGGCCCCATTTCGCTGCTGTCCAGCTGCGGATGGCCGATGCAGATCTGTTCTGCCCGTGCCGCCAGCCGGCTGACGAACTGGTCGTAGATATCGCGCTGTACCAGCAGCCGTGAACCGGCTACACAGCTCTGTCCGGAAGCGGCATAGATGCCGGCCACCACGCCGTTGAGGGCGCTGTCGAGATCGGCATCGGCGAAGATGATGTTGGGTGACTTGCCACCCAGTTCGAGCGACAGCCGGGCGAAGTTTTCCGCACTGCTGCGCACCACATGACGGGCCGCCTGCATACCGCCGGTAAAGGCCACTTTGCGTACCAGCGGATGGCTGCTCAGCGCCGCCCCCGTGGTCGGGCCAAAGCCGGTCACGACATTGACCACGCCGGGCGGAATACCGGCCTCAAGGGCCAGCCGGGCCAGCTCCAGCACGGTCGCGGACGCATGTTCGGAGGGTTTGAGTACGATGGTGTTGCCCGCCGCCAGGGCGGGGGCCAGTTTGATCGCGGTCAGGTACAGCGGGCTGTTCCAGGGGATGATGCCGGCCACCACACCCAGTGGTTCGTGCACGGTGTAGGCAAACAGATCCGTTTTATCCAGTGGCAGCGTGCCCCCTTCGAGCTTGTCGGCCAGCCCGGCGTTGTAATAGAAGAACTCAGGCAGATAACCCACCTGTCCACGGGTTTCGCGGATCAGCTTGCCGTTGTCGCGGCTTTCCAGCTGTGCCAGTGCTTCCTTGTGTTGCGCAATCAGGTCACCCAGACGCCGCAGCAGCTTACCCCGCGCCGTGGCCGTCAGCCCGCGCCAGGCCGGACTGTCAAAGGCACGCTGGGCCGCCTGCACCGCCAGATCGACATCGTCTGCGCTGGCATCGGGCAGCTCCGCCCAGGGCTCGGCCGTGGACGGGTCGAAACTGCGAAAGGTCTGTCCGCTGCGGGCAGGCAGCCATTGCCCATCAATACACATCTGGAATTGCGTTAACGCCATACCCTGTCCTCCGTCGTGCTTTGCTCTGTCTGGCAGATTCAGTGAGTGCCGTGGTGGTACTGGTGTGCTGACTTGATACAGCGATGCGGCGGTGTGCCCACGCGGCCTGCTGGCACACAGGCGCCGCCACGCGCTTACGAGGCCCGCCCGCTCAGCTGCAACGGGCTCTCAATCCGGCGCAGAAAGCGCAGCAGCATCTGATTGACTTCTTTTGGTGCTTCCACTGCCATCATGTGGCGCTGTTCGCGCAGTACCACGACTTCCGCTCCGGTGATGCAGTCCGCCAGCTGGCGGGCCATTTCCGGGGTCGAGCCGGGATCCAGCTCGCCGGTAGCGATCAGTGTCGGCACTTTGATGGAGTCCAGCGCCTCCGCACCGTACATATCTTCGGTGGCAAACAGCCGGTAAGTGGTCAGGTAACCCTGCGGGTCGTTGCCTGCCAGAATCTGCCGGATGGCGCTGATCTGGGCAGCGCTGGCAGCCTGATATTCCTGACTGAACCAGCGCGCCAGCGCGGCTTCCGCGTTGGCATCAGGCCCCATAGCCGCCGCCTGATCAGTACGGGCGAGAACACCCTGACGCTGTTCTGCCGTACGTCTGAAGACACTGTTGAGAATCACCAGCCCCTGCAAACGTTCCGGGTAATGCAAAGCAAATGCCCGTGCCACCAGCCCGCCCATAGAGAAGCCGATCACCGTTGCCTGCGCCAGCTGCAGATGATCCAGCAGTTCGGCCAGCTGGGCGGCATAACTGGCCAGTGTGGCATCGCTGGCCGGTGGCTGGCTGGCGCCATGACCGAGCATGTCGTAGGCGATGACCTGATAGCGTGGTGCGAGGCCGACAAACTGCCCGCCCCACATCTCCTTGTTCAGTCCCACGCCATGAATCAGCACTACCGGCCTGCCACTGCCCTGACAGAGGTAACTGGTGCCCGCCGGGGTCGTCTGTGCCATCGAAGGATGCATAGCCCTGTCTCCCTGTGGTGGCTCAGCCAGCCTGTTCCGCCGCCAGCTGCTGCAGATCGAGGTAACGGTTGCCGATCCGTGGATGCAGGCGGCCACCGTCAGAGGCACCGAGCACGACGACGATTTCATTGGCACGGGGCGCATCTTCGATCTGCATTTCCAGCGTGATGTAGTGCGAACGCAGGCCTTCGTCATCCTTGTGCATCATCGGAATCTGGATCGAGGTGCCGGGGCCGCCACGCTTGTTGGTAAAACTCAGGTAGCTCTTGGCATTCACTGCCTGACGGTAGTGATTGCCAAAGCGCAGGGTATGGATCACTCCCGAAGCATGCTCGATCTCACCTTCAGCGCCGACCACCGCTGCCTTGCCATACGCTTCAACCCGGTGCGCGCCGCCCACCAGCGCGGTGAGCTTTTCCACCATCAGCGCACCCAGATCGGAGCAGCCTGCCTTGATCTCGGGCTGCAGGTCGTCGACAAACCCACGCCCCAGCCAGGGGTTGGTGATCACCACCGCCAGCCCGGCCATGGTCACCGGTTGTTCTGCGGCTTTGCCGCCTTCGATAAAGGTTTGCTCGACATGGCTGACGATCTTGCGAATTTCAAAGCTCATGGTCTGCTCCTGCACAATTAAGTATTCCGTCTTATGGTATACCATAATATATTTTGTGCAATTGCTATCTTGATCAAAGCCTGAACAGGTCAGGGACCGGCTCTGGTAATCCGCTGCGAGCGCACCTATAAAGCTAGCCAGTGAGCCTGTGGCCACACCCCGAGCCCCCCGCATCCTGATGTCGTACCGGAGAATGCCCGACCGTGTCTTATCTTGACCCCGTTGAACTGCCCAAAGCCTATCGTCTGCTCAATCACGGCCCGACCGTGCTGGTCAGCAGTGCCGCCCACGGCCAGCGCAATATCATGGCGGCCGCCTGGGCCATGCCGCTCGACTTTGACCCGCCCAAAGTGCTGGTCGTGGTGGATCGCAACACCCTGACCCGCGAACTGATGGAAGCCTCAGGCGTGTTTGCACTGCAGGTGCCTTCCACAGAACAGGCACAGCTGACCATGGATGTCGGTACCTGTTCCGGTCGTGATGGGGATAAATTCCGTCAGTTTGCTATCGCCAGCCATAGCGGCTCGGCCATTGATGTGCCGCTGGCCGATGGCTGCTTGGCTTATCTGGAATGCCGCATCATCAACGAGCCGCACAACCAGCAGCGCTACGATCTGTTTATTGGCGAAGTGGTGGCGGCCAGAGCAGACCGGCGCGCCTTCAGCGAGGGTCGCTGGCACTTCGAAGGAGAGGCGCCGCGCTCGCTGCACTACGTGGCGGGAGGGGCGTTCTTTGCCACCGGCGATGCCTTCAGCGTCAATGGCAGCGCCGACGGCGAGTAAGGCTGACAAAGAAAAAACACCACGGGCCGCTATCAGCGCCGTGGTGTCGGAAGGTGCTCAGGATGGCTGCGTCTGTCTGCGCTCCGCAAAGAGCAGGTTGCTGATCAGCGCGGCCAGCGCAGATACACCTGCAGCCCGTTCTGACCGTCATCGCGGTCCTGCAGCTGCCAGTCGATATGCAGCGCATCACAGATGCGGCCAACAATCGCCAGCCCCAGACCCGCGCCGTCGCGGCCAGTATCCAGCCGCACAAAACGCTGCTGCACTTCGCTGCGGCGGGCGGCGGGAATCCCGGCGCCCCGGTCACGCACCAGACACAGCACTTCACTGTCGTTTTCGCGCAGTTCCACTTCAATCAGGCTGCCGGCATCACTGTATTTGCTGGCGTTTTCCAGCAGGTTGCGCAGCACCACGCTGAGCAGGATGGGTTCGCTCTGCACTTCGCCCGCCTGTCCGGTCAGCTCAATTTCCTTACCCTTGGCCAGCACCTGATCGGCCATTTCACCGAGCAGCTCTTCCAGCAGGGTATCCAGTGCTACCGGCTGCAAACGTAAGGTCGCCAGCCGGTGTTCCAGCCGCGCCAGACTGAGCAGCTGGTCCACCACCCGCGCCAGCCGCCGCACGCTGTTGCGAGCCTGAGTGATACCGGGCTGATCGGCACTGAACTCATCCAGCTGCAGCTGCAGTGCTGCCAGCGGCGAGCGCAGTTCATGGGCGACATCAGAGGCAAACCCCCGCTCGCGCTGCAGGGTATCGTTGAGGCGCAGAATCCAGCCGTTAAGGCTTTGCGTGAGCTGCTGAATCTCTTCGGTACGCGACGGTGATGGCAGGGTGCTGAGATCATCGGCAGGGCGTCTGCTCAGACGCTGTGCCAGCACCGACAATGGCGACAGGCTGCGGTGAATAACGATACCGAGAATAAACAGCAGCAGCACCAGCACGGCGATGTTGGGTAGCAACATCGCTTCCAGCGTTTCTTCCAGCGCCACATCGCGTACGTCCAGCGACTGCCACAGGCGGGCACGGATCGGTACGTCGTCCAGCACCAGATCGAAAGTACGCCAGCGCAGGCCGCCAAAGTCATGCCAGCCAAACCCGGCCTTCTCGATCGGCTCACGCGGTAAGTCCTCCGGCCACCAGCGTTGCAGTTTGGCATCCCATAACTGCAACCGCGAACTGACCAGATGGTAGCCCTGATCCATCACCCAGTCGGCGGGCAGCCCTTCAAACTGGCGCTCAGTCAGATTGGTGGCGATCTTTTCGGTGTCTTCGGCCGGCAGGTTCTTCAGCCACAGGCTGGTCCAGCCAGCCTGACTGAGCAGGTCGCTGTCGAGCACCTCCTCCATTTCTTCCTGCCCTTCGCTGTAGATCCAGACAAAACTGGTGATCTGGCCTATGGCCACCAGACTCAGCACCGTCACCAGCAGGATACGGCGCAGACTCATTCAGCCAGCTCCAGCCGGTAGCCCACGCCGCGTACGGTGCGAATAGCATCTTTGCCGAGCTTTTTCCGCAGATGGTGGATGTGCACTTCCAGCGTGTTGCTCTCCACCTCTTCACCCCAGCCGTACAGCTGTTCTTCCAGCCGGCTGCGGGTGATGACCTGCCCGGAGCGTTCCGCCAGTGCGCGCAGCAGCATGAACTCACGGCGGTTGAGCTGCAGATCCGCCTCACTCAGCCACGCTCGCAGCTGTCCGGGGTCCAGCCGTAATGCCCCGAGCCGCCACTCTTCCGAGCTTTTGCCGCGCTGACGCCGCCCCAGTGCCCGCAGCCGGGCCTGTAATTCGGCCAGTTCAAAGGGTTTGACCAGATAGTCATCGGCCCCGGCATCCAGCCCGCTAACCCGGTCTTCCAGTGCATCGCGGGCGGTGAGAATCAGGGTGGGCATGGTATTACCCTCGTTACGCAGCTTGCGCAGCAGACTCAGGCCATCGCCATCAGGCAGGCCCAGATCCAGTACCAGCAGGTCGAAATGTTCGGTGCTGGTATGCAGCGCCGTCCAGGCCTGCTGGCCACGACTGACCCAGTCCACCACATCACCGGCCTTCTGCAGCCCTCTGACCAGCACCTCTGCCAGCGCCTGATCGTCTTCCACCATCAATATACGCATTGTGTACCCTTATCCATGCTCACCCACGCAGCGAACACTAGCTGCCGATCCTTTAGCCAACCTTAAGCCACTCAGGCCTGGCTATCTTTCCTGAACAGCTCACTGATCATGCCGAGGCTGCCGAGGGTAGCGCTGGCTTCATAGGGCAGGAACACCCGTTCGCCGTCTTTGGCAATCTGCGGCAGGGTGTTGAGGTAGTCCTTGGCGATCAGATAGCCAATCACCTTGCTCTTGTCGACATCACTGCCCAGCGCCTCGGTCAGCAGATTGATCGCCTGCTGCTGGCCCTCGGCCGTCAGAATCGAGGCTTCCCGCTCCCCCTGCGCGCGCAGAATGGCGGCCTGACGCTCACCTTCGGCGGTTTCGATCGCGGCCTGACGCTCACCTTCGGCCCGCCGTACCACGGCGCGCCGCTCACGTTCGGCCGTCATCTGCTTGCGCATGGCATCCTGAATTTCATCGGGGATCTGGATGTCCTGAATCTCCACCCGCGTCACTTTGACGCCCCATTTGTTGGCCGCCTCATCAAGTACGGTTTCCAGACTCGCGTTAATTTCCTGACGCGACTCAAACAGCTTGTCCAGTTCCATCTTGCCGATCTCTGAACGCAGGGTAGTCTTGGCCAGCACCTCAATAGACTGGATCAGGTTTTCCACCTGATAGACCGCCCGCTGCGGGTCGATGATCTGGTAATACAGCACGCCGTTGATCATCACACTGACGTTGTCGGTGGTGATCACCGACTGGCCGGGGAAGTCCAGCACGGTTTCACGGCGATCAATACGGCTGGTCTCGACCATGATGGCCGCCGCATGTTCGCCCATGTAGCGTTTCACCTTGATCGCCCGCGGCAGGTCGACAAAAGGCACAATCCAGTTGACGCCGGGTTCAAGGGTCTTGTGATAGCTGCCGAGGCGTTCAATAACCACCGCCTCCGACTGCTGCACGATACGCAGCCCCTTGATCAGTATCACCATCGCCAGTACAGCGATGACCAGGGTGATCAGCAGACCACCTGTCAGTTGCACATCCATGAGTTATCTCCTTCTGCTGTTGTTGTATATGAGCCCGGCTTACACCAGCCGGACCAGTCGTTTACCCAGATTGTCCCCCCGCAGCAGGCCGATCAGTGCCGCAGGTACGGTATCGAGACTGCCCTCAAGCACATCCAGCTGCCAGTGCAGTGTGTCCAGCAGGGCGGGCATGGCCTGCCGGAATGCCGGCAGTCGCTGCTCATAGTGGGGGGCGACATAGGGCAGCACCTGTACCCGTCGCCGCTGCAGCTGCGCCAGATTGGCCGGCGCCTGCCGCGGCTGGGCACGCTGGTACTGGCTGATCAGCCCGCACAGCACCACTCTGCCGCCTTCGCGCATCAGTTCATTAACACCATGAAACACCTGCCCCCCGATCAGCTCGAAATTCAGGCTGATGCCCTGTGGCGCATGTTGTGCCAGGGTGGTGAGAAAATCCCGGTGGTGATGGTCGAGCACCTCGGTAAAGCCCGCCTGTCGCAACCACTGGCGCTTGTCTTCACGGCCAGCAGCGACAATCACCCGCGCTCCGGCCTGTCTTGCCAGCTGGGCCGCCAGCGAGCCCACGGCGCCGGCAGCGGCGCAGACCAGTACCGTATCGTCCGGGCCGGGCTGCCCCAGCTGCATGCCCAGCCAGGCAGTAAAGCCGGTCATCCCCAGCGGGTGCATACAGTCCAGCGGCGGTGTTTCGGTACGCTGCTGCCACAGGGTCGCGGCTGCGGCAATCAGCCGCTGCTGCATCGGCAGATGACCAATGGCCCAGTCGCCTGCCTGCCACTGCGGATCGGCACTGGCTTCCACCTGTGCCAGCGTCCAGCCGGACAGCACGCTGCCCGCCTGCCAGTGCTCAATATAGTCATAGCCACTGGCCTGCATGCGGGTACGCATATAGGGGTCAACACTGATATAGCAGGGGCGCAGCAACAGCTGGCCGGGCTGCAACTGGCTGGCGGTGGGGGCAGGCACGCTGTGCAGGTAAAAGTCGCCGGGCTGCAGCTCAGCAGCAGGCCGCTGTGCCAGCCGCAGCTGCTGTACGGCGCCTGCGGGCATCACGACAGGCATGGGCGGGCCCTGGCCGTAATCCCTTCAAACCCCAGCACGTCCACTTCGCTGCCCACCTGCCAGGGTTGTTCATCTGCCTGCGCCGCCAGCGGGTAAAAGGTGCCGTCAATGCGCACACCGATCCGGCCGTTGTGTTCCACCACCCGGGTACGCACCTTGTAATGCTGCTCACCCACCATCGCCACCGCACTGTTGCCACCTGACTGCTGGCGACGGCGATAGGCGCCGATGGCCAGCGGGATCAGAATGACTGCGGCAATGGCCACGCCCAGCAGTTGCAACTTGAATTCAACACCCATGCTCGCCAGCAATGCGCCGGGCAGGCAGGCCAACCCCAGTGCCAGTGCCACAAAGGCCGCGCCGAGGACTTCCCCTACGGCCAGCAACAAACCGACGATGACCCAGATCTGCCAGGGTTCCATTGACCACATTGTCTGTCTCTCCTTGTTGGGCGCTCCGTCACGAACGCTCTGCTCACAGCTGTTGTACTCACCGCCATCAACAGGCTGTTGACCAAAGTCCGCTTGCGGGCGGCGGGCAGGCTGAGGATCATTGTAGGCCCGCCCCCTGCAAGGCTCCATGCTTTATGTCAGTACTGTCCCCCTGGGCCGCCTACGAGTGGGCGCTTGCCAATAACGACTTCAAACAGGATTCCGCACAGGAGCGCGCTGCCCGCGCACTGGAAGCCTGCCATCAGGGCCTGCACCACTGGCAGGCCTGGCCCGGCACCAAACTGCGCCAGCCACCCCGTGGTGTCTATCTGTGGGGTCCGGTAGGTCGCGGTAAAACCTGGCTGATGGACTGTTTCTACAAAAGCCTGTCACTGCCTGCACGGCGTCAGCACTTTCATCATTTTATGCGCTGGGTGCACAAATGCCTGTTCGAGCTGACTGGCACACCTGAACCACTGCAGGTACTGGCCAAACGCCTGAGTGATGAAATCCGTGTGCTCTGTCTGGATGAGTTTTTCGTCGCCGATATCGGCGATGCGATGATTCTGGGCAGGCTGATGCGCATGCTGTTCGACCACAAAGTGGTGGTAGTGACGACCTCCAACCTGCCCCCCGAACGCCTCTATGCTCACGGCACCCATCACGACCGCTTCGATCCGGCCATCAAGGCGATCCGTGAACACATGGATATTCTGGATGTCGATGGCGGGGAAGACCACCGTCTGCATCCCGGCCCGCGGGTGCAGCGCTACTGGCAGCACACTGAAGATGCCGGCGGCAGTGCACTGGCGGCCGTATTTGAGCAGCTGCGCGGTGACGCCCCCTGCGATCAGCAGGCGCTGCAGCTGGGTCGCAGCGTGACGGTGATACAACGCAGCAGCAACGTAGTGTGGTGCAGTTACCGCGAGCTGTGCGGCAAACCGCTGTCGGCCAATGACTATATTCGCCTGTGCGATGAGTTCAGCCAGATTCTGCTCAGCGATGTACCCTGCCTGAGCGCGCCGGAGGAGGTGCAGTACATTGCCCGAGGCACCGAGGATGCCGTGGAACAGGTCAAAACCGGCGACCGGGTGCTGCCTAATCTGTCCAAACAGGATGATGGCGCGCGGCGCTTTATCGCCCTGGTGGATGAGTGCTATGACCGTGGTATTCCACTGTATATCGAAGCGGAGGTGGCCATGAACGAGTTGTACCCGCGGGGCTATCTGTCGTTCCCGTTCCAGCGTACCCTGAGTCGCCTGAATGAAATGCAGCGCCAGCGTTTCGGCAAGAATGTGCTACAGGCCTAACGGAGAATCTTATGCACTCAGCCCGCCGCCCTCTGTCACCCCTGATGCTCAGACTGCGCGCCCACTGGCGCAAGCTCGGAGGCGCAGTGCTGGCCACCCTGCTGTTCAGCCCCGGCAGTCAGGCGGCAGGGATTGATCCGGCGGCGGAATTCTTCGCCACCCTTTATCTCAACACCTGTATGCGTTATGTCGGTGACGCACAGACCCTGCGTAATCAGCTGTTAAAGCAGAAGCTGCCCGCGCTGAGCAAAGATGAGGCCGCCTTCTTCCTCGAAAACCAGAAAGGCGAAGCCTGGTCCGTCCCCTCCGCTGCCGGCAATTTCGTCCTGTCCATTCGCCGCGATGGCATCTGTGCCGTGTTCGCCGAACGTGCCAATACCGCCACCACCGAAGCCCTGTTCAACTCGCTGATGGTCAAGACTCCCAATGGCCTGCAGGCGCTGAAGGTGCGCGACACCGCCCGGCAGGGCAACCTCGGCACCGTACGAACCATGGAATACCGCTGGTTCGCCGCGGGCAACAACAAGGCCCTGCAGTTTATTCTGACAACCCTGCCCGCCGCCGATGCCAGGGTGCAGGCGATGGCCACCTCGTCCACGGTCACTAGCGGGGTGCGCTGATGCCAGCAGCAGTCTGGCTGCTGCTCCTGATCCGCCATTACTCGGGGCAGTCTGCCTCAGTGTCGTAACCGGTGTAGTAATACCCCCGCCACAGTGGCTTATCCTGATATGCCTGAACGGGCCATACACTGAACTGCACGCCTTCCCCTGTACTGCAATAGCTGAAGTGGGCATTGCGCAGATCAGGCTCAGTGAGCCTGATCTGTTCATCGCTCACCCTGCCAATGGCCAGCTCCACTGGCTCGGTCGTGGCAACCCTGTAAAACTGGTAACCCGCCGCCTGATTAACCTTCCTGCGGTCATCCATCAGGGCAAAGCACTGACTGCTATCAGTCACTTTCGACTCCACTGTGCCACTGATCGTGGTCTGCGGTTCATCCAGCAGCACCAGCTGAACCTTGCTGCCTGCTACCAGCCCGGCATTTTTAATCGCCAGACACTGGCCATGCAGCCAGCCCAGCTGCTGATCCAGCGAGGCAGGCTCAGCGGCGCATCCTACTGCTGGCAACAGCGCTATAAAGACAGAGAAACAGGATTTCATCCTTACAACATCCTATTTGCCGTTGAATAGCTTAAGGGAGAGCGAACGTATCCGCCTCCCATTCACTTATGCTCAATAACGATAAGTTACTGAACTCTTATTCTTTTAAAATCCGGTGCAGATGCTGCTAGAGTAGCCCACCCTGTACAGACAGGCCGGTCTCACCGACAGGTGCGGGTTTGTCGCCTATAGTTGTCGCAAGCATGTTTACTTGCAGGATTTATGGAGCTTCTGTTTATGAAACCGATTCGTTCTCTGCTGCTGTTGGGTGCGCTGGCACTGGCGGGCGCTGCCCATGCTGCTGATGCACTGGATCAGATCAA
Source organism: Pokkaliibacter sp. MBI-7 (assembly GCF_029846635.1). Taxonomy (NCBI): domain Bacteria; kingdom Pseudomonadati; phylum Pseudomonadota; class Gammaproteobacteria; order Oceanospirillales; family Balneatrichaceae; genus Pokkaliibacter; species Pokkaliibacter sp. MBI-7. The sequence goes on along the minus strand of NZ_JARVTG010000001.1, from coordinate 2,799,453 downwards.
GTCTTCCGGCGTGTTCAAGATCGGCACTGAAGGCACCTACGCGCCTTTCTCCTATCACGATACCGATGGCACCCTGACCGGCTTCGATGTGGAAATTGGCGCGGCCATTGCCCAGCGTCTGGGCGTCAAGGCCGAGTTTGTCGAAGGCAAGTGGGATGGTCTGATCGCCGGTATCGACGTCAAGCGCTACGACGCGGTAATCAATGAGGTGTCCATCACCGAGGCCCGTAAGGCTAAATACGATTTTTCCGAGCCCTATATCGCTTCCAAAGCGGTGCTGGTGGCACGTGAAGACGATGACAGCATGAAGAGCTTCGCCGATCTGAAAGGCAAACGCTCTGCCAACACCCTGACCAGTAACTTTGGCAAGCTGGCCGAGAAATACGGTGCAGAAGTGGTCAGCGTGCAGGGCTTCAATGATGCCGTAGAACTGGTCCTGTCCGGTCGTGCCGATGCCACCATCAACGACAGCCTGTCCTTCCTCGACTTCAAGAAACACCAGCCCAAGGCCAGGCTGAAAGTCGTGGCGGCCGAAGCTGATGCCGATCACGCCGGTGTGCTGATCCGCAAGGACAACCCCGAGCTGCTGGCCGCGATCAACAAGGCGCTGGCAGATATGAAGGCGGATGGTACCTATCAGGCCATCTCCCAGAAGTATTTCGGCGCGGACGTTTCCCAGTAAGCCTTTCACGGTATGCGGCGGCTGCAGATGATAAGCACCGCTGAACGTCGCTCCGCCCTGAGTCCCTCATTGCTCTGATGAGGGACTTTTTCATTTTTACGCTGTTTGCATAAAGGGAAAACGAGCCATGCCTGACTGGTTACAGTTAATGATCGATTCCTTCCCATCCCTGCTGTATGCCGGGCTGGTATTCACCATTCCCCTGACGCTGCTGTCGTTCGTGCTGGGGCTGAGTCTTGGCTTTATCACGGCGCTGTCGCGCCTGTATGGCGCGCTGCCACTGGTACTGCTGGCACGTTTCTATGTCTGGCTGTTCCGTGGCACACCGTTGCTGGTGCAGCTGTTTCTGATTTTCTACGGGTTGCCCAAGGTCGGCATTGTGTTTGACCCCTTCCCGGCGGCACTGATCGGCTTCACCCTCAACGTCGGTGCCTATTCATCGGAAATCGTCCGCGCCGTGATCGAGTCGGTGTCCAGAGGGCAGTGGGAAGCCGCCTATTCCATTGGTATGAACTGGACTCAGGCGATGCGCCGTATCATTCTGCCGCAGGCCACCCGGATTGCCGTGCCGCCGCTGTCCAACACCTTTATTGCGCTGGTCAAAGACACCTCGCTGGCAGCGGTACTGACGGTGCCTGAGCTGTTTCAGGCAGCACAACGCATTGCCTCGACCACCTATGAACCGCTGGTCATGTACACCGAAGCAGCATTGCTCTATCTGCTGTTCAGTACCGTGCTGTCGTGGGGTCAGACCCGTCTGGAGCAGCATTATGGTCGCCATGCCACTCATCTGGGAGGTCAGTCATGATCCGTCTGCAACAGATCGACAAGTACTTTGGTGACAGTCATGTCCTCAAAGGCGTGGACCTGACCCTCGCCGAAGGCAGTGTAACGGCACTGATTGGCCCCTCCGGTAGCGGCAAGAGTACCCTGCTGAGGTGTGTTAACCTGCTCGAATGGCCACAGTCAGGCTCGCTGCAAATTGGCGAGGAAAGCCTCACTTTCGGTACCGACCCCAAACACCAGCGTCAGGCAGCACAACGGCTGCGTCGTCTGACCGGCATGGTGTTTCAGAACTTCCAGCTGTTCCCGCATCTGACCGTCATCGACAACGTCATGGAAGGGCTGATTACCGTACTGAAATGGGACAAGCCGCGTGCTCAGGCACGGGCGATGGAGCTACTGACCAAGGTCGGCATGGCACACAAGGCCGACTTCTGGCCAGCAACCCTGTCCGGCGGGCAGCAGCAACGTGTGGCCATTGCCCGGGCGCTGGCGCCGTCACCCAGGGTACTGCTCTGTGATGAGCCGACCTCAGCACTGGACCCGGAACTGGCGGTGGAAGTGGTAGAGGTGCTGAAGCAGCTGGCAAAGGAAGGCACCACCATGCTGATGGCCACCCATGACCTGAAGCTGGCCGCCAGCACCGCCCATCAGGTGGTGTTTCTGGAACACGGCAGCATCGTCGAATCCGGCGAGGCACGGCAGGTGTTTACCCAGCCCAGACATCCGCGTACCCGTGACTATGTATCGACTCTGGCCGGGGAGTAACCCCTGAGAACATCAACACGCTCTGGCAGCGGTGACGCTTCACCGCTCACCGCGCAGACCCGACGCCATGCTGCTGAGCAGCGGCGCTGACAGGGTGGCACCGGCTACCCGCCGGTCATTTCCGCCCGGCTGCGATCCTCCAGCCGGCGCCAGAGCTGCGCCACGCTGGGCTTGTCTAGCAGGTTACAGCGATACAGGCGAATCTCCAGTGGTGCCTGCCACTGCTCTCCGCCACAGGGCACCAGACTGCCCTCTTCCAGCTCACGCTCGATACAGAGCTTGGGCATCCAGGCGACGCCCAGCCCCTGCAGTGCCATGCCTTTAAGCCCTTCTGCCATAGCGGTTTCATATACCGTGCGCAGGCGCAGATTCAGCGGGTGATTCTTCATCAGCAGACGCACAGTACGACCAAGAAAGGCGCCATGGGTGTAAGCCAGCAGCGGGATGGAGCCTTCACCGGGCTGGTCCAGCACGTATTTGGGGCTGCCGTCCGCATTCGGCGCGCATACCGGCAGCATCAGGGTGTCAGCCAGACGCAGGGACGGAAAGGTGGTGGCATCCAGTTGCAGGGTGGCATAGGAGTCGTAGTACACCAGCATCACGTCGCATTCCCCTTCGCGCAGGGCATGAATGGCGTCTTCCACGTTCATCGCCACCAGCCGCACTGACAGCTCCTGCATCACATCACTAAGGGTACTGATCCAGTCGGGAAAGAAGGTAAACGCCAGCGAATGCGCGGCGGCCACTTCCAGCACCTGTCCTTCCCCGGGCTGCAGGCCACGCAGACGACGGATACTGTCGCGCAGCTGACCCATCACCGAACGCGCGGTGACCAGAAACAACTGGCCTTCTGGCGTCAGATCAATAGGTGTGGAGGAGCGATCTACCAGCGTCACCCCTACCGCCTGCTCCAGTGCACGAATCCTGCGACTGAACGCAGGCTGGGTGACAAAACGCCGCTCCGCTGCCTGTGAGAAGCTACGGGTTGCCGCCAGCGCCAGAAAGTCTTCCAGCCATTTCGATTCCAGATCCATCCTGCCCCCTGATGCGGTCCTTATGGCCCTCATCCATCTGTCGAAAAAACACTCTACATTAGCGTATGCCGATATTGCATACGGCAGTGCACATTAGCATTGGTCAACCTCAACGCCAACCCCGACAATAGCCGCCATCGCAGCCACCACACTGCACATCACCCGAGAGATTGCGAAACATCATGATCCCCAGCCCTTCAGTTCAGGACGACATTCAGGCGCTTCCCCACCGTATCGAAAAAGACCTGCTCGGCACCCTCGCGGTACCGGCCGAGGCTTACTACGGTGTGCAAACCCAGCGCGCTCTGGAGAACTTCAAACTGACGGGCGTGCCGCTGGCCCACTTCCCCAAACTGATCCTCGGTCTGGCGATGGTGAAGAAAGCCGCTGCCGCGGCCAACGCCGAACTGGGCATGCTGGAACAGGTCAAAGCCGAAGCCATTGCTCACGCCTGCGACCGCATCATCAACGGTGAATTCCACGATCAGTTCGTGGTCGACATGATCCAGGGTGGCGCGGGTACTTCTACCAACATGAATGCCAATGAAGTCATCGCCAACGTGGCGCTGGAATACCTGGGTCATGCCAAAGGTGCATATAAACACTTGCACCCTAACAATGATGTCAACATGTCACAGTCCACCAACGACGCCTACCCGACGGCGATCCGCGTGGGTCTGCAACTGAGTCACGCCGAGCTGGTCGACAGTCTGGCGCTATTAAAAGAATCGTTCGCCCGCAAAGGCGAAGAGTTTGCTGATGTGATCAAGATGGGCCGCACCCAGTTACAGGACGCGGTACCCATGACCCTGGGCCAGGAGTTCCGTGCGTTCTCCATCACTCTGGGTGAAGATATTGACCGCATCGCCAACCTCTACGACCTGCTGCGAGAAGTGAACCTGGGTGGCACCGCCATCGGTACCGGCATCAACGCCGATCCGCGTTATGCACCGCTGGCGGTCGCACACCTGTCCAACGTTTGTGGCCACTCCATGCGTCTGGCCAATGACCTGATCGAAGCCACCTCCGACATGGGTGCCTTCGTATTGTTTTCCGGTATGACCAAGCGTCTGGCAGTCAAACTGTCGAAGATCTGTAATGACCTGCGCCTGCTGTCCAGCGGACCGCGGACCGGTCTGAATGAAATCAATCTGCCGCCACAGCAACCCGGCTCGTCGATTATGCCCGGCAAGGTCAACCCGGTTATCCCTGAAGCGGTCAATCAGGTGGCCTATCAGATTATCGGCAACGATCTGGCCATCACCATGGCGGCCGAAGCCGGCCAGCTGCAGCTGAACGTGATGGAACCCTTGATTGCCTACAAGATCATGGAATCCATGCGCATGCTGAAGCGCGCCATGGACATGCTGCGTGAGCGCTGCATCGATGGCATCACCGCCAACCGCGAGCATTGCAAGGCGCTGGTGGATGGCTCCATCGGTCTGATCACCGCGCTGAACCCCTACATCGGCTATGACAATTCGACCCGTATCGCCAAGGAAGCCCTGATCAGCGGCCGCGGTGTACTGGAACTGGTACGCGAGGAAGGACTGCTGGATGAAGCCCTGCTGGCCGACATCCTGCGTCCGGAGAACATGGTTAACCCACGGGTACTGGGCAATCACTAAGCCCGGAATCTGAACGCTTTCTGGTCGGGACTTCTCCGGTTTCCGACCTCCTCCCTCGCTACCGTGGAGGGAGACCTTTTTCATAAGCAAGTATGTCTCGTCAATCGTTCGCGGGACATATTATTAACCGCCCTGCTCTTCCTGTCTGAGCAGGGCATTTTTTTGCCTGTCTGTTTTGCCAGCCCCCTCTCAGCGTCCGCCCAGCACATCAATAAAGCTGCCTGTCGTATAGGATGCCTTGTCCGACGCCAGCCACAGAATTGCTTCTGCTACTTCCTCGGGATATCCGCCACGCTGCAGCGGAATCTGCGGCGCCAGCCGGTCTACCCGCCCGGGCTCACCACCTGCCGTATGAATATCGGTATAGATAAAACCGGGACGGACACCATTGACGCGAATCCCCTCGGCAGCCACTTCTTTGGCCAGCCCGAGGGTCAGAGAATCCACTGCCCCCTTGGAAGCGGCATAGTCGATGTATTCGTTAGGCGAGCCGGAACGGGCCGCGCCGGAGGAGATATTGACGATACTGCCGCCGGGACCACCGCGCCGGGTCGACAGACGTTTAACGGCCTCGCGGCAGCACAGAAAGGTACTGGTGACGTTGGCCGCCATCACCCGCTGCAAACGCTCGACACTCATGTCTTCCAGCCGCATCTGGGTCTCCAGAATACCGGCATTGTTGACCACACAGGCCAGCTGCCCCCAGCGGTCGATAGCCGCAAACAGACGCAGCACATCGGCCTCCTGACTGACATCCGCCTGCACGACCATGGCATCGCCACCTTCGCGTTCAATGTCAGCCCGCACCGTCTCGGCGGCCACATGATTGTTGAGATAGTTGATACAGACGGCATAGCCGTGACGGGCCGCCAGACGGGCTGTCGCCGCGCCGATACCGCGACTGGCACCGGTGATCAGCATGATCGGATGCATGGAAGTCTCCTGAAATGAGGTTGCTGCCATTAAGGTGAGGGCCACGCTATCGCAGCGGCAGCGACCAGTGCAAGCATTACACCTGCCCCAGTGTCTGGGAGTCCGAGCCCATGCCGATGCTGTAGATTTCCACCCGGTTGCGGCCATTGCGCTTGGCCTGATATAAGGCCTTGTCAGCGCGGCTGATAAGCTGTTCGACACTGGCAATATCACGGCCACGGGGAGAATGGACAATGCCGGCACTGACGGTGAAATGCACCGTCTGGCCCTGCTCATTGCGTACCGAGGCCAGCTGTTCAATCTCGCCACGAATCTCTTCTGCCAGCGTGATCACCTCCTGATGCGCCAGCTGCGGCAGGATCAGGGCAAACTCTTCCCCACCATAACGTGCCGCCAGTTCGCCGGTACGCTGGGTATAGTGCAGCAACACCTCTGCCAGCGCACGCAGACAGTCATCACCGGTCAGATGGCCCTGCTGATCATTAAGCTGTTTGAAGTGATCCACATCGATCATCACCAGCGCCAGCCCGTGCCCGTGACGATGGGCACGATTGAACTCGGCCTTCAGCTGCGCATCAAAGCTGCGCCGGTTGGCCAGCCCGGTCAGGCCATCACTCTGTGACAGGGTGCGCAGTTCGGTGTTGGCCGTACGCAGCCGGTTGGTCAGGTCGCCGTACTCCTCCACTGCCCGGCAGATGGTATCCAGCTCATGGAAACGCACCCGCGGCAGGCGGATCGCCGCATGATGATGCTGCACCGAACGCAGACCACCGAGAGCCATTTGAATCGGTCGCAGCACCAGCCGGTGCAGGGTAAAGAATGCCACGACCGTCCCCGCCAGCAGCACCGCAAACAGCAGCAGGCTGTAGCGTTGCAACAACAGAGCATCGGCCCGTACGTCCTCGGCCACCTGTTTGGCCCTGAATGCCGCATCAGTCGTGAGGTGATTAGACAGGCCGCGCTGCATATCCAGCACGTCGGCAAAGACATCACGGGCCTGACTGTCCAGCAGCATCTCGCGGCTCAGCAAGGTTTCCAGAGTCTGCAGCTGACGCCGCAGCGCCGAGCGGCTGACCTCGTCCAGGCTCTGACTGGCCAGCGTCACTTCTGTCTGACGCACCTCCTGCAACAGATCCTGAGTATGCGGATCAAGAGCGGTCAGGTGGATAGCCTGCAAGGGTAACTGCTGCAGGACTTTATCCAGCACGGGTAAGGGCGCCGCCAGCTGGCGTGATACCTGTATCCAGTAGTCGTGCAGCGCTTCGGCATGGCTGCGAATGCTGTCTTCCAGACCACGCTGCTCCGTACGGATACGGATCAGCTGCTGGATGCCGTCAAGAATGGTGGCGGTGCCGCGGCTCAGCTCCTCATCCTTATCCAGCTGAATGCCCTGCACCAGTACCTGGGCTTCCAGCCGGTTATCGCGCTCGGTGCGCGCATCCCGTGACCAGAACACATTACTGACGTAGCGGCCGAGGTCCTCCAGCTTGATGGCATTGCGCTGGGTTTCAACGATGGTGGGGATATGCACATCGCGGGTCTGCACCGACTTGTGGGCAATATCGCCCAGCAGGGGAATGGCAAGCCAGGCCGTCGATCCCAGACACAGGACCACCAGCGCCATCAGCCACAACGAAACCGCCATCAGCCGGGGTCGCCAGTGCCGCAGCCGCGCCAGGGTGCTCAGCGGCGGCTGGGGGTGAGGAGGCGCAGCCGCCTGTTCTCTGGTGTTCGGCATCTAGAACACGCTGAAAGGAAAATACTTGCGGTTGATACGGTCATAGTCACCGTTCAGACGAATGTTGTTGATCGCCTGATTGATGCGCTGAACCAGCTCGGGATGCTGTTTACCGACAGCAATGTGGGCGGTGGAGTTGAGCTTGCTGGTATCCAGTGGGTAGTTGATGAAATCATACTGCTGCCCCGCCGGACTTTTGAGAAACATCAGGATGCTGATGGAATCCGCCAGCACCAGATCGGCCTCCCCCTTGGCCAGTGCCGTAAACACATCGGGCTGGGTGGGGGGCGTCAGTACCGTGCTGTCGGGGTACTCCGAATGCAGATAGGCCGCCTGGATGGTCCCCGACTCGGCAGCCAGCCTCATCTTGCTGAGGGACACCGGCGACAGATCGGCAAAGCGGCTGGGGTCACCCACAAAGGAAGAGTGAGAGCGGTAGTAGGTATCGGTAAACAGTGCCTGATTACGGCGCTCGGGTGTGTCGGCCATGCTGGCCACCACCACGTCATAGAAACCGGCTTCGAGGCCATCCAGCAGTTTGCCCCACTCGACGGCCACAAAGTCACAGTGGACCTTCATGCTGTTGCACAGTGCCTTGCCGATATCGACATCGAAGCCGACCAGATTGCCCTGCTCGTCAATATAGTTGAACGGGGGGTAGGCGCCCTCGGTGGCAATCCGCAGTGACTCCGCACGTGCCGCCGATGTCCAGCCCAGACTTAAACAGCACAACAGCAATGCCATCAGCGGCATGTTCAACATCGCTTTTCCCACACCCGTTCTTCCCAAACTGTGGCACGGTCATGCCCGGCCCCTGCGATCCACCTGTTTCAGTATAGCCATCGGCCACCTTCAGGGCAGCGGCAATACCGGCAAAAACTCACCCTATTACGCAGTAAAACCCGCCTGTTGGCGGCATTTGTACATTTTCCCGGGATAACTGGAAGCCATCGTCAGCAGGCCATATACATTCACTCACTGCCATCGCTGACATAGAATGGCACTTTGCGCTGGATTGCTGCTCTCCATACTGTCGGCAGTCCACTCCATTCCTTAACAAGGATCCGCCTATGACTCTGTCATTTGCCAGCCAGGCCCTGATCGACGCCGGTCGCTGGATTGACCAGCGCGGTTGGTGTCCCGCCACCGGTGGCAACTTTTCCATGCGCCTTGGCGATGACCGGGCGCTGGTGACGGCTTCCGGCCGCCACAAGGGCTATCTGACCGATGAGGATTTCCTGCAGGTTAACCTCGCCGGAGAAGCCATCACGCCCGGCAAGCCCTCTGCCGAAACCCTGGTGCACACCGCACTGTATCGCCTCAGCCCGCAGATCGGCGCGGTATTGCACACCCATTCAGTCGCCTCCACCGTCCTGTCACGGCTGACGCCCGGTGATCATCTGCCGCTGGAAGGCTTCGAGATGCAGAAGAGCCTGCAGGGCAACCTGACCCATGAAGCGACTGTCTGCCTGCCAATCTTTGACAATACGCAGGACATGCAGGTACTGGCCGAACAGATTGAGCAGCGCTGGCGCGCCCGGCCTCTGCAGTGGGGGCTGCTGGTACGCGGCCATGGTCTCTATGCCTGGGGCCAGACCATAGATGAAGCCCGCCGCCATCTGGAAGGGCTGGAATTCCTGTTTGCCTGTGAAATGGAAATGCGTCGTCTCGGAGGACGAGGATGAGTCAGTCTGATACCCCCCACCAGGATCCTCTGGAGCTGGAAGACATCGGCATCGCAGCGGTGCTGACCGATATTGAAGGCACTACCAGCGATATCAGTTTCGTCAAGAATGTGCTGTTTCCCTACGCCGCCGAGCACCTGCCCGCCTTCGTCCGCGAGCATGCTGACGACCCGCAGGTCAAACATCAGCTGATGCTGGTGGCAGGCGAGATTGGTTGGGTCGAAGCCGATACCGAGACGCTGATCGGCGTGCTGCTGCGCTGGATCGAGGACGACCGTAAGGTCACACCACTGAAAACCCTGCAGGGCATGATCTGGGACGTGGGCTATCGTAACGGCGACTTCACCGGCCACCTGTACACCGATGCCCATGACTATCTGCAGCGCTGGCACCAAGCCGGGATCGAGCTGTATGTGTTCAGTTCAGGTTCGGTACCGGCGCAGAAGCTGCTGTTTGGCTTCAGTGACTTCGGCGACCTGAACCCGCTGTTCAGCGGCTACTTCGACACCACCACCGGCGCCAAACGTGAACGTGTCGCCTATCAGCGGATTCAGGCGGAGATTGATCTGCCTGCGCCGTGCATCCTGTTCCTGTCGGACATTGCCGAGGAACTGGATGCGGCGAAAGCCGCCGGAATGAAGACCTGTGAGCTGCGCCGTGATGGTCAGCCAGCCAGTGGCCGCCATCCGGTCGCGACTGACTTTAGCCAGGTCCCCTGCAAGTAACCGCCCGCTCCGGCAGCACGGGTTGTGGATAACCCCTGCGGCGGGTATGGTGCGGGGACTGTGAATAACTAAGCGGCGGTGTGCCTGCCACGCAGGCGCAACCACCCGCCAACCTGAGGAACCCTGATGAGCGCTTTGACTATCTTCGCTGACAACCAGCCCGGCCAGCCGCTGCAGCACACCGAGGACGGTGCCGTGATCGCCGCACTGCTGCAGGCAGCCGGTGTCCGCTTCGAGCGCTGGAATGCCAGCACCCCCATCACAACTGAGATGAGCAACGATGACATTCTGGCGACCTATGCCAGCGACATTCAGCGTCTGAAAGATGAGCACGGCTATATCACCGTGGATGTGGTCAGCATGAAACCCGACCACCCGCAGAAAGATGAATTCCGCCAGAAGTTTCTTAGTGAGCATCGCCACAGCGAAGATGAAGTCCGCTTCTTTGTAGCCGGTCAGGGGCTGTTCTGCCTGCATATCGGCGACAGGATTTATCAGGTGCTGTGCTGCAAGGATGACCTGATCAGTGTGCCGGAGAACACCCCGCACTGGTTCGATATGGGCAGCGCGCCCACCTTCACCGCTATCCGTCTGTTCAACAATACTGAAGGCTGGGTCGCCCACTTCACCGGCTCAGATATCGCTGACAGGTTCCCACTGCTGGCCTGAGCGCATTATCCGTCCGCAAGACAGCGATAAAAAATGGCGCCCGTGGGCGCCATAGTTGTTGTTCGATGAGAACCTGATACCTGCGGCTTAACGCAGGAACAGCTTATAGGCCAGATTGTCGGTGACTTCCCAGTAGGGATAGCCCAGCTCATCCATCGACTTCAGCAGGGCTTCACGCTCGCCAGGCTCCACCTGCATCCCCACCAGTACCCGGCCATCGGCCGCGCCATGATTACGGTAGTGGAACATCGACACGTTGTAGCGCTGACCGAACTTGTTGAGGAAGCGCAACAAGGCTCCGGGCCGCTCGGGGAACTCGAAACGGTACAGCACCTCATTGGTGATCTCCCGCGCCTGACCGCCGATCATATAGCGAATATGCAGCTTGGCCATTTCATCATCACTGAGATCGACCACTTCAAAGCCGTTGTCCTGCAGGTCGCGCAGCAGCTCATCCTTGCCCTGACCGTTCTTGCCGATGCTGATACCGGCAAAAACATGGGCGGTACTGGCATCGGCATAGCGGTAGTTGAACTCGGTGACATTGCGCTTGCCCAGCGTCATGCAGAACTGGCGGAAGCTGCCGGGACGCTCTGGCAGTTTGACCGCCAGCAGTGCCTCGCTCTTCTCACCCAGATCAGTCCGTTCAGCCACATAGCGCAGACGGGAGAAGTTCATGTTGGCACCGGAGTCGATGGCAATCAGGGTTTCACCCTCGATCCCTTCGCGCGCCACATACTTCTTCAGACCGGCCAGCGCTGTCGCACCGGCAGGCTCAGTGATGGAACGGGTGTCATCAAAGATATCCTTGATCGCCGCACAGATTTCATCGGTGCTGACAGTGATGAACTCGTCCACATACTGACGGCACAGCTCGAAGGTGTGCTCGCCAATCTGTGCCACGGCAATGCCGTCGGCAAAAATACCCACCTGCGGCAGGACTACCCGCTCACCTGCCTCCATCGCCGCCTTGAGACAGGCGGACTCTTCCGATTCCACCGCAATAATACGGATCTCCGGACGCAGGTATTTAATGTAGACCGCAATCCCCGCCGCCAGGCCACCTCCGCCGACGGGGATAAAAATCGCGTTAATCGGGCCGGATTCCTGGCGCAGAATCTCCATCCCGATGGTTCCCTGACCTGCAATGGTGTAGGGATCATCATAAGGGTGAATAAACACATAGCCCTTTTCCTCGACCTGCCGGAGGGCATAGGCCAGGGCCTCGTCGAAGGTGTCGCCGTGCAGTACCGCCTTGCCGCCACGGGCCTTGACCGCATTAACCTTGATATCCGGCGTCGGCTTGGGCATGACGATGGTGGCCTTGACGCCCATCAGGCTGGCAGCCATCGCCAGCCCCTGCGCGTGGTTCCCGGCCGAAGCGCAGATCACGCCACGGGCGCGCTCGTCGTCAGTCAGGTTGGCCAGCTTGTTGTAGGCACCACGAATCTTGAAGGAGAACACCGGCTGCAGGTCTTCACGCTTGAGCAGCACACGGTTCTTCAGCTTGCCGCTGAGATTGGGAGCTTCATCGAGGGGCGTTTCCACCGCGGCTTCATAGACCCGCGAGGTCAGGATTTTCTTGATGTATTGATGTGGCATGATGAGGATCATTTCCTTGGGTTGTCTAGCCGCCAGGCCAGCAACCGCGCCGCCTGACGTCCCCGCGACCGCGCCAGGCCGGAGGGCCCATCATTTAACCAGATGCCAGCGCGCGACGATACCCTGAAACCGGACCAGGTGAATCACGCAACGCACTGTCGCCGGGCAACCGGCAAAACCACCCCGCTGCACTGCCACAACCTCGCCGCCACGGCAGAAACTGCCTATAATTAGCGCCTTTCCCACCGCCAGAAAGACTGCACCCATGACCCAAGACGAGATGAAAAAGGCTGTCGCCCAGGCCGCCCTCGACCGCATCCTGCCGCACCTGGAAGAAGACACCATTCTCGGTATCGGCACCGGCTCTACCGCCAATCTGTTCATTGATGCCCTGGCGGCCCACAAGACCCGTTTCGACGGTGCCGTGGCCAGCTCACAGGCCTCGGCCGACCGCCTGAAGGCCCACGGCATTCCCGTGTATGACCTCAACAGCGTCAGCAACCTGCCGTTCTACATCGACGGTGCCGATGAGTTCGACCCGCACATGAACCTGATTAAAGGCGGTGGCGCGGCCCTGACCCGCGAGAAAATTGTGGCGGCGGTCAGCAAGGAATTTATCTGCATCGTTGATCAGACCAAGCAGGTCGAAGTGCTCGGCAACTTCCCGCTGCCGGTGGAAGTGATCCCCATGGCACGCTCCTACGTGGCCCGTGAGCTGGTCAAGCTGGGAGGGGATCCCGAGTATCGCGAAGGCGTGGTCACCGACAACGGCAACGTCATTCTGGACGTCTTCAACCTCAAAATTGTTGATCCAAAAGCGCTGGAGCAGCAGATCAACATGCTCACCGGCGTGGTCACCAACGGCCTGTTTGCCCACCGTGGTGCCAACGTCATTCTGATGGGTACTCCTCAGGGCGTGCAGGTGATCGGCGGCTAAGCACCGCTCCCAGCGCCGTGAACGGGCTGCCAGTGGCAGCCCGCACTCTTCCCGCGCTGACACCCGTCAATACCCCGCACCACACACATAAGCCTGATCCATCACTGCGCAGCCCCCTGCATTTGTCTATAATGGGCCACCCTTTCTTATCCCTGATCTGACTGCGTGGACCCCGGCATGACTGAGCGTTTAACCCTTACCCGCCCCGACGACTGGCACCTGCACCTGCGTGATCTCGACGTACTGCCGCATACGGTGCCCGCCACCGCCCGGCAGATGGGCCGTGCCATCATCATGCCCAACCTCCGCCCCCCGGTGATGAACGCAGAGCAGGCGCTGGCCTATCGTGAACGCATCATGGCGCAGGTACCGGCAGGTTCCCGCTTTGAACCACTGATGGTGCTATACCTCACTGACAACACCACCGCCGAGATGATCCGCGCCGCCAAAGCCACCGGCAAGGTCGCCGCGGTCAAGCTCTATCCTGCAGGTGCCACGACCAACTCCGACTCCGGTGTGACCGACCTCGGCAAGCTTGATGACATCTGTGCCGCCCTGGCCGAATGCGGTATGCCGCTGCTGGTACACGGTGAAGTGACTCACAACCACGTCGATATTTTCGACCGTGAAAAGCAGTTCCTCGACGATATTCTGGTGCCACTGGTCAGCCGCCACCCGTCACTGAAGCTGGTGGTCGAGCATATCACCACCGCCGATGCGGTCGCCTTCGTCAACAGTCAGGGAGCCAATGTCGGCGCCACCATTACCGTGCAGCATCTGGCCTACAACCGTAACCATATGCTGGTCGGTGGCATTCGTCCGCATCTGTTCTGCCTGCCCATCCTCAAGCGCAATGTGCATCAGCAGGCGCTGCAGGCCGCCGCGATCAGCGGCAGTGCCAAATTCTTCCTCGGCACCGACTCTGCGCCACATGCCAGGGGCGCCAAGGAATCGGCCTGTGGTTGCGCGGGCTGCTTCACTGCCTATGCAGCCATTGAGCTGTATGCTGAAATCTTTGAAGACCTGGGCGCACTGGACAAGCTGGAAGCCTTTGCCAGCCATTTCGGCCCGGACTTCTATGCCCTGCCACGCAATACCGACACCATTACCCTGGTCAGGGAAAACTGGCAGGTACCGGCAGAAATGGCCTTCGGCCATGATGTGATCGTGCCACTGCGTGCCGGTGAGACCCTGCGCTGGAAAATGCTGGCAGAATAAGCGTTACCTGCACACCTCCGGGCGGTATGCCCGGAGGATTTCTCTCCCGCTGCTGCCGACAAGGTGTTATGAGCACGGTCAACTCCACCCCGCCCGGTCGTGGGCCCTACCGTCGCCTGAACCTGCGCACCCTGATTCTGTCACTCTGTCTGCTGACGGTGCTGCTGACTCTGGCGATCAGCCTCTATGCCAGCTACACGGTACAGCGCCAGCTGCTGATCCAGACCACGCTGGAAGCCAACCGGGTTTACGCCTCGAAACTGGCAGAAAGCACCAACCTGTTTATGACTGCGGCGATTGACCGCCTGTCCTACAGCGCCCATCGCCTGTCAGGGCAGCTGCATAATGCCGGCCAGTTGCAGGATGTGGTGGATCGTATCCGTCTCGACAGCAACCGCTTCAACTCCGCCATCATTGTTGCTGCCGACGGCGAAATCCTTGCCTACTCACCACAGAGAGTCTATCCCGCGGGCCAGCATGTAGCGTCAGCGGAATCACTGGCGGCCCTCAAACAGCGGACGCTGTATATCAGTGAGCCGTTCACCGCCCCCAGCGGCCGTCTGATCATCTTTATTGCCCAGCCCATCATCACCGCCGATGGCCAGTATCAGGGCTATGTAGCCGGCACCATTTATCTGCAGGAGCACAATGCGCTGGATACCCTGCTCGGTGAACATCCCTACAAAGACGGCTCCAACCTCTATGTCGTAGATGAGCAGGGCCGGTTGATCTATCACAGCCAGAGTCAGCGCGTCGGTGAGTACGTGGAAAGCAACCCGGTAGTCTCTGAGCTGATGCAGGGACAGGCAGGCAGTCAGCAGGTCACCAATACGCAGGGCACCAGCATGCTGGCAGGCTTTGCCAGAGTCCCGGCTACCCGCTGGGGCATTGTCGCTCAGCGACCGATGGCTGCCGTCACCAGCGAGCTGAATCACCTGATGTTTATCACCGTGCGCAACGCCCTGCCGCCGCTGCTGGTCACTCTGCTGCTGATCAGCTGGCTGACCCGTCTGATTACCCGGCCTCTGCATCAGCTGGCAAAGGTGGCTCGCCATCTGGATGATCAGCAGGCGCTGCACCATACCAATAAAGTCAGGGACTGGTATGCCGAGGCCGGGCAGTTGAAGCACGCCATGCAGACCGGCCTGAGCATGATGCAGCACAAGATTGACCGTCTCAGCCAGGAAAGCCTGACCGACCCGCTGACCGGGCTGGTCAATCGTCGCGGACTGGAGCAGGTACTGGCGCAGTGGAGTCAGAACCAGCAACGCTTCACCCTGATCATGCTCGATATCGACCACTTCAAGCGGGTTAACGATGCCTTTGGCCATGATGTGGGTGATCTGGTGCTGTGTTATATCGCCGACCAGCTGCGTCAGCATTCGCGGGCAGAAGACCTCTGTTGCCGCTGCGGCGGAGAGGAGTTCATGATGCTGCTGCCGGATGTCAGCGCCGAGCAGGCGCTGGCAGTCGCCGAGCGGTTGCGCCTGCAGGTCGCCGGGCAGAACAGCCCGGCAGGCCCGCCGGTTACCCTGTCACTGGGGCTGGCGCAGTTCCCGGAAACCGCAACGGCGGTGGTGCCGCTGCTGAAACAGGTCGATCTGGCCCTGTATGCCGCCAAACATGCGGGCCGCAATCAGACCATGGCGGCCCAACCCGCCCCCTGAACCGGTTGACGCTCGCAGACAAGCCTATTCCAGCCCGGCGCGGCGGGCCGCCACCTTGGCCATCGCCGCCCATTCCTTGTCACCATCGCCATGAGCGACCGCTTCCAGCAGGCTGTCACGCATGCTGCTGGCAAAAGGCAGTGGCACATTCTTGCTTTCACCGGCGGCCAGCGCCAGACGGATATCCTTCAGGCCAAGGGCCAGCTTGAAGCCGGAAAACTCATACTTCTCCTCAGCGATCAGCTTGCCGTAACCCACGTAGGCAGGGGCAGCAAACAGCGTGGTAGTGATCAGCTCGATAAAGTCGGCCGCCGCCACGCCGTGCGCACGACTGAGCGCCGCCCCCTCGGCCATGGTCTCGATGGCACTGCCGATGCAGAAGTTCACCGCCAGTTTGACCGCATTGGCCTGCGAGGGCTGCTCACCGTAGTACCAGGTTTTCTGCCCCATGATATCCAGCAGCGGCTGGATGCGGGCCACCCGCTCGGCGGCACCCGCTGCCAGAATATTGAGCTTGCCTGCGGCGGCCACATCCACCCGCCCCAGTACCGGCGCCGCCACATAACCGAGGCCGCGCGCCTGATGCACACCAGCCAGCTCATCCGCCAATGCCACCGAAATGGTGGCCATGTTGACGTGCACACTGCCGGGCGTCATCGCCTCCAGCACCCCAGCGTCAAACAGCACAGCGCGAGTGGCGTTGTCATCGGCCAGCATGGTGATGACAACATCCGCCCCTGCCGCCGCCTGACGCGGAGTCGTGCACACCCTGGCGCCCAGAGTGGCCAGTGCTTCTGCGGGCAGCGGATTGCGATTCCATACCTGCAGCGACTGCCCGGCGGCCAGCAGGTTACTGGCCATGGGCTTGCCCATGCTACCCAGACCGATAAAGGCGATGTTCATGCTGTGTTTCCTCTTCAACGTTGAATCTGTACATCCTGAATGCGAGTGATCGACAGATAGTTAAAACATTTAGGAATTAATCATTCCCTAAATTGGTAAAAAATTTTACGTCAGTAACTTCATTTAGGTCAGTAACTTCAGCGCAGTTGGGATGACGGCCTCATCCAGCGCCTGACATTTACCCGCAACGCGCATGCCTTGCAGCAGGCAGTACAACAGTTCAGCACTGACTTCCGCATTGACGTCAGGGGCAATCGAGCCATCCTGCTGACCACGCAGGATCTGCTGCTGCAACTGGCCACGCAGACCGGCGGCGCTACGCCTGACATGATCAGCCAGATCCGTATCCAGGGTCGACAGTGCCACCATACTGCCTACCACCAGACAGCCCTGCTGCCCTTCATCACCGCCACTGGAGTGCACATAGAACTGCAGCACACGCCGCACCGCTTCAAAGCCACTGCTGGCATCCTGCAGGTGACTGTTCAGTGCCGCCCGGCGCAGCAGGGTATAACGCTCGAAGGCGGCCAGAAACAGCTGGCGTTTGTCTTTGAATGCCTTGTAGAGGCTACCCGCCGTCAGCCCCATGGCCGCGCTCAGCTCACTGATGGAGGCGGCGTGGTAGCCCTGCTGGCGAAATACCGTGATGGCGCTGTCCAGCGCCTGCTCAAGATCAAACTGACGGGGGCGTCCACGTTGTCGGTTCATAATGCGGCGGCATAGCTCATGAATGTGTTGGCCGCCGATTATGGAAGTGATCACTTCCATAATCAATTACAGTGCCGGTTACTTGCCCTGCTTAGCCTGCTGTTTGGCCTCGAATGCTGCCAGCTGTTCAGCGGTGGCAGGCTGTTGGAACTCGCTCTTCCAGCGGCTGTAGGGCATACCGTATACCCACTCACGGGCATCGTCATCGCTGAGGCTGAGGTCACGCTTGCCGGCCTCCTCACCCAGCCACTTGCTCAGGCAGTTGCGGCAGAAATCCGCTACCAGCATCAGCTCGATATTCTGCACTTCCTTGTGTTCATCCAGATGCTGCAGCAGGCGGCGAAAGGCAGCGGCTTCCAGTTCGGTACGTTGCTGGTCGTTCATAAAAACCTCATATCAATCAAAGATAAACAAGCATGGCTGGCGCAGATGGCAGAGCGGTTCAATACGCCCCCGGCAGCACAGTGACGATGCTGGCCACACTGCTTCGCCTGGCCGCCTATTGTGCGGGATGGCCACAGACCCTGAAAAGCCTTATCGGGGCTGGCACTCCAGCGCACAGGACAACCGCTAAAAGCAGCGTGTAATAGGTGAATGAACACGTTAAGCCTGCTTTTCACGCCCTATTCGGCGACACTGACAGATTTTCCACGGCCTGCTAGTGTCACCGGCAGCAACATGACCTACACTGCCTCGGACAGGTGCCGGGGTGACCGGCACCAACGGCTGTACCTCCCACTGACAGAAGGACACTGCACATGGGCATTTCCACTCTTATCACTCTGGCGATTATCGTGGTTATCGTCTTCTGGGTGGTCAGCATCTACAACGCTCTGGTCACCAAGAAGAACCAGGTCGATAACGCCTTTGCACAGATCGAAGTGCAACTCAAACGCCGTTATGACCTGATCCCTAATCTGGTGGAAACCGCCAAAGGCTACATGCAGCACGAACGCGGCACCCTGCAGCAGGTGATTGAAGCGCGCGATGCCGCTGCCACCGCTCTGGGCCGTCTGGCCAACAGTCACAGCGAGGGCGATGCCAGTACACTGGCAGGGCTGGAAGGCAAACTCAGCAGTGCCCTCGGTCAGTTCCGGGTGACCATGGAAAACTATCCCGACCTCAAGGCCAACAGCTCGATGATGCAGCTGAGCGAAGAACTGACCAGCACCGAGAACAAGGTGGCCCGTTCCCGGCAGTTCTATAACGACGTCGTGACCGATTACAACATCTACCGCCAGTCTTTCCCGCCCGTGCTGTTTGCCGCTACCTTCGGCCACCGTTCCAACGCCCCCTTGCTGCAGTTTGAAGACAGCGCCCAGATTCAACAGGCACCCAAGGTCACGTTCTGAGCGGCGGCCAGATAGATGCTGTTTTTTAACTGGCAGGAAGCCGCCCGTCGCAAAACCCGTCTGCTGCTGGTGCTGATGGTACTGGCGGTGATCTTTCTCAGCGCCCTGACCGTGCTGATGCTGGCACTGTTCGAGGAGCTGCAGCGCCATCAGGGTATCGATGCCCTGCTGAGCAGCCCCGGCCTGCTGCTGACCCACTTCACCCCGGAGCAATTCGCCAGAGTCTTCATGGGTGTCGCTCTGGTGGTGGGGGTCGGCAGTGCCTATCGTATCGCCAGCCTGTCGGAAGGTGGCTATCGCATCGCCGAATCCCTCGGTGGACGCGCGGTACGGGCAGATACCGATGATTTCTACGAGCGTCGTCTGCTCAATGTGGTCGAGGAAATGGCACTGGCGTCAGGCTGCAGCGTGCCCGGTGTTTTCGTACTCGACAACGAACATGGCATCAATGCCTTTGCCGCCGGCCATGACCTGGATGATGCCGTGATCGCCGTGACCCGCGGCACACTGGAACAGCTCAGCCGCGATGAGCTGGAAGGGGTGATCGCCCATGAGTTCAGCCACATCGTCCACGGCGACATGCGTCTCAATATCCGGCTGATGGGAGTAGTGTTCGGCATCACCATGCTGGCCCAGCTGGGGCGGATACTGCTGCAGTTTGGCAACGGTGCCCGCCACAATCTGGATCGCAACAAGAAGGATGCGGTCCCCTTTGCCCTGTTTGGCCTCGGGCTGTTGCTGGTGGGCTTTATCGGTGGCCTGCTGGCCAGCGCCATTCGGGCTGCGATCAGCCGTACCCGCGAATATCTGGCCGATGCCTCGGCGGTGCAGTACACCCGCAATACCGAAGGCATCGCCAATGCGCTCAAACGGATTGGCGGCTATGAGCTGAGCTCCCACCTGATCAACCCCCGAGCCGCCGAAGTCAGCCATATGCTGTTTGGCGCTGGCAGCCTGTTTTCCATGCTGGATCTGTTTCCCTCCCACCCCACTCTGGATGAGCGCATCAAACGCCTTGAACCGGGCTGGAAAGGCGGCTATCTGCCGGAGCGCAACCCGCTTGAACGCATGACCGAGCAGATGCAGAGCCGCGCCCGTCCGCAGGCCGGCTCCTCGCTGCATGCCTCCCTCGCGGCCACGGCAGCGATGCTGGCCAGCCGCGATCTGGCGCAGCCACTGGTCGCCGAACAGCAGCGCAAGACCAGCGATACCATGACCACCATGGGTGCTCCCACCGAAGCGCAGCACAACTTCGCCCGCACCTGGCTGCAACGTCTGCCCGCCCCCCTCTATCAGGCGGCCCATGCCAGTCAGCAGGCACCACTGTTGCTGCTGGCCATGCTGCTGCCTGCGGACGAGACGGAAAGCCAGCGCCTGATCGGCCAGCTGGCCATTCCTCTCAGTGACCGCAACGATCTGCAGCAGCTGCATGCCGGACTGGTACGGCTTGCCGACAGCGACCGGCTGGCACTGGCAGAAATTGCCCTGCCGACCCTGCGCGACAGTACCCCCAATCTGCGCCAGCATTTGCTCACGCAGGTGCATACGCTGGTGATGGCCGATGGCAAAGTCAGCCTGTTTGAATGGGCGCTGACGCTGATGGTTCAGCATCAGGTCGATCAGCTCGACAAGCGCCGCACCATCAGCAGCGGCCACCGGCAGATCAGCCAGACCCGCAACGACATTCACACCCTGCTGGCCACACTCTGCCACTTCTCCGCCATGCACAGCGATGATCAGCAGGCAGCCTACAACCAGGCACTACAGCTGATGCGCCTGCCACCGCAGCCGCTCCCCGCCCGGGCCAGTCTGGAACAATTGCAGGGCGCCATCCGCCACTGTGGCCGTCTGCTGCCACTGGCCAAGCAAAAGCTGCTGCAGGCCTGCTGCCAGTGCATCGAGTTCGATGGCCGGGTCAACCAGCAGGAAGCTCAGGCACTGCGCATCATTGCCCTGCTGTGCGGCTGTCCGATCCCGCCGCTGATCTACGACGCCGTGGATCAGCAGGATATTCGTTACCAGCCACCCGCCTGATACAACGGTGCCCGATTCAGCCGGGCACCATTTTCCTCACTTCCTCACTTCCTCACTTCCTCACTTCCTCACTTCCTCACTTCCTCACTTCCTCACTGGCAGATTGGATCAGCCAAAACGGCTGTTTCAGCGCTGATGCTGCAACAGTCATTTCTGTTGTTGCCACCCGACTTCATCTGCACATTTTATGCGCAATTTACGCCAGCCCAGTCAGGCCGCGGTAAGCAACCATTGGTCAGATATATGCAACAGTTATATCTGAACTGACTGCTTACGAAACCAATATTCCACCCCTATAGTGCAGGCCAAATCACTGCCTAGGCAGAGACTGCTATGACATATTTCAACCGCGATGATTTCGCCTGCAGCAACCAGACCTTTGGGCACCTGATTCATCTGCTCAATCAGGTCAAGGACCGCTGCCTGGAAAAACACCTGCAGCCCTACGACATCACCACGGCCCAGTTCAAGGTGCTGCTGCTGATGGCCCGGGGCAACATCCAGAACACGGCCGATCTGGTCCGCACCCTGTCCATCGACAGTGGCGCCATGACCCGCATGCTCGACCGGCTGGAAAACAAGGAACTGCTGATCCGCTCCCGCAGCACCACTGACCGTCGTCAGGTTCTGCTGGCACTGACACCCGAGGGCAGGCAGTTCGCCGAAGAGATTCCCAAGATTGCCGCTGATGCCCTCAACGACCTGACTCAGGCACTGGAGCACAGCGAGATCGACACCCTGCATGTGCTGCTGAACAAGATGCTGACCGTGCATACCCCACTGTCAGCGACGGTGAGCGAGGACTGATTCATGACCTTACGATTTTCTCTGAGCGCCCTGTCACTGGCCCTGCTGCTCAGTGGTTGTGCCTCTTTCGACGGCCTGCACACCAGCGGCAAGCTGCTCGATGCCAACAGCCTGCAGGCCGGTAACACCCTGGCCAACGGCCAGTCCCTTAGCGATGCCAGCTGGCCTGGCAGTGACTGGTGGAACAGTCTCGGCGACCAGCAGCTGGATGCCCTGATTGCCGAAGCCCTGACCTCCAGCCCCAGTCTGCAGATTGCCGATGCCCGTGCCCGTCAGGCCAGTGCGGCGGTGGCGGCCACCGATGCCTCACGCCAGCCCACGCTGGACGCTAATGCCGGTATCACCCGCTCCCGTGCAGCACGGGTGGACGACCCGACCGGTCAGGGCGCGCTGTTCGGTACCCTGCGCAGCGCCTCGCTGGACGGCAGCTACCGTTTCGACCTGTGGGGCGGTGAGCGCGCTGCCTGGGAAGCTGCTCTGGGCCGCGCCCGCGCCAGCGAAGTGGATCAGCAGGCGGCCCGCCTGACGCTGGCCGCCGATGTGGCTCGCGCCTACAACCAGCTGGGGCAGGCCTATTCTGAGCAGGACATCGCCGAGCAGGATCTGGCCCGTACCCGCGACATGCTGAAACTGTCGAAACAGCGTCTGGATGCCGGTCTCGACAGCGAATTCCAGCTGCAGCAGACCCAAAGCCTGGAAGCGGCTGCCGAAGCCGCCCTGACGGCCACCCAGCAGGATGTCCGTAGTGCCCAGATTCGTCTGGCCGTGCTGCTGGGCAAAGGCCCCGACCGCGGTAACGACCTGCCCAAACCCTCCCTGATTGCGCCAGCTCAGGTAGCCGTGCCCGACAACCTGCCTGCGGAACTGCTGGGTCGTCGCCCTGATCTGGTAGCCGCACGCTGGCGTGTGGAGGCGGCCGCCAGGGACATTGCCGCCACCAAGACCACCTTCTACCCCAATCTCAACCTCAATGCGGCAGTCGGTACCAAATCACTGCTCGGTGATGCGCTGTTTGGCACTGCCAGTCAGTTCTTCAGCATTGGCCCGGCGCTGTCCCTGCCGGTCTTCGACGGTGGCCGCCTGCGTGCCAGTCTGGCCAGCCGTGATGCTGACTACGATCTGGTCGTGGCGCAGTACAACCAGACGCTGGTCAATGCCCTGGGTGACATCGGTGACGAGCTGACCCGCTTCCGCTCGCTGGAGCAACAGATCGAGCAGCAGCAACGCGCCAGTGACATCGCCCGCCGCTCCTATGACATCGCCATGCAGCGCTATCGCGCGGGTGTCGGCAACTATCTGGACGCCCTCAGCGTCGAGCAGCAGTTGCTGCAAGCCGACCGCCAGCTGGCCAGCCTGCAGGCCGAACGTGTCGACACCGCCATTCTGCTGATGCAGTCACTCGGTGGTGGCTTCCAACCTCAATCCGTGCCCGTCGCAGCCGCGGCGGCGCCCACTGTTCGATGAGATGTGAATCATGGCTGACAACACTACAACGACTCCCAATGCCTCAGCCCAGGCGGCACAACCCACCAAGCGCAATGGCAAGCGCACGCTGATGCTGAGCCTGCTGGTCGCCGCCGTCGCCGTCGGCAGTGCCGGTGCCTACTTCTATCATGAGAGCTACGGTCGCTTTTATGAGGAAACCGATGACGCCTATGTCGATGGCAACCTGATCCAGCTGACCCCACAGACCGCCGGTACAGTGATCAGCATCACGGCTGACAACGGTGACTTTGTCGAGCAGGGCCAGACCCTGGTGGAATTCGATCCGGCCGATACCGAAGTCGCGCTGCAGAGCTCCGAAGCCAATCTGGCCAAGGCAGTGCGTCAGGTGCGCGGTCTGTACAGCGATGTGGATAACTACAAGGCCCAGCTGGAAGCCCGCAAAGTGGATGTCCAGCAGGCACAGGCCGACTACCAGCGCCGACAGAAACTGGCCAAGGGCGGCGCCATTTCACAGGAAGAACTGGCCCACGCCCGTGATGCCCTGAGTGCCGCCGAACGCGCCGTCACCTCTGCCAAGCAGAAGCTGGACAGCGCTCTGGCACTGGTGGATGACACCCATATTGCCTCTCACCCCGAGGTCATGGCAGCCGCCGCCAGCCTGCGTCAGGCCTATCTCAACCATGCCCGCAGCACGCTGGTGGCACCGGTCAGTGGCTATATCGCCCAGCGCACCGTGCAGGTGGGCAGCCGGGTGCAGGCCGGTGCCCCGCTGCTGGCCGTAGTCCCGCTGGATGATGTCTGGATCGATGCCAACTTCAAGGAAACCCAGCTGAAAGACATGCGCATCGGCCAGCCAGTGGAAATCCATGCCGATCTCTACGGCAGTGATGTGCGCTATCGCGGTACGGTGGAAAGCCTCGGCGTCGGCACCGGCAGCGCCTTCTCGCTGCTGCCGGCGCAAAACGCCAGCGGCAACTGGATCAAGATCGTCCAGCGCCTGCCGGTACGCATCCGCCTGCAAAGCGACAATCTCGACAAGCATCCGCTGCGTATCGGACTGTCCACCACCGTCACTGTCGACCTGCATGATCAGGACGGCCCGGTGCTGGCCGAGAAAGCCCAGACCAAACCACG
>NZ_JARVTG010000001.1:1985000-2172500 GCF_029846635.1 Pokkaliibacter sp. MBI-7 | reverse complement strand
GGTAGAGCACTGTTTCGGCTAGGGGGTCATCCCGACTTACCAACCCGATGCAAACTCCGAATACCAGTGAGTACTATCCGGGAGACACACGGCGGGTGCTAACGTCCGTCGTGAAGAGGGAAACAACCCAGACCGCCAGCTAAGGTCCCCAAGTCCTGGTTAAGTGGGAAACGATGTGGGAAGGCTCAGACAGCTAGGAGGTTGGCTTAGAAGCAGCCACCCTTTAAAGAAAGCGTAATAGCTCACTAGTCGAGTCGGCCTGCGCGGAAGATATAACGGGGCTCAAACCAGGCACCGAAGCTGCGGATTCCTCATTGAGGAGTGGTAGGGGAGCGTTCTGTAAGTCTGCGAAGGTGTGCTGTAAGGCATGCTGGAGATATCAGAAGTGCGAATGCTGACATAAGTAACGATAAAGGAGGTGAAAAGCCTCCTCGCCGGAAGATCAAGGGTTCCTGTCCAACGTTAATCGAGGCAGGGTGAGTCGGCTCCTAAGGCGAGGCCGAAAGGCGTAGTCGATGGGAAACAGGTTAATATTCCTGTACCGCTGTTTACTGCGATGGGGGGACGGAGAAGGCTAGGCCAGCACGGTGATGGTTATCCGTGTTTAAGGTTGTAGGCAGGACGTGTAGGCAAATCCGCACGGCCAATGCTGAGGACTGATGACGAGCTCGCATGAGCGAAGTGGTTGATGCCATGCTTCCAAGAAAAGCCTCTAAGCTTCAGGTAAACAGGACCGTACCCCAAACCGACACAGGTGATCAGGTAGAGAATACCAAGGCGCTTGAGAGAACTCGGGTGAAGGAACTAGGCAAAATGGCACCGTAACTTCGGGAGAAGGTGCGCTGCCGGTGGTG
Organism: Pokkaliibacter sp. MBI-7; assembly: GCF_029846635.1. Lineage (NCBI taxonomy): Bacteria > Pseudomonadati > Pseudomonadota > Gammaproteobacteria > Oceanospirillales > Balneatrichaceae > Pokkaliibacter > Pokkaliibacter sp. MBI-7. Next base: position 2,171,646 of record NZ_JARVTG010000001.1, on the reverse strand, counting down.
AAGGACTCGCTCCGTAAGCTGCTGGCAGTCGAAGATACCAGGCCGCTGCAACTGTTTATTAAAAACACAGCACTCTGCAAACACGAAAGTGGACGTATAGGGTGTGACGCCTGCCCGGTGCCGGAAGGTTAATTGATGGGGTTAGCGCAAGCGAAGCTCTTGATCGAAGCCCCGGTAAACGGCGGCCGTAACTATAACGGTCCTAAGGTAGCGAAATTCCTTGTCGGGTAAGTTCCGACCTGCACGAATGGCGTAATGATGGCGGCACTGTCTCCACCCGAGACTCAGTGAAATTGAACTCGCTGTGAAGATGCAGCGTATCCGCGGCTAGACGGAAAGACCCCGTGAACCTTTACTGTAGCTTCACACTGGACTTTGATGTTGTTTGTGTAGGATAGGTGGGAGGCTTAGAAGCAGAGACGCCAGTTTCTGTGGAGCCAACCTTGAAATACCACCCTGACACCATTGAGGTTCTAACTCAGGCCCGTGATCCGGGTCGAGGACAGTGTGTGGTGGGCAGTTTGACTGGGGCGGTCTCCTCCCAAAGAGTAACGGAGGAGCGCGAAGGTACCCTCAGGCTGGTCGGAAATCAGCCAATGAGTGCAAGCGTAGAAGGGTGCTTAACTGCGAGACGGACAGGTCGAGCAGGTACGAAAGTAGGTGCTAGTGATCCGGTGGTTCTGAATGGAAGGGCCATCGCTCAACGGATAAAAGGTACTCCGGGGATAACAGGCTGATACCGCCCAAGAGTTCACATCGACGGCGGTGTTTGGCACCTCGATGTCGGCTCATCACATCCTGGGGCTGAAGCCGGTCCCAAGGGTATGGCTGTTCGCCATTTAAAGTGGTACGCGAGCTGGGTTTAGAACGTCGTGAGACAGTTCGGTCCCTATCTGCCGTGGACGTTGGAGATTTGAGAGGAGCTGTTCCTAGTACGAGAGGACCGGAATGGACGAACCGCTGGTGTTCGGGTTGTGATGCCAATCGCATTGCCCGGTAGCTATGTTCGGACGGGATAACCGCTGAAAGCATCTAAGCGGGAAGCCCCCCTCAAGATGAGATCTCCCTGGATCTTGAATCCTCTGAAGGGCCCTTGAAGACCACAAGGTTGATAGGTGGGGTGTGTAAGTGCTGTGAGGCATTGAGCTAACCCATACTAATTGCCCGTGCGGCTTGGCCATATAAGCTAAGAGACTTGGTTAAGCACTGGATAGACGAAGAGATTTTGTGATCGTCGCAAGCGCATGAAGATGCGAATAATCAAATTAGAGCCACCCTTATTTGAGTAAACCGGCGGCTGTGAGCGAGCGAAGAGTGAGCGAGCAGAGGAAGTAAGTCCGAGAGACTCAGCCAGAATTGCCTGGCGACCATAGCGACGTGGAACCACCTGATTCCATCCCGAACTCAGAAGTGAAACGCGTCAGCGCCGATGGTAGTGTGGGGTTTCCCCATGTGAGAGTAGGTCATCGCCAGGCATTGAAATACAGCAACCCCTGATCGGTAACGGTCAGGGGTTTTGCTTTTAGGGTTTGACAACTAAGTCAAATCGAATGCCAGCGGTGAGGCACCGTCCGTCGCCGCAGAGCAGGGTCCACCTTCCTCCTAAACGGGGAACGCTATCCCCCAGTACCATCTCCGCTTTATGCCCGTCGAGTGGTGAGGTGGGCGATGCCTGCCACTGTGATACGACGCTGACCTTGCGGGCACTGGAGATGGCTTATCGCTTGCGTCATCGGCCCAAGGGCTCATGTTCCACTCCGCCCCAGGGGGCTGGTATGGCAGTCTGGAATACCGCCAGCGGCTGTGGCGGTACCGGATGGTTTAAGGCATGAGCCGGCGTGGTGGTAACTGCTGGGATACTTAGTCCATTATGCTTGTGAACGTCAGCCTAATCTGACCCGTGCTGGGATTGGCCTACATCACATGTCTTTGCATTGCCCTGTCGAATGGGTCCTGACGTTCCCTTGCATTGCCAGTGTAGTGGCTCAATGATTTCGGACACTCAATAAAGCGTTATTCTAACGCGCTCAGTGAGGTGTCTTGTTTATGAGCAAACATCGTCAGTCCTTTACTCCAGAGTTCAAGCTGGAGGCCGTCGCGTTAGTGACCAGAACGGCTATTCCGTAACGGAGGCCTGTCAGGCACTGGGGGGCGGCCCTACAGCGCTTCGGCGCTGGATCAAACAGGTGGAACGTGAACAGAATGGTGTGGTGCTCTCAGGGAGCCAGGCATTAACCCCTGAGCAGCTCCAGATTCCGGAGCTACAAAAGCGTATCCAGCGTTTGGAAATGGAGAAAGAGATACTAAAAAAGCTACCGCGCTCTTGATGTCGGACGAGATCAAGTTCAGGTGCTGGTCCGTTCGTTCAGTGATGACTGGCCTGTAACCCCGTTGTGTGAGTCGTTTGAGCTACCGACATTGACCTACTATGACCGCCAAAAAAGAGCGATGCTGCCAGACAGGGTTCTGCCGGTGTTCGTACGTGGCCATGCAGGGCGTTGAGATGGGACGGCACAAGGCACACGTCTGATGGCGGAAGCCGGTCTCATGAGCTGTCAACCGGGGAAACATCGTTATAAACAGGCCCGGCAGGTGCATGCGGTGGTGCCGAATCGTCTGGATCGTGCTTTTGATACCGTGCAGCCCAATCAGGTGTGGTGTGGCGATATCACCTACATCTGGACGGGTGAGCAGTGGTCCTATCTTGCTGTTGTAATGGACCTTTATGCCCGTCGAGTGGTGGGGGCGATATCTGCCAGTGTGGATACGACGCAGACCTTGCGGGCACTGGAGATGGCTGGTCGTCCGACCAGGGGTGTCAGTACAGCAGTCTGGAATACCGCCAGCGGCTGTGGCGGCAAGCGTGGTAACGGCTGGGATAATGCACCTATGGAGTGGCTCTTTTGCAGTGTGAAAAGTGAGTGGGTACCGAAGTGTGGATACACCAGCCTGGATCAGGCGATCAAGGATATTGGGGACTACCTGATGAGCTATTACAACGAACAGAGACCTCATTGCCACAACGGTGGTTTAACCCCGGTGATGAGGGAAAAAGAAGCTAAGAAGCTGTCCGGAAATAGTTGGACCACTACACAGACAGGCAGATACGAAAAATAGGTTTAGTTATGGGGTTTTAGCTTATGTGATGTTTTAGTAAGTGGGTCATTCTCTGGGTTAATAGGTTTTTCTAGAGAATAGAGGCCAGAATGTTCGGCCCACATGAGCCAGCCTTCTTCATCGACAATGTTTGGTAACCAAGCATAGATTTGCCAGTCTACGTGGTTTTTATGAACGACAATATTCTCTTCCTGAAGATGATGAATGAAATCTTGGCCCTCAGCACTCTCATGGCTGAAAGGGAGTTGACCTCCACTACGGAGCACTCTGAACCAAGGTAATGCTAACTCCCTACTATTTAACCCCATCCAGCGGCCAACCCAGCGTGCCTGACGCCCCATTCCCGCAAGACGGGCTAGTTGCCCATAAGATGTCACTCGACCATAAGGTAAATGCTTTAACATCAGCTCACTTAGACGATAGTGCCAGATAGCCTGATTCATAAGTCTTGGGACCTCTGCTAATTAGCGTATGCAGAGCATGACGGCCTATCGCTTGTGTATTTAGTGAAGGCGTATACTCTGATTTCCATACGGTTTGGGATGGTCTATGTACGAGTTGACTTCGACTGAGCATAAAGCAGCAGATAGCCAGCGGCAGAATCAAAGTTCTGTGATTGTATCCCAACTACGTGAGGATATTATTCGGGGTATATTCCTACCGGGTGAAAAGTTGCTTATCTCCAGCTTAAAACAGCGATACGGTGTCGGAAGTAGTCCCATTCGGGAGGCTTTGTCACAACTCATCACTGAGAGATTGGTCGTCGCAGAGAGCCAGCGTGGGTTCCGTGCTAGTCCTATATCTAGAGACGAGCTCACTTCAATCTACGAGGCTCGCAGTGAAGTTGAGGCTAGTATTACTGCTTTTGCAATTGAGCGAGGGGATGATGCCTGGGAGGCAGGTATTGTCGGTGCCGCCTATCGTTTGTCTAAGGTTGATCAGACTGTCCCTGACGGAGAGCGTGTTGCCCGTTGGGAGTTATGTCATCGCAACTTACATGAGGCGATCGTCTTGGGGTGTAAGTCTCCGCAGTTGCTGGATGTTCGGCTAATGCTTTATACGCGAGCAGAGAGGTATCGACAGCTCTGGTTAAAGGAAACCGTATTGGATTTACACTCTTTAGCCCGAAGCCAAATCGATCATCAACGGCTGATCGATATCGTACTGCAAAGGCGTAAAGAGGAGGCTGTAGATTTAGTGAGGCAGCATATTTTGATGCCAGTGACGGTTATTTACGCTACGTTGAATCAGAAGCAGATACTCTGACTTATATATCAAGAAAAAAGCGGGCATTAGGCCCGCTTTTTATATCCGTAAAACATTAACCGGCAATACGGAAATCTTCCAGATCTGAGCCGTTGTTCAGTGCTTCTTCAATCCATTTTGGCTTACGACCTTTGCCAGTCCAAGTCTGGCTTGGATCAGCAGGATTGTAATATTGAGGAGCTGATTTGGATTTTACGCCAGTGGTTTTGCGTACGGAGCCCTGAAGTTCACTCAGAACAGATTCAAATGGGATGCCATTCTCTAGCGCCATGGCTTTAATTTGATCGATTACCTGAGCTTGCTGTTTTTTCTGATCCAAGGCTTTTTCGACATCGGCCTGCAGCGCTTCAAGTTCGGACAGAGACAGAGATTGTAAATCTGAATATTTCATGGCTCACCAACCGTTTTAATAAGGGAATATGTAATGGTCGGATTATAGCCTAAATTTTATTAGATTCGCCAATAGGCTTAATCATTATTGTTTCTGGCGTGTAAGGTAATGTTTCCTCATTCATGATTTGCACTGCACAATTTATTTTGTTTCCAGCCAAAAGGTCACAGGCCCATCGTTTATCAAACTGACTTGCATATCTGCCCCAAAGCTTCCAGTACTGACATGTTCATAAATGCTATGAGCACGGTCTATAAAATAATCGTATAGACGCTCTCCTGATATAGGGTCCGCTCCCTCAGAAAAGCTTGGGCGTAAGCCTTTTCGAGTATCTGCAACTAGAGTGAATTGCGAGACTATTAGCAAGCCACCTTGTATATCGCGCAGACTCAGGTTCATACGCTGTTTGTCATCTGCAAAGATACGGTAGTTTAGAATGCGCTCAAGCAACCAGTCTGCCTTGCTTTCATCATCACCTTTCTCAATCCCAAGTAGCAGCATAATACCTTTGTCGATTTGGCCAATGGTCTTCCCGGAGACCTCAACTTTGGCAGTCTGTACTCGTTGAATAAGGGCTTTCACTTTGAGTCCTTCATCTTTGTTGTGATGTGCCAGTTAATAGCACTTGCTAGCCGTCAGGCCAATTTAAGTGAGAAATAGTGCGTGGCTCTGACCAGGTTATCAAGAATACCCGCCTCAAACGCGCTGTGACCTGCCTGATGGACAATATGCAGCTCTGCATTAGGCCAGTGTTTGTGCAGTAAATAAGACTGTTCAATTGGACACACTGTATCCAGGCGGCCATGGATCAAAATGGCAGGTATATGTCGAATTGTTTCCATGGCATCCAGGATGGGGTGCTCCTTTAGAAAGCCATAATTAATCAGATAATGGGTATGAATGCGGGCTTTGGCTAATTGATCCTCATGCTCATGTCCAAGCTGGCTTTGAGGGTCTGCAAAGGAGCGTCGTAACCACTGATTCCAGCTACGAGCAGCTTGCATGGCTTCTAATTCATTGCCGCTTTGCAATCGCCGGTAATAGGCAGGCAAAACGGCTGACTTTTCTTGATCCTTTAAAGGCTGCAAAAGTGCGTCCCAAATATCGGGGAACAATCTGCTAGCGCCATTTCCGGCAGCATAGCTCCAGTCGATATCTTTTGGCCGGCAGCATAGCTCCAGTCGATATCTTTTGGCCGGCAGAGGAAAGTACCACGCAGAATACATCCAGAAACCTGCTGCGGCTGACGCTGTGCGTAACTTAGTGCCAGGGCCGCTCCCCATGAGCCTGCAAACAGTAGCCATTGTTCAATGCCCAGATAGCGGCGGATAGCCTCAATGTCATCAACGAGATGGTGTGTTGTGTTATTGACAAGGCTGCCGTGCGGCGTAGAACGGCCACAGCCACGCTGATCAAAGAGAATGATGCGGAAGCGGCCAGGATCAAAGAAACGTCGGTCAGCACTGTTACAGCCGCTGCCTGGGCCACCGTGAATGACAAGGACAGGGATGCCTCCGGGATAACCACATTCTTCTATATAGAGCGTATGCAGAGGGTCAACAGCTAGCTTGTGCTGCGCATAAGGCCCAATTTCAGGAAAGAGAATGTGCATCGTGACCCACCCTTTCTAAATGTGCTTAACGACATTTAGCCACAGTATAGGTCAGGTAAAGTGAGTCTTGTTTTATCCAGAATCGATATAGCGGTAAGACAGCATGAAAAAGCCCCTGGCTCTTCCGAGGCAGGGGCTTTTTGCAGGGCAGGCGAAGAAATTAACGAGAGGCGCGTTTGCGCTCGTTCTCAGTCAGGAATTTCTTACGGATGCGAATGCTCTTTGGTGTGATTTCCACCAGTTCATCATCTTCAATGAATTCCAGAGCCTGTTCCAGAGAGTGGCGTACCGGTGGAGTCAGCAGGATGTTCTCATCGCTACCAGAGGCGCGCACGTTGGTCAGTTGCTTGGCCTTGGTGGGGTTGACGGTGAGGTCGTTGCCACGGCTGTGCAGACCGATCACCTGGCCTTCATACACTTCCAGGTTGGGAGCAATGAACATGCGACCACGGTCCTGCAGACTGAACAGGGCGTAAGCCAGGCTCTTGCCGGTAATGTTGGAAATCATGACGCCATTGATACGCTGTACTGCTGGACCGGCTTTCACTTCATCATAGCTGTCGAAGCTTGAAGTCATGATACCGGTACCAGAGGTCAGGGTCAGGAACTGGTTACGGAAGCCAATCAGGCCACGTGAGGGAATGCGGTATTCAATACGGACGCGACCAGCACCATCGATCTGCATGTCACGCAGGTCGCCTTTGCGGCGGCCCATCTCTTCCATGACAGGGCCCTGGTAGGCTTCTTCACAGTCGACGACTACCTGCTCAAATGGCTCCATCAGCACACCGTCGATCTCTTTCTGAATAACTTCAGGACGAGATACTGCCAGTTCATAGCCTTCACGGCGCATGGTTTCGATCAGCACTGACAGGTGCAGTTCACCACGGCCAGAGACGATGAACTTGTCTGGGGTATCGCCCTGGCGTACACGCAGAGCTACGTTGTGCAACAGTTCGCGCTCAAGACGCTCTTTGATGTTGCGCGACGTGACAAACTTACCTTCACGGCCAGCGAACGGAGAGTCGTTTACCTGGAAGCACATGCTGACGGTAGGTTCGTCTACGGTCAGGGGAGGCAGTGCTTCAACGGCATCGGAGGCACACAGTGTGTCGGAGATGTTGAGCTCGTCCATACCGGTAACACAGATGATGTCACCTGCTTCCGCTTCTGGTACTTCGATACGCTCCAGGCCCAAATAGCCCATCACGCTCAGAACGCGACCAGAACGGACTTTGCCATCGATATCAACGGCTTTGATCGGAGTGTTGGTGCGGATGCGGCCACGGCTAACACGGCCGATACCGATAATGCCCAGATAAGAGTTGTAATCAAGAGCAGAGATCTGCATCTGGAAGGCGCCATCGGCATCAACAGCGGGTGCTGGAACCAGATTGACGATTGCCTCAAACAGCGGAGTCATATCGGCAGCCAGGTCTTCATGAGAGGTACCAGCGATACCATTCAATGCTGAAGCATAAATGATAGGGAAATCCAGCTGCTCATCAGTAGCGCCAAGACGGTCAAACAGATCAAATACCTGATCTACAACCCAGTCAGGGCGAGCGCCTGGACGGTCAACCTTGTTGATGACAACGATAGGCTTGAGGCCGCGAGCAAAGGCTTTCTGAGTAACGAAGCGCGTTTGAGGCATGGGGCCATCAACCGCGTCGACCAGCAACAGTACAGAGTCAACCATCGACAATACGCGTTCTACTTCGCCACCGAAGTCCGCGTGTCCGGGGGTATCGACGATATTGATGCGATAGCCGTTCCAGTTGATGGCAGTGTTCTTGGCCAGGATGGTAATGCCGCGTTCCTTTTCCTGGTCGTTGGAGTCCATCAGGCGCTCCTGACCCTCATCACGGCGGGTAAGGGTGCCGGACTGCTGCAGCAATTTATCGACCAGTGTTGTCTTACCATGGTCAACGTGGGCAATAATGGCGATATTGCGTAATTTCTCGATCACAAGGGAAATCCTGCTTGTTTACAGAGTCTGCTCAGGGCAGACGGAAAACCGGCATTATACTTGACTCCGGTCATCTTGGTGACTGTCAATTCAATAATGTGGCGATATATTAGCCATTTTTTCTTCTGTGCCTTTATGTCATGCGCAAAGTGATCGCCTCTCAATGGCGTCGCGTTATATCCGCAGAACATCACGTCTTTATTACAGTGGCTTCATATGAGAAGCCTGATCAGCAGAGTAAGGGGCAGGATCGCCTGTTCTGAGTGGCGTGGTTGCACCAAATTTGCGCCAATCTTCTCCTTTTATCTGCTTGCAATACTTCACAAGGAGAATGAATGCACCAATAAGTGGCATGATTTGATAAATGTGCACTATATTGGTTCTGTGTATGGCGCAAAATGCGTGCACGTGAAATTAAAATCTATATAAATCAAAGGTTTGCTGATTTGGCACAGGCGTTGCTTTGTATAAAGCGACTCAGTTGACAGCAACAACTTTGATGGAGGCGCAAGCCTCCAGCTTTTTTACCCGAGGCTGGATTCCATGCTCAGTGAGTTAAGAAACATCTGAGCGGATGTCTGCGAGAGGCCCGGTGCAGTATGAAGTTGCTGAGAGAACCGAATTTGTACCACGTTATGTAGTGCATTGCCCCAAACTGCGGAGACAGATCATGTCAGTTAAGTCCCTGAATCTGATCAAGGAAAATAGTGTTAAGTGGGTTGACCTGCGTTTTACCGATTTCAAAGGTAAAGAACAGCACGTCACCATTCCTGCTGCGTCTGTAGACGAAGAATTCTTCGAAAATGGTCAGGCTTTTGACGGCTCTTCCATCTCTGGTTGGAAAGGCATTCAGGCATCTGACATGATCATGCGTCCTGATGACGCTTCTGCCGTACTGGATCCCTTCACCGAAGAACCTACTCTGATCCTGTATTGCGACATCATTGAGCCTTCTACCGGCGAAGGTTACGAGCGTGACCCTCGTTCTTTGGCCCGTCGTGCGGAAGAGTACCTGAAGTCAACCGGTATCGCTGACACCGCTTTCTTCGGTCCTGAGCCCGAATTCTTTATCTTCGATTCCATCACCTGGAACGTTGATATGTCTGGCTGTGGCTACAAGATCAAATCTGAAGAAGCTGCCTGGGCAACCGACCACGAATTTGATGGCGGCAATACCGGTCACCGTCCTCGTGTTAAAGGCGGTTATTTCCCCGTTCCTCCCATTGACTCTGCGCACGAGCTGCGTACTGCCATGTGTAATGCCATGGAGTCTATGGGTGTAGAAGTAGAAGTTCACCACCACGAAGTGGCGAATGCTGGTCAGAACGAAATCGGTACCAAGTTCGACACACTGGTACGTCGCGCTGACAAGACTCAGATCCTGAAGTACTGTGTACACAACACCGCTCACCTGTACGGCAAAACGGCTACTTTCATGCCTAAGCCCATCGTAGGTGATAACGGTTCAGGTATGCACGTTCACCAGTCTCTGGCCAAAGATGGCGTTAACCTGTTCGCAGGTGAAGGCTACGGTGGTCTGTCTGAAATGGCGATCTATTACATCGGCGGTATCATCAAACACGCTAAAGCACTGAACGCTTTCTGTAACCCGCTGACCAACTCTTACAAGCGTCTGGTTCCTGGTTTTGAAGCACCTGTTATGCTGGCTTACTCTGCCCGTAACCGCTCTGCCTCTATCCGTATTCCTCACGTTCAGAGCCCCAAAGCTCGTCGTATCGAGACTCGTTTCCCTGATCCGGGCGCGAACCCCTACCTGTGCTTCGCTGCACTGATGATGGCTGGTCTGGACGGTATCCAGAACAAGATTCATCCGGGCGAAGCGATGGACAAAGATCTGTACGATCTGCCTCCAGAAGAAGCCAAGGAAATCCCAACCGTGGCTGAAAGCCTGAGCGAAGCGCTGGCTGCCCTGGACGCTGACCGTGCGTTCCTGACCAAAGGTGGTGTGTTCTCCGACGACGTGATCGACGCCTACATCACCCTGAAAAAAGCAGACGTACAGCGTCTGAACATGACCACTCACCCGATCGAGATGGACATGTACTACTCCGTGTAATCCGTCAAGCGGATGACACAACACAAGCCCCCGCGTGTCGGGGGCTTTTTTTTCCATGAAGGGGCAAGACTGGAAGATTGCTCGCACCAAAATGATGCGTTGACGAGGGTGTCAGCCCAGCCAATCCGGGTATAAGGATTGCAAGTGGATTCGTGGGATAGTGTCATGGCTAAGAGTATGTTTTATCGATATTTACTCGACAATATGTCCACTGCGGTATTGCGTCTGGATAACCAGTTAAATCTGGAGTATCTGAATCCCGCAGCGGAGATGCTGTTGCAGGTGAGTGGCAAGCGCTTCATGGGGGCGCATATCAGTGCACTGTTTCGGGACACCGCTGAAGCGATGGTGGTGTTGGAGGAGTCAGCGCGTTCTGGTCACCCCTTTACCCAGCGAGAGGCTCATCTGACGTTACACCATGGTCAGCAGATCACGGTTGATTACAGCGTCACACCGCTAGCTGACGAAGAACATGCACTGATTCTGGAGTTACAGGCACGGGATCGCCTGCTGCGAATCACCCGTGAAGAAGAAATGTATGCCAAGCAGGAAACCACCCGCGAGCTGGTCCGTGGCATGGCCCATGAGATCAAGAATCCACTGGGTGGGATTCGCGGGGCGGCGCAGCTACTTGAGCGTGCTTTGCCTGAAGAAAGCCTGAAGGAATATACCCAGGTCATCATCGAAGAGGCCGACCGCTTGCGTAATCTGGTGGATCGCATGCTCGGGCCGCGCATTATGCCGCACTTCGATTATGTCAATATTCACCAGATCATCGAGCGCGTATGCAGCCTGATCACCGCGGAAACCGGCGGCACCATTGAATTTGTTCGCGACTACGACCCCAGCATTCCTGAGCTGGAAGCGGACGAAGAGCAGTTGATTCAAGCCGTGCTGAATATTGTCCGTAATGCCATGCAGGCGTTGACCGAATCGGGTACGGACGAGCCGTGCATTACCTTGCGTACCCGTAGCGTGCGTCAGTTCACCATGGGGGCGGAGCGGCACCGGCTGGTATGCAGCCTGAGCATTATTGATAACGGTCCCGGCATACCGACACATATGCTGGAAAATATCTTCTATCCCATGATCAGTGGACGCGCCAGCGGCACTGGTCTTGGCCTGTCCATTGCGCACTCGATCCTGCATCAGCACCAGGGGCTGATCAAATGCGAGAGTCAGCCAGGACAAACCCAATTCACCCTCTTTATTCCACTGGAGCAGGAACATGGCCAGCGAGACTAATGTTTGGATTGTCGACGATGATCGCTCCATCCGATGGGTACTGGAAAAGGCTCTGGCCCAGGCCGGTTTGCGGGCTCAGTCTTTTGAGTCGGCAGATCAGGCGCTGCGTCAGTTAGGTCGGACTACCCCGGATGTGCTGTTGAGCGATATCCGTATGCCAGGAACTGACGGTTTCGGTCTGCTGGAGCGGGTACAGAATGAGCATCCCTCGCTGCCGGTGATCATCATGACGGCGCATTCCGATCTGGAAAGCGCCGTCGCGTCCTATCAGGGCGGCGCCTTTGAATACCTACCCAAGCCCTTTGATGTCGATGAGGCCGTGGCGCTGGTCAAACGTGCTATTGCGCACTCCCGTGAAAGTAAGCTGCCTGAGCCTGAACCAAATAATCAGGTCAGCAAGGACATCATTGGCGAAGCGCCGTCTATGCAGGAAGTGTTCCGTGCCATCGGTCGTCTGTCTCATTCCAATATCACCGTGCTGATCAACGGTGAGTCGGGTACGGGTAAGGAGCTGGTGGCTCATGCGCTGCATCGCCACAGCCCGCGTTCGCCACAGACCTTTATTGCCTTGAACATGGCGGCTATTCCCAAAGATCTGATCGAGTCAGAACTGTTTGGTCACGAAAAAGGGGCCTTTACCGGTGCGGCAACCCAGCGCCGTGGCCGCTTTGAGCAGGCCAATGGCGGCACCTTGTTTCTCGATGAAATCGGCGATATGCCGATGGATACCCAGACTCGTCTTTTGCGCGTGCTGGCCGATGGTGAGTTCTACCGCGTGGGTGGGCACACGCCAGTCAAGGTTGATGTGCGTATCATCGCTGCTACTCACCAGAATCTCGAGAATCTGGTCAAGGACGGGCGCTTCCGTGAAGACTTGTTCCACCGCCTTAACGTCATCCGTATTCATCTGCCTCCCATGCGTGACCGTCGTGAAGACATCCCGCGTCTGGCCCGCCACTTCCTGGCCAAGGCTGCACAGGAGCTGTCGGTAGAGCCCAAGACCCTGCATGGTGATACGGAAGCGTATCTGGGCACCCTGAGCTGGCCCGGTAACGTGCGTCAGTTGGAGAATACCTGCCGCTGGCTGACGGTGATGGCATCGGGTCGTGAAGTATTGATTGATGATCTGCCGCCGGAGTTGCTGGCGGAGCAGCCTTCTACACCCCATGCATCCATCAGCTGGGAACAGGCCTTCCGGCAGTGGGTAGATCGTGCTCTGGCACGGGGGCAGAAAGGGATTCTGGAAAGCGCGTTACCCAGTTTCGAGCGGATTCTGATCGAGACTGCACTCAAGCATACCCTTGGACGTAAGCGGGATGCTGCGGAGTTGCTGGGCTGGGGACGTAATACCCTGACCCGCAAGATCAAAGAACTGAATATCGAGGACAGCGGCGACGACAGTGATGACTGACGCCTGCCCCCTGCCTGTGAAGCGCTGACTGTGCCAGCAGTAAGCGGCCCACCTCGGTGGGCCGCTTACGTTATAATCCCGCTCCTGTTGTTGTCCTGCGGGTAAATCGTTGATGCTGCATATCATCCTGTTCGAGCCGGAAATTCCTCCCAACACCGGCAATATCATCCGCCTTTGTGCCAATACCGGCTTTGCCCTGCATCTGATTGAGCCGCTGGGCTTTGAACTGGATGACAAGCGCCTGCGTCGTGCCGGGCTGGACTATCACGAATTTGCCGAAGTGAAGAAATACCCGTCGTTGCAGGCGGCACTGGCAACCATTCAGCCGACCACTGCCTATGCCTTTACCACCAAAGCCAGTCATCCCTACAGCGAAGTGAGCTTTCAGCCCGGTGATGCGCTGATCTTCGGCCCGGAAAGCCGCGGCCTGCCTGCCGAGGTGCTGGCGCAGTTCACGCCGCAGACACGTCTGCGTCTGCCCATGCTGCCAGACAGTCGCAGTCTCAATCTGTCCAACACGGTTGCTGTTGCGGTGTACGAAGCCTGGCGTCAGCTTGGTTTCAGCAATGGCCGCTGAACGGTAGCTGAGACCGCTCACTGCCAGCCCTGAGCAGGTTCATGGCAGGTGAATGGCGGCCTCAGCTAAACAAACGGATGGTCAGGCATTAATGTGTGATGTCCTGCGCAGGCGCCAGACGGAAGAAGGCCAGTCGGTCTTGTAGCGCCTGCGCCATGGCCGCCAGCTCCTCACTGGAGCGCGCCAAACCCTCTGCACCGGCGCTGGTTTCAGCTGAAACATCGCGGATCTGGTGCAGGCTGCGATTCATTTCATCACTGACAGCCGTCTGCTGCTCTGCTGCGGTAGCAATCTGCACTTCACGGTCGTAGATATGCTGCATGTTGCTGACAATGCCTGTCAGTGCCTGCCCACCATGCTGTGCCCGGCTGACACTCTGCTCGGCCTGCTCGCGTCCTTGCAGCATACCCTGTACCGATTCGGTAGCCAGTTGTTGCAGCTGCGCGATCATGTCCTGAATATCGACGGTTGATGCCCGGGTGCGATTGGCCAGATTACGCACTTCGTCGGCAACAACGGCAAACCCGCGGCCCTGTTCGCCCGCACGTGCAGCCTCAATGGCGGCGTTCAGCGCCAGCAGGTTGGTCTGTTCGGAAATGGTGCGAATGACATCCAGAATGGCGCCGATGCCGTTGCAGCGTTCCTGCAGCTGCTCGATGTGGGCGGCGGTATTGGTGACATTGCCAGCCAGCTGCTGAATGCCATCAATGGAGGCTTCGACGGCTCTTTGTCCTTCATCGCACTGACGTTTGGCCTCATCCGTTGTGCTGGCTGCGGAGCTGGCATGCAGTGCCACATCATGTACGGTCTGGGTCATCTGATTCATGGCCGTGGCCAGACTGTCGATTTCGGCAAACTGCCGTTGCATACCTTCCTGTGTCTGTTCGGTGCTCACCGCCAGCTCCTGCGAGGTGGCCGCCAGCTGCTGGCTGGCCTGCTGGATATGGCTGACCATCTGTTGCTGGGTATGAATCAGGGTGTTGAAGTCTGTGGTCAGCTGGCACAGTTCGTCCTTGCCCTGCCAGTGCAGTTGAGGGGTGAGGTCGCCGTCAGCGGTCCGTTGCATGGCTGCAGTCAGCAGGCGCAGAGGCTGAGTGATACTGCGGCTGATGGTGCGGGTGATAACGATGACCAGCACGGCAGCTATCAGTAGTACCAGTATGGCGCGCGTCGCTTCACGCCAGAAAATGCTATGAATATCTTCGATATACAGCCCGGTACCGACAGTCCAGCCCCAGGGTTTGAACTCCTTGACGTAGGACAGCTTGTCCTGAGGCTGGTTGAATTGTGGCCCCTGATAGGTGTAGGCAACGAAGCCTGCACCCTGCGCCTGTGTCACCCTGGCCATTTCCTGCCAGTGCAATTTGCCTGATGCATCACGTACCTTACTGACATCCTGGCCTTCCTGCTCCGGCTTCATCGGATGCAATACCAGATGCAGCTGGCGGTCGTGTATCCAGAAGTACCCTTTGTCTCCATAGCGAAGACCACGAATATTTTTCAAGGCCAGTTGCTGGGCTTGGGCGCGGCCCAGTTGTGGCTCCTGCTTGCTGGCCTCATCAATAAGGCTGTAGGCCGTGTCTGTCAGCTCCTGCAGTGCCTGACGCCGTGATGCGAGCAGTTCGTCCTGCAGTTCCCACAGTGAATAACTCTGCGCCGCTATCAAGGCGATCAGAGCGAGGCCGATAATGAGATTGAGTTTGGTGGCGACACGCACCGAACGGATCCATGCCATGGATATTTCCTGAATACGATAGACGTGTGGTGACGCGCGCTTGCTAGGCACGGCCACACGGCTGTGGGCTCCTGAGGCCAGCAGGCAGGCTGACCGTTTGCGCGGCAGTATGACGATATTGTGGCAGGGGCAAGACGATACAGATCAAAGTTTGGCCACTTCGCTGCTGTGTTGGCGTTATTCGTGAATGGTAAAGCGGGCAGGCGATGGTGCGATCTTTTGGTCGCAGGGCTGCACCACCGGGGTGACAGTCCATGAGAATGGCTCATAATAGAGCCTTGGCTTGAAAATCTTGACAGGATGGAAACACTTTGATGGATGTGGGGCAGTGGAAACGGCGGTCGACAACCGGCAGCCGGGCAACCAATGCAGTGTTCGGGAGTAATGACTCATGGCTGTAGTTCAGGCGCGTATTGCCATACTGGAAGACAGTCGGGGCAAGGTATTGGTGATTCTGCCAGAGCAACAGCTACTTCACCTGGCCCTGCTCAACCACAGTTACCAGCGTGCGCTGAAAGCGGCGCAGGTGGGACAGGTGAAAAAGGTTTTTGTCCCTACACTGGTGCGCCAGGCACAGTTTATGGACAAGCTGTTGTCATTACCGCTGATTCTTGATCATGCCCTCAAAGACGCGGATGTACTGGCCATCTATGAACCCATCAGTGGTCTGCGTTTCGAGCTGGAACGCAGCCGTCTTACCCATGCACAAGTCTTTCGCTTTGCTCTTACTCCTCATCAGATTGACTCGCGCCTGCCGACGCAGGACGACGAGCAGGCCATCCTGCTGGCGGTAGACCGCTTTACCTCGCTGCGCATCAAGGAGCGGCTGGCCGATACCCTGGAAATTCCGCCGCTGCCTCTGACGGCACAGAAAATCATCATGCTCAGCAGTAATCAGGAAGCTGGCGCCAACGAGCTGGTGCCGCTGGTGGAAGCAGACCCGAGTCTGGCCGCGCAGGTCATCAGCTGGGCATCATCGCCTTATTATGCGGCGCCGGGCCGGGTGCAGTCGGTGAAAGATGCCATTGTGCGGGTGCTCGGTTTCGATCTGGTGATGAATCTGGCGCTGGGTCTGGCACTGAACAAGACTCTCAAGGTGCCCGCCGATGTACCGCAAGGGGTGGACTCCTACTGGACGCAGGCGGTGTGTTGTGCCACGGCCATGGAGGCGCTGGTCAAGGTGATGCCGCCTGCGCATCGCCCCAGTGCTGGTATGAGCTATCTGGCGGGGCTGCTGCATAACTTTGGCTATCTGGTCCTGGCCCACGTATTCCCTCCGCACTTTTCGCTGATTAATCGCTATCTGGAGTGCAACCTCAATCTGGCCTCCCACTATGTGGAGAAGCAGGTGCTGGGCGTCACCCGTGAGCAGGTTGGCGCCTGGTTACTGCAGTGCTGGCAGTTGCCGGAAGAGGTCTGGACCGGCATGCGCCACATGCACAACAGTGACTATCGTGGTCCGCATCAGGAATACGCCCATCTCCTCAACCTCGCCCTGAGCTTGCTGCGCGAGCAGGGGATAGGTCATGTGCCCGGCGAGAGCACTGATGAGGTGCTGTTTGAACTGCTGGGGCTGGAGCCGGAACTCTGCCGTGATGCCATCCGCCATATGCTGGATGAACGCGAGCAGCTTAACCTGATCGCCGAGCGTCTCTCGCTGTCGGCCTGACCGGCTGATATGGCCGAATGGCTCCCGCCTTCGCAGGTTGCGTGATGGTGAAGGCGGGGTATAGTGGCGCAAGTCTGTCTGCTCCGAATGGTTGTTACCGTGTCTGATGCCCCCCCTACCTTTCTGGCTGAAGTCAGCTGGTTCGCTGAATCTCCCGCTGATCTGTCCCCGCCCCTACTGGACTGGCTCTGTGATCAGGGTTCCCTGACACGACGTCTGCAGGCGGTTGATCTCGATAGTTTTACCGTGGAAGTGGTGGCGGAGGCATGGCAGCCGCTGGATGCTGAAAGCGCCAGCTATATGGTGACCGCTGCAGAGCAGCGGGTCTGGGTCAGGGATGTCTATCTGCATCTGTTCGGTCAGCCCTGGGTTCAGGCCCGCACGCTGGTCCCGGCTTCTACCCTTGCCGGTCCGGGTCAGCACTTGCAGCGGCTGGGTGATAAACCATTGGGTGCGGCGTTGTTTCGTCATGGTCAGCCGGACCGCACTCCCTTGCAGCTAGGGCGAGCCAAAGCGACGGAGCAGGGGGAAGATTGGCTTTGGGGACGACGTTCGACATTTTTTCTGCAGCAGCATCCGTTGGTGGTGATGGAGTTCTTTTTGCCGCCGCTGCTGGAGCATCTACAATAGCCCGCGCTTCCCTCTCTGCCCGGCCCAGTCTTCATCGCTATCGTGGTCGGGCGGTATCGTCACCGCTGGAGATGTTTCCATGACTGACCGCCTGCATGCCTATATCCAACTGATGCGCGCCGACCGCCCGATCGGTACTTATCTGCTGCTCTGGCCCACCCTCTGTGCCCTCTGGCTGGCAGCGGAGGGCATCCCGCAGCGAGCCAATCTGCTGATCTTTGTGCTGGGGGTATGGCTGATGCGCTCGGCCGGTTGTGTTATCAATGACTTTGCTGATCGGCGGGTAGACGGCCATGTGGAGCGTACCCGAAATCGGCCACTGGCAACGGGGCGGGTATCCGGCAAGGAAGCAGTGATCCTGTTTGTGGTGCTGTCCCTGATAGCGTTCGGTCTGGTGTTGCAGACCAACAGCTATACCATCGAGCTGTCATTCGTCGCCCTCGGGCTGGCGTTCTGTTATCCCTTCATGAAGCGCTTTACTCATCTACCTCAGGTGGTGCTGGGCGCCGCCTTTGGCTGGGGGATTCCCATGGCGTTTGCCGCGGAAAGTAACCATGTACCCTTGATCGGCTGGTTGCTGTTCCTGGCCAATCTGACCTGGACGGTCGCTTACGACACCTTCTATGCCATGGTGGATCGTAATGATGATGAGCTGATTGGAGTGAAATCCACCGCTATCCTGTTTGGCCGCTATGACCGTCTGATCATTGCCGTGCTGCAGGGCATTACCATCTGGTTGCTGGCGGTGATTGGTGAGCTGGCGGGGCTGGGGAGCTGGTACGGCTGGGGGCTGGTGATTGCCATCATATTGTTTGTCTGGCAGCACTGGCACACCCGTCATCGTGAGCGTCAGGCCTGCTTTCACGCTTTCCTGCATAACCACTGGGTAGGCATGGTGATCTTCGTGGGGCTGCTGCTGGATACCTGGCCGACGCCGTAACCCCGTCAGACAGGCTCCTTCCTCCTGATCAGCAGACACCACTTCCGGTGGTGTCTGTTTTCCCTGATTCGCCGGGCTGGCCCGTTACTGACGGTGCTGATGGTCAGGATGCTGCCCGGTAATGCCGGCCAGAATCTCCTGCCAGGGCCGTTGCGTGTCGCCAACAGCGATAAACGACGGGTTAGTCAGGTGTGAGCGCTGATTGTAGCGGAGCGCCTCGAAGTGAAAATCCATCAGGCGACCGCCCGCGGCCTCCAGCACTGCCTGGGCGGCTGCCGTGTCCCATTCGGATGTCGGTTTACCGCGGACATAGACATCCGCCAGCCCCTCGGCAATCAGGCAGAGCTTGAGTGAGCTGCCCATGGTCGTCAGGGTGACCGGCGCCAGCTTTTCCAGCCGCTCTGTTACCCAACTGTCCAGCGTATCCTGATGATGGCGGCTACCCAGCTGGGTCAGGGCCTTGTAACCCAGAATGGGTCTGACACTCAGCGGGTGTTGCTTACCCTGACGGGTCTGCTTGTAGGCGCAGAGGGCAGGTGAACCGGCTACGCCGGGTGCCCCCACATAGGTGCTGCCGCTAACCGGCACATGCACCACGCCCAGCACCGGGCGCCCGGCATCAATCAGGGCAATGTTGACGGTAAATTCGTCATTGCGCTTGAGAAACTCCCTGGTGCCGTCCAGCGGGTCGATCAGCCAGTAGCGTTGCCAGCGCTGGCGTTGTTCTGCCTCGGGCAACCGCTGTTCTTCACTGAGCAGCGGGATGTCGGGGGTCAGCCGTTGCAGGTTAGCCTTGATCAGGTCATGAGCAGCGACATCGGCTTCGGTCACGGGGGACTGGTCATCCTTGTGCTGCACCTGCACATCGGCCCGCTGGTACACCGCCATGATGGCCTTACCGGCCTCGCGGCTGATGCTGAGCAGGTGGGGGATGAGCTCCAGTACGTCCATAACAGTCTCCCTGGCAGTGAAAAAGGTAAGGCAGTGGCTTCAGCTGTTGGCAAAGTTGAGCAGTGCATCGCCCGTCAAACGGTACAGCACCCATTCATTCTGGGGCTCGGCGCCAATGGATTCATAAAAGCCGATGGCCGGGGTATTCCAGTCCAGGACTGACCACTCGAAGCGGCCACAGCCACGGGCGACCGCCTGTTGGGCCAGATGCTTGAGCAGTGCCTTGCCTGCGCCCACCTGACGATAGGCCGGAGAAATATACAGATCTTCCAGATACAGGCCATTGCGACCGAGCCAGGTGGAGAAGTTGAAGAAGTACACAGCATAGCCAACGGGCTCGCCATCCACTTCACAGATCAGGCCGTGGGCGGTGGCGTCGTCAGCAAACAGACTGGCTCGCAACTGCGCTTCGTCGGTCAGTACTTTGTCTTCGGCTTTTTCATAGATCGCCAGCTCGGTAATCAGCTGCAGAATGGTGGCGGAATCGTCAGGAAGTGCCTCGCGGATGTGAATACGGCGCATTCGATTTTCCTAAGGGCTGTGGGAAAATAGCGGAGGTCTGCTCCTGCAGGCAGGGTGACCACGATGGGGGGAATTATCCCATGCGACTAAAGTGCAGGGGAACCCTTTGCCGGTGCGCTGTAAATGCAGGTCGCACCGTTTTACAGTGAATACGCTAACGATGACGTCTAACAACAGTGCTGATTCGCGAGGTTAACCGCCGTGGACAGTCCTGGGGAACCCTTGATTTATGCTTGACTGGACGACCATTGATACGGTGCTGCTGGACATGGATGGCACCTTGCTGGATCTGCACTTTGACAGCTATTTCTGGCTGGAGCATCTGCCCAGACGCTATGCCGAAATTCACCGGCTGTCGTCTGAAGAGGCGGCCTCCATTCTGAATGAGCAGATCATGGCACAGCAGGGCACGCTGAACTGGTACTGCGTCGACTACTGGAGCCGCGAGCTCAATCTGGATGTAATGGCTCTCAAACAGGAAGTGCAGGACAAGATTGGCTTTCGCCCGCACGTGCAGGGCTTTTTGCGCGCGCTGCGCTGTGCCGGAGTGCGGTCGGTCATTGTCACTAACTGCCATCCCGATCTGGTGCTGATGAAGTTCGGCAAGACCGGGCTGGATCAGCTGGTGGATGAAGTGCTGATCTCCCACTCCTTCGGCAAGCCCAAGGAAGACCCCTCGTTCTGGCGTGATCTGCAGCAGGTCGAGCCGTTCAACCCGCTGCGTACGCTGCTGATTGATGACAGTCTGCCGGTGCTGCGTTCGGCCGCGACCTTCGGCATCGCCCATTTGCTGACGATCGGACAGCCAGACAGCCAGCAGCCGGTGCGCAAGATTGATGAGTTTCCGGTGCTGCATTCCTTCCGTGATATTCAGCCCAGTAATGATGAGTAAGTAGGCTGGTCGTCAGCCTGTTTTTTGCTCGCTTTGCCCCCATTTATAGCGGCATACGGCAGTTTTCCTATTTACATAACGAGGCACGATGAGCAAGAAAGATATTGCCCAGGATGATGAGGGCGTTCGTCTGGACAAATGGCTGTGGGCCGCCCGCTTCTTCAAAACCCGTAATCTGGCCAAGGAGGCCATTGAGGGGGGCAAAGTGCACTATAACGGGGCAAAGGGGAAGCCAAGCCGACTGGTGGAAGTGGGGGCACAGATTAATCTGCGTCAGGGCTGGGACGAAAAGACAATCGAAGTGCTGGTACTGTCTGACCAGCGGCGGCCTGCGCCAGAGGCGCAACTGTTGTATCAGGAAACGGCAGACAGCGTCGAGCGCCGTGAGCGTGAAACGGCACAGCGCAAGGCCAACTCGGGGGCGCTGGTCAGCGACCACCGTCCGAGCAAGAAAGAGCGGCGGCAGATTGTACGGTTCAAGTCCGACGTCTTCTCTGGCTGATGCCGGGCAACGGCGAGCCATGCCGGCGGGCATGGTATACTGCGGCCTTTATCTAACGACACCAGGCTCCAGACCTGGAACCTGAAGGAAAGCCGCCAGCCTAATCAGGCTGAATGGCTTTCAAGCGAGACTGTGCATGAGTAATCCCGATCAGATTCAACGTTTTCTGTTTGATGACACCCAGGTGCGTGGCGTCGTCACCGGCCTGCAGCAAAGCTATCAGGCGATACTGGCGCGCGATAGTTATCCACGTCCGGTGCAGTTGCTGCTGGGTGAAATGATGGCCGCCTGTGCTGCCATCAGCACCATGATGAAGTTCGACGGACGGTTGTCGATCCAGGCCCGTGGAGAAGGGGCGCTGAGTATCATTCAGGCAGAATGTGATAATCAGGCCGATATTCGCGCTATTGCCCGCTGGCAGGGTGACATCAGTGATGAGCTGCCACCGCTGCAGCTGCTGGCTGAAGGCGGGCGTATGGCGATCACCATTGAGCCTGCCAATGGTAAACGCTACCAGGGTGTCGTAGCGCTGGAGGGGGATACTCTGGCGGCCTGCCTCGAAGGCTATTTCAGCCGTTCCGAACAGTTGCCAACCCGCTTCTATCTGACTGCTGATGGCAAGGATGCAGCGGCCGTGATGCTGCAGGCTCTGCCTGAACAGAGTCATCAGAGCCGCGAAGAATATCAGGAAGACTGGGCACGTCTGACGACACTGGCAGATACCCTGACGCCAGAAGAAATGCTGGGCCTCGACAATGAGACCCTGCTGACCCGCCTCTATCATGAAGAAACCGTGCGTACTTTCCCGGCCATGGATATGCGCTTCTACTGCGATTGCAGCAAGGAGCGATGTGGTGCGGCTCTTGCAACCCTGGCTCGTCAGGAGCTGGATGAAATCTTTGAAGATGAGCCACTGATCCGCGTGCACTGTCAGTTCTGTAACGAAGAATACTGCTTCGATCAGGCCGACATAGAAACGTTGTTCAACCCCAACGCCAGCCAGGGCGATCCGGGTGTGCTGCACTAATCCCTTCAGCTGACCCGTCTGGCCGCTCTTTGGTGTTTTGGGTGAGTGGTGGGCGGATCACTTCAGCACCTGTTTACTCTGTGGAAAGCCTATGTGGTGCTGTAGCGATGCAGCACCACAACGGCAAAAATGGGCAAGTATTACCACTTTATTGCGGCATATTTGCTCAACCTTAATACAAAGAATTGTGGCATAATGCCGCACCAAAGCCCTAACTGACGCCAAATAATGGCAAGCAGCCGTCAGGCTGACTTAAAAAACACAGGGCAAAAAAGGCACTCAACACCTAGGGAAGTCACTAGCATGTCAAAAACGCTTGATGAGACCAACAAGCTCATTCACTGTAATCTTGCGCCTGCCAAACTGATCGAATTCGCCCTGCGTCGTGGCGAAGGTCGTCTGTCCCACTCCGGTGCTCTGGTAGTGGAAACCGGTAAGCGTACTGGCCGTTCGCCGATGGATCGCTTCATCGTAGACGAACCTTCCACCAGCGATCTGATCCACTGGGGGGCGGTCAACCGTCCTTTCCCTGCCGATAAATTCGATGCGCTGTGGGAGCGGGTTGAAGAGTATCTGGCGGATCATGAGCGTTTTGTTTCCTATGTGCATGTGGGTGCCGGTGAACAGCACTACCTGCCCGTGAAGATGACCACCGAGACAGCCTGGCAGAACCTGTTTGGCCGTTGCCTGTTCATCAACCCTGACAACTACAACCCCAAGACCAAGGAAGAGTGGCAGATCATCAATGCCGCTGGTTTTGAGTGCGTGCCCGAGCGTGATGGCACCAACTCCGATGGTACCGTCATCATCAACTTTGCCAAGCGCAAGGTGCTGATCGCCGGTATGCGTTACGCCGGAGAAATGAAGAAAGCCATGTTCTCGGTGCAGAACTTCCTGCTGCCAGAAAAAGACGTGCTGCCCATGCACTGTTCTGCCAACGTCAGCGACGATAACGAAGTAACCCTGTTCTTCGGTCTGTCCGGCACCGGAAAAACCACCCTGTCTGCTGATCCAAGCCGCTACCTGATTGGCGATGACGAGCACGGCTGGGGCAAGGGCGTGGTATTCAATCTGGAAGGCGGTTGCTATGCCAAGTGCATCGACCTGTCCGAAAAGAACGAGCCTATCATCTGGAATGCTATCCGGTTCGGTACCGTTCTTGAGAACGTTGTGCTGGATGACGACCATGCGCCTGACTATGCCGACAGTTCACTGACACAGAACAGCCGTGCCGCCTACCCGCTGGAGCATGTCGACAAGCGCACCGAGACCAACATGGCCGGTGAGCCCAAGCACATTATCTTTCTGACCTGCGACCTGACCGGTGTCCTGCCTCCGGTATCGGTGTTGTCTAAGGAAGCGGCTGCCTATCACTTCCTGTCCGGGTACACCGCACTGGTCGGTTCTACCGAAATGGGATCAGGCGGTGGCATCAAGTCCACTTTCTCTACCTGCTTTGGTGCGCCCTTCTTCCCACGTCCTGCCGGTGAGTACGCTGAGCTGCTGATGAAACGCATTGAAGAGTTCGGATCGAAAGTGTATCTGGTCAACACAGGTTGGACTGGTGGCTCTTACGGTACCGGCAAACGTTTCAGCATTCCGACTACCCGCGCCATTATCAACGCGATCCAGACCGGCAAGCTTGACGGCGTTGAAACCCGCCGCCTGCCTGGCATCAACCTGGATGTACCGGTTGCGGTTGAAGGCGTGGAAACCCGTCTGCTGAACCCCAAAGATACCTGGGAAGACGCTGGTAAATATGACGAAACTGCAGCAGGTCTGATCAAGCAGTTTGTGGATAACTTCGTTGCCAAGGGCTTTGAAGTGTCTGCCGAGGTGCTGGCGGCTGGTCCTCAGCTGGACTAACGCGCAGCCCTGTGGCACAAAGAAAAGGCTTCCTTCGGGAAGCCTTTTTTGTTTATGCCGTGCGTCAGTCTGCGTGCGCTAAACACTGAGCCGGAAGGAGGGCGTATGTACAGGCCCCTTCGGTATCCATGGTCTGATCGAAAGTCTGTTGCCGGTCTGCCTGGTTGTGGATCATCCCGCACAGACTCAGAGGAGTCCTGAAATGAAATTAGCTCTGGGGTTTGTCACCCTGATATTGAGTGCCAGTGCGCTGGCCGCTCCGTCCACACCTCATTGGCCCGCCCGGCCTGCCTCTATCGAGCACAACGCGATGGATCAGGGCTGGGAAGCAACCAGCGAACAGCTGGAGCAGCAGTGGCAGCAACAACGTGAAGCCCGCTTATGGATTCCCGGTAAAGCCGGTCGTCTGGGGCGTGATCTGGCTGCTAAGGTCGAATCGCTTGGCGAGCATATCCATCTGGCCAGTTCTGCCGCAACAATGGGCACTCCGTCGACGGGTAAGACCAAGATCACGGCAGGGAAAAGCAGCACTAGTGACAATTCCGCATCCGATGACAGCAGTGCTGCCCCTGTACCACCGCCTCAGGAAGGCAAGTCCACCAGTTCCGGCAGTGATGGCAGTTCGTCCAGCCAGTCTACCGGGGAGAAAATGCCGACGTTTTCCATACCGGTTAATTCGTGAGACGCCGGCGCAACCGCCCGGCCTGCTCGTAGCAGACCCATCCTCTGTCATTCTCTGTGGGGGTCCCCAAGACCGTGAGGGCACCCCTGGCTCATCTTCCAGTGTGTCGTCAGGACGGCACAGATTGGCGTCGCTGTGGTCGTACACCCCGTGGACTTTTTTACAGGTAGCAGAGTGCTGTTACTGAAGCTGTGGGTTGGCGCCATTGGAGTGGTAATTGTCTGTTGATTCAGGGCCCGGGTAATTGGCGTAGACAGCGCCAGCCCCTATAACGATGAGATAGTAGCTGCTATATGAAGGGCTGCTTTGTCCTGAACAACGTATTGACGTATCACAACAGGGATGTACCTCAACACACAATAACAAGGGTGGCTGTCATGTCCTGGTTTACCAATCTGCGTATTCGCTGGAAGATTTCTATTCCACTGTTTGTCACATTACTGATTTCCCTCGCGATCACTTTTCAAAATAGTCTGGCCTTCCGTGATCTGACGGACAGGGTGTATCACAGCACGGTCGAGTTTCTGCCGGCGGTGCAGCTGCTGCTGAACGCTGACCGCGACATGTATCAGGCGCTGGAAGGCGAGCGGGGCGCGATTGTTGCTGAGCCGGGGTCCGACACCTACAACGCCTTCATCAAAGAATTCAAAGAAAATGTCGGGCAGGTCAAAAAGCGCACCGATCAGTTCGGCGAGCTGATCAAGGATCCGGACGCGCGTCAGCAGCTTAAACACTTCCAGACAGAACTGCAGCGCTGGCAAAAACAGGCGGAACAGATCATCAGTCTGTCTGCCAGTAGTGATGCCGCCAGTCGCCAGCAGGCGGTTGCGCTGAGTTTCGGCGACGGCCGGGCGCTGTTCGACAGCACCCGCGACTTACTCGATAAACTGGTGGACTGGACGTCAGAAAATGCCGACTTTATCGGCCAGAACGCCATGATTCAGGCGCAGTCGTCGAGCACCAATCAGCTGGTGGGCGGCCTGATCATCTGTGCGCTGCTGCTGATCATCAGCATCTTTTTACCGCCCATGGTGACCCGTCCTCTGCAGAAGGTGCAGCAACGTATTGATGATATCAGTCAGGGTGAAGGGGATCTGACCGCTCGTGTTGAAGTGCGTAGTGGCGACGAAGTGGGCCAGCTGGCCAGTGCGTTTAACCAGTTCGTTGGCAAGCTGCACGGCATTGTCAGCGAGGTGGTCAGTCAGACTGGCAGACTGACACAGGCAGCGGAAGAGTTGCGCCAGACGGCGGGCAAGGCCAGCAGCATTTCGGTAGAGCAGAATGCGGCAGTGGAGTCCATTGTTGCCGCGGCGACTGAGATGAATGCGGTGGTGACCCACGTAGCGCAGAGTACTCAGGCAGCTTCCGATGAGGCGAATCAGGCGGACAGTCATTCTCAGCATGGTCAGAAGGTGGCCAAGTCGACCCTCGACAGCATGCAGCAGCTGCTGGGGAATGTAGAGAACGCGGGTTCGCAGATTCGCAATCTGTCCAACGATGTCGCACAGATTTCGTCTATCCTGGGCATCATCCAGAGTATTGCCGAGCAAACCAACCTGCTGGCGCTCAATGCCGCCATTGAGGCAGCCAGGGCTGGTGAGCAGGGACGTGGCTTTGCGGTGGTGGCCGATGAGGTGCGCTCGCTGGCCAGTCGTACCCAGCAATCGACACAGGATATCCACGCCATGATCGAGCGCCTGCAGGTGGGTGTGCAGGGAGCGGTCAATGCCATGGAGCAGGGCTCGCATCAGGCACAGGGCACCGCAGGACATGCGGGAGAGATGGAGCAGGCGCTGCAGGCTATCGCGCAGGCCATTCGCCATATTCGGGATATGAGCCTGCAGATTTCCACCGCTTCCGAGCAGCAGAGCAGCACCACGGACGATATTACCAAGCACATCACCCATATTGGTGATCTGTCCCGTGACAATGCCCGCGAAGCGGAAAATGTGGCCAGTGCCAGCCAGCATCTGACCGAGCTGTCGACGGATTTAAGCCGGGTATTGGGGCAGTTCCGTCTTTGAAACACAGGCGCGGGTATATCAGAGATACATGCTGATCAGCCAGAAGCCGACCGCTGACCCGCCGTTCCAGACAGCCGCCATCGCGCGGCTGTTTGTATTTGTGTGTATGGAAGGGGGTTATCCGGCAGGGCTAACAGGGCGCTTTCCCTAGTGATATCAGTGTTTTTCTGAAATATTACATGCTCGTAATATTTGGATAATGTTATGTAGGGTTATATAACTCGAGTTCTCTCAGTGCCTTGTCTACCTTCTACTGACGCTCTCTCACATCGACTTTGCCGCATGACACCCAAGTGCCTGCAGGCAGGGCAGAGCGAAGTAAAAGCAAATCAAAAAATCGTTCCCGACAAGAATAACACAGGGGTAAAACCATGATTCGATTGAAGCCTGTCGCCCTGGCTATGGCTCTGGGTCTGTCTTCTCTGTCTGCCGTCTCCGCTTTCGCTGGTGAAGTAGAAGTACTGCACTGGTGGACTTCCGGTGGCGAAGCCAAATCGGTTGCCGTACTGAAACAGCTGCTGGAAAAAGAAGGCCATACCTGGAAAGACTTTGCCGTAGCAGGGGGGGGCGGTGATAGCGCCATGACCGTACTGAAGTCTCGCGCTGTGTCTGGCAATCCTCCTACTGCCGCCCAGATCAAAGGTCCTGAAATTCAGGAATGGGGCGAGCTGGGATTCCTTGCTGATCTGGATGACGTGGCCAAGGCCAACCATTGGGATGAGCTGCTGCCCAAAGTGGTTGCCGATGGTATGAAGTACGACGGCCACTACGTGGCAGTCCCTGTCAACGTTCACCGCGTGAACTGGGTCTGGGGTAATCCGGAAGTGCTGAAAGCCGCCGGTATTGACCACATGCCGACGACCTGGGATGAGTTCTTCGCTGACGGCGACAAGATCAAAGCCGCTGGCTATATCCCGCTGGCCCACGGTGGTCAGGACTGGCAGGACGCTACCATTTTTGAAGCGGTCGCCCTCTCTCTGGGGGGTGCTGATTTCTACCGTAAAGCCTTCGTTGATCTGGATGACGATGCACTGGGCGGAGAGACCATGGTCAAGGTGCTGGCTACCTACAAGCGCCTGAAAGACTACATGGATCCTGACGCACCCGGTCGTGACTGGAACCTGGCCACCGCCATGGTGATCAATGGCAAAGCGGCCTTCCAGATCATGGGTGACTGGGCCAAGGGTGAGTTCGTCAGCGCCGGTAAAGTGGCAGGCAAGGACTTCCTGTGTTCAGCCGTTCCCGGTACTGCCGATGCCTACACCTACAACATCGACTCCTTTGCCATGTTCCACGTGAACAGCAACTCTCAGGAAGAAGCACAGAAGGCGCTGGCCCGTATCATCATGGAGCCGACCTTCCAGGAAGTCTTCAACCTGAACAAAGGTTCGATCCCCGTCCGTCCTGATATTCCCCGTGACAAGTTCGACAGCTGCGCCATCAAGTCGATGGACGACTTCGCTGCCGATGCCAAATCCGGCACCCTGGTACCTTCCATGGCCCACGGTATGTCCACCACCTCCTACGTCAAAGGCGCTATCTATGACGTAGTGACCAACTACTTTAACGACGCCAACATGACTGCCCAGCAGGCAGCTGAGCGTCTGGTTAAAGCGGTTAAAGCAGCGGGCTAAGCCAGCGCACGAACCGTGGTGTTTGTGCACCACGGTTCGGATCTCTGCTACCGGGCCTGCCCAGGCCCGGTTTCCGAAGTAAAAGGTGACTCCTATGTCAAATAACAATGCTGCCCTGAAATCCGGGGCGGACGGTCTTGTGCAGCCTGCAGCAGCCCCCGGCCGCTTCAGTAATCGCCTGCAGGACTGGCTGCCACAGATTGTGCTGGCCCCGTCTTTCCTGATCAGCCTGATCTTCGTCTACGGCTTTATTATCTGGACCGCGGTACTGTCGTTTACCAATTCACGCATGCTGCCGAATTACAGCAAGTTTGTCGGTTTTGAGCAGTATGTTCGCTTGTTCGAGAATGATCGCTGGGCAGTGGCAGCCACCAACCTGCTGATTTTCGGCAGTCTGTTCATGCTGATCTGTCTGCTGCTGGGTGCCTTTATGGCGGTACTGCTGGATCAGAAAATCCGTCAGGAAGGTGCTATTCGTACTATTTATCTCTATCCCATGGCGCTGTCTTTTATTGTTACCGGGACTGCCTGGAAATGGATTCTCAACCCGGGCCTCGGTCTGGAAAAAATGATGCATGACTGGGGCTTCACCAGCTTCACATTTGACTGGCTGGTCAACCCTGACATGGCTAAATACACCCTGGTTATCGCCGCTGTCTGGCAGTCATCCGGCTTTGTGATGGCGATGTTTCTGGCGGGCCTGCGCGGCGTGGACAGCTCCATGATCAAGGCGGCACAGCTGGATGGCGCATCCATGCCCACTATCTACCGCCGCATCGTGCTGCCATGCCTGCGCCCGGTGCTGTTCAGTGCGGTGATGATTCTGGCGCACATTGCGATCAAGAGCTTCGACCTGGTCATGGCCCTGACCGGTGGTGGCCCCGGCTACTCCACTGACCTGCCTGCGACCTTTATGTATGCCCATGCCTTCACCCGCAGCCAGATCGGTCTGGGGTCGGCCTCGGCAATGATGATGCTGGCTGGCGTGCTGGCCATTCTGGTGCCCTATCTGTATTCCGAGCTGAGGAGCAAGCGTCATGACTAATACGCGCCCTGTCTCCACCGGCGAGCGTCTTGCCCGTGCTGGTATCTACGCCATCCTGATCGCGGCTGCGCTGGTGTACCTGTTGCCGCTGGCGGTCATGCTGCTGACCTCGGTAAAAACACTGGATGATATCCGTACTGGCAACATCCTCAGTCTGCCAGTGGAAATTGTTTTCGATGCCTGGGATAAGGCCTGGTCCAACGCCTGTACCGGCGTGTCCTGTAACGGTGTCAGCGGCTTTTTCTGGAACTCGTTCCAGATCGTGATCCCGGCGGTGCTGATTTCCACTTTCGTCGGTGCCCTCAACGGCTATGCGCTGACCAAGTGGCGCTTCAAGGGCAGCGAGCTGTTTTTCGCCCTGATGCTGTTTGGTTGCTTTATTCCGTTCCAGGTGGTGCTGCTGCCGATGGCGCAGACGCTGGGCTATGTAGGTCTGGCCAATACCACCACCGGGCTGGTGTTTGTCCACGTGGTTTACGGTATTGCCTTCACCACGCTGTTCTTCCGCAACTTCTACGTCGGCATTCCTGATGAACTGGTGCTGGCGGCCAAGCTCGACGGTGCCGGCTTCTTCACCATTTTCTGGCGCATCCTGCTGCCGGTGTCGGCGCCCATTATTGTGGTCTGCATCATCTGGCAGTTCACCCAGATCTGGAACGACTTCCTGTTCGGCGTCGTGTTCTCCGGTCAGGACACCAAACCGATAACCGTGGCGCTGAACAATCTGGTCAACACCACCACCGGGGTGAAGGAATACAACGTCGATATGGCGGCGGCAATCATCGCGGCATTGCCTACACTGGTAGTGTACGTCGCTGCAGGTAAATACTTTGTACGAGGGCTGACTGCCGGCGCGGTCAAAGGCTGATGGCTGCGCTCCGGTGGCTGCTGGCGCACAGGCACAGCAGCACCGGCACGGTAGCTCACACAAGAACAAATAGGGGTTAAGAGATATGTCCGCACTCGAAATCAACAAGGTTTTCAAAGATTACGGCAAGGTGCGCGTCCTCAAGGACATCAACATCAGCATCGATTCCGGCGAGTTTCTGATTCTGGTCGGCCCGTCCGGTTGTGGTAAGTCCACCCTGATGAACGCCATTGCTGGTCTGGATGACATCACCGCCGGGGAAATCCGTATCGGTGGTGACGACGTTACTCATCGTTCACCCAAGGACCGTGACATTGCCATGGTATTCCAGTCCTATGCGCTGTACCCGTCCATGAGCGTGCGGGAAAACATCGCTTTCGGTCTGGAAATGCGCAAGGTCGCCAAGACCGAACGTGATCAGGAAGTGGAGCGGGTGGCCAAAATGCTGCAGATCGAGCATCTGCTTGACCGCAAACCTGCACAACTGTCTGGTGGTCAGCGTCAGCGTGTGGCCATGGGCCGTGCACTGGCGCGTAAACCGAAGATTTATCTGTTCGACGAGCCACTGTCTAACCTGGATGCCAAGCTGCGCGTGGAAATGCGTACCGAGATCAAGAAGCTGCACCAGCGTCTGGGCACCACCATCGTCTACGTGACCCATGATCAGATTGAAGCCATGACTCTGGCTGACCGTATCGCGGTAATGAAGGATGGTGTGGTGCTGCAGCTGGATACGCCACAGAACATTTATGACAACCCGGTCAACATGTTTGTGGCGGGCTTCATGGGCTCACCGGCGATGAACTTTATCAAGGCGCCGCTGGTGAAGCTGGATCAGGGTTATGGCGTCAGCCTGACCAATCAGGCCGGTGATACCTACGCACTGCCCGTACCGCAGGCAAAACAGGGTTCGCTGGATGGCTGGCTGAACAAGGAAGTGATTCTGGGCCTGCGCCCTGAGCAGATCACCCATGTGATGCCGCACCGTCAGTCCGAGCCGTTCTGCCATACCCTGCCATGCCGGGTAGAAGTGGCTGAGCCGACCGGTGCCGATACCCTGATCGAGATTTTCTTCAACGGTCAGGAAGTGGATGCCCGCATCGAGCCCCGCAGCCAGGCGCCGGTAGGCCAGTTGATGGAGCTGATGCTGGATATGACCAAGGCGGTGCTGTTTAACCCAGAGACTCAGGACCGTCTGGCCTGATGATGTGCGGCTGGCCCGTCAGGGTCAGCCACTGTGACCGGTATTTCCTGCTGGTAAGACATTGAGAGAGCCTTCACCGCGCCCTGCTGATATCCCGAGGCAGCGCGCGGTTTTTTATTGCCTTATTCAGCCTGCTTCGGGCTGTCGGTCTGCCAGTGCAGAAGCTGGCGTTTCCTTCCGTGCACCGTATTTCTGTGCCAGTACCGCACAGGTCATCAGCTGAATCTGATGGAACAGCATGATGGGCAGCAGGATAGCGCCAACACTGCTGGCGGCAAACAGTACCTGTGCCATGGGTACGCCACTGGCCAGACTTTTCTTCGAGCCGCAGAATACCAGCGTAATTTCATCTTCCTTGCTCAGACCCAGCAGGCGCGCTACCCGCGACGTTGCAAACAGTACAATGGCCAGCAGCACGATGCACACCACCACCAGACCGAGCAGCGCAGACAGTGGCAGCGCATGCCATAACCCTTCAATCACGGCGGCACTGAAAGCGGTGTAGACCACCAGCAGGATGGAACCCTGATCGACAAACTTCAGCTTGGCCTTGTGCTTGTCAACGAAGCTGCCAATCACCGGACGCAGCAGGTGGCCAGCCACAAAGGGCAGTAACAGCTGTTCGACGATCTGCCAGATGGCGCCCAGCGTCGAGCCGGTGCTGCCTTCCGCACCGAGAGTGATCTTCACCAGTAACGGCGTGACCAGAATCCCCAGCAGGCTGGAGGCGGAAGCGCTGCACACCGCAGCGGGGATATTGCCGCGGGCCATGGACGTAAAGGCGATGGCGGACTGCACGGTGGCGGGCAACGCACAGAGATACAGCACGCCCAGATACAGATCATCGGTGACCAGCGGAGACAGCACGGGCTTCAGCATCACGCCAAGCACCGGGAAGAGCACAAAGGTACAGGCGAAAATCACCAGATGCAGCCGCCAGTGGCCAGCACCGGCGAGAATGGCCTGACGTGACAGCTTGGCACCATGCAGGAAGAACAGCAGGGCAATCGCCAGATGGGTCAGGCTGGTCAGTGCGCTGGCAACACTGCCTGAGCAGGGTAGCAGGCTGGCGGTGAGCACGGTGGTCAGCAGGGCCAGGGTAAAGTTATCGGGCAGAAAGCGGGGTCGACTCATGGTGACGATCTCTTGGCTGTGCAGTGGCGCTTCTATTCACCGCCGCCGGTCTGGCCGGTGGGCTGGTCTGTTCGTCACTGGCCGGTCACCGGCTGTGATTTCAGCTGACAGAAGCATGGGCGCTACCTTACTCTTGACGCTCTCTTCCGACTAACGCCAGAAAGCCAGAAAATGTCGATAAACGGACAACAGCGTCAGGTCCCTGAACTGCAGCAGCTGCCGCGGCCGCTTTATGCCCGGGCTGAGTCCCTGTCCAGCGGTGCCTGGACCCCACTGCATCAGCATCCCTGGATTCAGATTTCCTATGCTATTCAAGGGGTGCTGAATGTGCAGACCGAGGCGGGCAGCTATATTGCACCCCCGCAGCGTGCGATCTGGATTCCGGCCCATACCGCCCATGCAGTCTTCAATTCCACCCGGGTGGAAATGCGCAGTCTTTATCTCGACCCTGCGGTAGTGCCCGCTGATCGCCAGCATTCGCGGGTATTGGCGGTGACGCCGCTGATCCGGGAGCTGATCCGCAGTTTCACTGCCTTGCCGGTGGAGTATCAGCAGGACGAGGCTGAAGGGCGTCTGGTGCAGGTGCTGCTCGATCAGCTGCTGCAGGCGGAAGAGGTGGAGCTGTCGTTACCGATGCCGACCGACAGCCGTCTGCGTACGCTGTGTGAAACCCTGCAGGCTCAGCCTGACGACCGCCGTAGTCTGAGCCAGTGGGGCGTGCAGCTCGGTGCTTCGGAGAAGACGCTGGCGCGGCTGTTTCAGCGCGAGACCGGCATGACGTTTCGCATCTGGAGACAGCGTCTGCGTCTGCTCAGTGCGCTGACGCCACTGGAGAGCGGTTGCAGTGTGACCGAGGTGGCACTGAGCTGCGGTTATGAGTCGACATCGGCGTTTATCGCCGCATTTCGCCAGACTTTTGCCTGTACGCCGGGGGAATTTTTCCGCAATTGAGTGGTCGAAAAGCAACCAGTTCTTAGGCTAGACTGGCGGTTTTTTCGCTGCCTCAGGCATGAAAGGCAGTGATGCTGAGCTTTGTAGAGGAGAGGTTGTTGTGTTGATGAAAGCCCTGCGTCTTGGTCTGGGTGAGCTGGTTATTCTTGGCGATCTGCTGACGCGCCCCCGCAAAATGCACCGTGCTCCGGAGCAGCAGGCAGCAGTGGCAAGTGCTGCTGGTCAGCTGGCGTTGTATCAGTTCCGCGCCTGCCCTTTCTGTGTCCGTACCCGCCGTACCATGCACAAACTCAACCTGCCGATTGAGCTGCGTGATGCTAAAAATGACCCCGAACACCGTCAGGCGCTGGAGCAGGGCGGAGGCCGCATCAAGGTGCCCTGTCTGCGTATTGAAGAAAACGGTGAAACCCGCTGGATGTACGAATCCAAAGACATCATCAGCTATCTTAATCAGCGTTTTGCCTGAGGCACTGCGCAGGCCCACTTTTGCTCTGGCATGACCGGTCATTACCGGACATGCCTGTCCTCCGCTCTTCTGCCTGTCCGCAGACCGATGCACAGTCGTTACATTTTTTATTCCAGCTTTGTTCTGAGTTGCCGATAACTCCCTGACAAACCGCTGACACGAGCAGCGGTACCACGTCTACGGGACCCAGGCATGTCGATTTCATCGTTGTTCAACTCGTTCAACCATCTGCTGTTCAGCCGCGAAAAAACGGCGAACGCAGCCATGGCTGTGCGTCGCGATGGCGTTGAAGGTCAGAGTACGTCCGGCGCAGATGTCATTAACGATCAGGTAACGGTCTCCAGCGAGGCCCAGCAGTTGTGGCAGAAACTGCATGAACAGCAGCAGGGTACGAGCTGGGGAAGTCAGTTCAGTAGCCGGCAAAGTGAACAGCGGAAAGAAGCCGCCCGAGAAAAACTGGCCGATATTCAGCAGCAGATCAAGGTGCTGAAGCGCCTGCTTGCGACCCTGACTCCGGAAATGGCTAAGGGGATTCTGCGGCAGCTCAAACAGCTGGCCCAGCAGTTGAAGCAGGTAGCCTCGGTGCTGAAGGAAGACAGTGGTAGCAGCAGTACTGTCGTAATGGGGTCGACCAGTGCGACAACCACCAGCAGCAACACAGACGGTACAGGTCAGGCCTCGGTGGCCGAAGCTGAGCAGGGGATGCGCCAGGCAACCGCTGCCGCGACGGAGCAATCGTCATCGACTTTGTCAGAGGATGATGCGGAGTCGTCTGAGGATGCCGATAGTGAGCCTCAGTGGCCGGCTACCCAGAGTGCCACACGGAGCAACGACCGCCAGCGTCAGCAGGATGCACAGTCATTACAGGAGGCGGCGCAGGAATTGCGCCAGCTGTTGCGGCGGGTCCGCCAGTTATTGCGTCAGGATGATCAGCGTGCGCAGAAGGACATGCGTGAAGCAGAGGCACTGCTGCGCAAGACCGGCGAAATGGTCAATAGTATGCAAAAAGACACTGTCGTGAGTCAGTCCGACAGCGAAGACTTACCACGATCGCTGGCTTCTGGCAGTGGGAGTAGTGCCGCTAGCGCCTCTGGTGGCAGCGAGTCCGGTCTGGCACTGGGCGCCGTGGCAGGTGCTGGTTCTCTGGCCATCACCGTCTCCGGCCAGCCGACCGGTTAATCCTGATAACGCTTGGCCAGCTGCTCTGTGGCCCTGTCTCTGATTTCCCCCAGATGTTTCCATAACGCTTCTGCCAGTTGTGAATTGCTGGCATAAAACTGATGGCTGAACATCAGAAAGTAGTCCTTGCTGCTGACCGGCGGGGCAATCTTTTCAATATCGGTAATTTTCGCACCTGCCAGATAAGCATCGACGACGATGGCCTGAGCCACATAGGCATCAAGGCGGCCGGAGCGCAGCTTCTGGATATTCTGAGCAGTGCTGCGGGCTTCCTCCACGTTTACGCCCTGCCGGCGCAGGTCCGCGACCACGGAATAGCCAGTATTGGCACCCAGCGGCGTGCTGAGATGACTGAACTGGCTGCCATCCCAGCTGACCTTGTCGTGCATCCGGCGATATAAAACGTAATGCAGTGTCGCCAGCCGGCGGCTGCGATCAGGTTTGCCCTCTAGCAGTGGATAAACACCACTGCGGATGCGGTCGCTGTTATAGGAGTAGATAAAGCCTCCGTCCACATGACCTTCTTCCATTTCACTGAGCACCCGTCGCCCGGGCATACGCAGGAAGTTAACCTTGATACCGAGATCGGCTGCGGCCTGCTGAATCAGTTCGACGGCGATGCCGGGAGGGTTGGCAGGCTCGATGCCATTGCCAGCCTGATACGGAAAGGATTCGATGTCCGCGTAGGCCAGTGTCAGGGTGAGCGGTACCGCCTGTGCTGTGGGCAGCAGACAGCAAAGCAGGGTCAGGCAAAATAAGGCAGGTGGAAGCAGACAGAGTGGCCGTTGACAACTACGCTTGAGTAAAGCTGACAGCATGACGGGTCTTCCCAGGCAGTCGATCGGTGTTCCTTTCTGAATGCGGGCGCTGCAGGTGGCATGGCAGCGCAGCGAACGATCATAGGTAGGCCATCTTCCTTTGAACAGCACACTGGGTATGTACTCTAGCAAAGGGCGCCAATAGCGCACAGAGTGGCGTGATTATGTGTTGACTGCCATCATGCCCGCCCGGTATGACGGATTTGCTACGTTCTGCCGTGTCTGCTGCCACGCTTTGCATTAGACTTAACCTCTTTATTCAGTGCCGCGCGTCAGCGCTGGCCAGTTTCTCTTACAGGTAAGACGTTTCATGGTTCAGATCGGTCGCTTCAACCGTCTCAAAGTGATCAAACAGCTTGATATTGGCGTGCGTCTGGATGCCGGTAGCTGGGGCGATATTCTGCTGCCCAAGCGCTATGTGCCCGAGCAGTGTCAGGTAGGAGACGAGCTGGAGGTCTTTATTTATCTGGACTCTGAGGATCGTCTTATTGCCACCAATCAGCGGCCCAAGGCGCAGGCAGGCGAGTTTGCCTGGCTGTCGGTGGTATCGGTCAGCCGTATCGGTGCTTTCCTTGACTGGGGGCTGCCGAAGGACCTGCTGGTACCGTTTGCCGAGCAGAAAGCACCGATGGAAGTCGGTAAGTCCTACCTGGTCAGAGTCTTTGTCGACAGCAGTAACCGTCTGGCAGGCTCCACCAAGATTGATCGTTTTCTTGATGACACGGGGCTCGGGCTCAAGCCGAAACAGGAAGTGCGCCTGCTGATAGCTGATCGCACTGAGCTGGGCATGAAAGCCATTGTAAATCATCGTTACTGGGGACTGCTGTACCAGAACGAGGTATTCCGTCCGTTACGCAAAGGCCAGCGGGTCAAAGGCTATATCAAGCGTATTCGCGAGGACGGCAAGCTGGAGCTGTCTCTGGAGAAGCCCGGCTATGCCAGGGTAGAAGGGATTGCCCAGCAGATTCTGGACAAGCTGCAAGCCAGCGGTGGCTTCCTGCCGGTGAGTGACAACAGTACACCGGAACAGGTACAGGCTCATTTCGGCATCAGTAAAAAGGCGTTCAAGCAGGCCATCGGCGCGCTCTACAAGCAGCAACTGATTGTTATTGAAGATCAGGGTATCCGCCTGCCAGCCTAGTGAGGCTGAGCCTGCCGGACAAACCACTACTGGTTTGGCCCGGCGGGCCAGTGAGCGGCGTCAGGCTGCATCCAGCTCGCTGCCCATATCTTTCTCATCTTCAAGATAGGTGTAGTCGCCATCGACCACCCCGGCATCCCAGCCCGTTCGGATATAGCTGGGGTCGCTCAGCAGCGAACGCGCCTTTTCCACATCATCCAGTCGTAGCAGAAAGAACACATTATTAGGCTCATCGACAGTGCGC
Organism: Pokkaliibacter sp. MBI-7; assembly: GCF_029846635.1. Classification (NCBI taxonomy): domain Bacteria; kingdom Pseudomonadati; phylum Pseudomonadota; class Gammaproteobacteria; order Oceanospirillales; family Balneatrichaceae; genus Pokkaliibacter; species Pokkaliibacter sp. MBI-7. The sequence goes on along the minus strand of NZ_JARVTG010000001.1, from coordinate 2,133,857 downwards.
CACAGATTGAGCAGGTGCATACCTGCGCTGCGGCGTTGGCCACTCAAGGTATCGAACACAGACTTCCACTGGTAAAAGTCAGTTACCCGGTTCCGGCAGAGTAAAAAGATCATGCAGTTCCTCCTGCAATCCTGGCCCTGAAAGCAGCTCCGCATAACGCTGGTTCATTCGTTACTGCCGGCTCCAATAGGTTTTGAAGTAAACAGTATTCGGTGAGACCAATGCGCACTGTGCGGAGTCCTCTTGGTATTTGCAACTGCCTTTTGAAGTTAACCCGGCGACTGGATGTACAGCCTGAATGAACCGTCGTGGGATAACGCGCCACCTCTCTAACTATAGGGGTAAGAATTCGTAAGCCAAACTCACTGTGGTGTCAAAGTCCATCTCCTTTACGATTTGGCTGATGACGTAGCTACAGTACAAACGTTCTTAGTGTTCCTGCAGGCCTGTCCAGTGTACGACGCAGTTACGCCCTTGCTCTTTGGCCCGATAAAGTGCGTGGTCGGCATGACTGATAAAGGTCTGGATGCTGTCTCCCTGTGCCAGTGTCGCCACGCCGATGCTGACGGTGACCGTCCTCAGCGTCCAGCTATGCGCTGCAATACTGGCCCGCAGACGTTCAGCGATACGCTCTGCATCCAACGTGCTGGTGCCCGGCATGATGACAGCGAACTCTTCCCCGCCGTAGCGGGCAACCAGATCATAACTGCGGGCATTGTTTTTCAGCAGTCCCGCAACTTCCTGCAGGGCAATATCCCCTTCGCTGTGACCAAACACATCATTGAATGACTTGAAGTGATCCACATCCACCAACAGCAGCGATACCAGAGTACGGGTGCGTACGGAGCGTTCCACTTCTTCACTCATGCGTGCATCAAAAGCACGGCGATTGAAGAGACCGGTGAGGCTGTCGGTCAGGCTAAGCGTGCGCAATTGCTGATTGACCTCTTCCAGTTCGAGCTGTTGCTGCTGCAATAGCTGTTGTTGCTGTTCCAGCTGACGTTGACTGTGATGCAGATGATCGGCGCTGTCCTGCTGGGCATGAATGACTTTGCGCAGTTCCAGCTGAGCCATCACCTGTCGCGCCAGCGTCGCGAGAGCGTCACGCTGGTCATCGCTGAGATCGCCGGGCTGGGTATCAAATACACAGAGCGTACCCAACGCTTCACCACAGGGGGTGATCAGCGGAGCGCCAGCGTAGAAACGAATGCGGGGTGGGCCGATGACTGCCGGGTTACGCTGGAAGCGTGGATCCTGCAAAGCATCCTTGACCACCATGATGGTATCGGGGTTGAGAATGGCATGAGTGCAGAAGGAGTCCTTACGTGAGCCTTGACTGGCATGATGGCCAAAGCGTGATTTGAACCACTGTCGCTGACTGTCTACCAGCGAGATGACTGAGGAAGGCGTATGACAGATGTAGGCAGCCAGACGGGTCAGATCGTCATAGGCCTGCTCGTTCAGCGTGTCGAGCACGCCATAGCTGTACAGTACCTGCAGACGATGGGTTTCGCTGGCAGGTAGGATCATCGCGCTACTGTTCATGATCAAGGCTGCGTAGTCTGTTCAAAATCTATACAGTTTATAGTCTAGCAGCCTTTGTGCCGAAGGCGATGCTGTTGTCATTTTGTTCATACTCAAGCCGGGATGGCTCTGCTATGATGCGTGGCAGTCTGAATGAAAACGTTTTCATTTTTGCGGTGAAATACTGCTGACAACCCTCCAGGTATTAACAGCGCGTGAGCCCGGCGGCTCTGCGTAGAACAAGGACAACAATCGCTATGTGGCCAGTCTGGTGTTTTGGTGAAGTGCTGATCGACTTTCTCAATATTGGTGCCAGTGAAGAGGCCGGGCTGCGCTTGCCCGAGCTGCGCCAGTATCCGGGCGGTGCCCCGGCCAATGCGGCTGTGGCGGTGGCCCAGCTGGGTGGTCAGGCAGGTTTTATCGGTCAGGTAGGCGATGACGCCTTCGGGCATTTTCTGCTACACGCACTGCAGCAGAAAGGTGTCGATATCTCGCGCACGGTGATCCATCCGACGGCGCCGACACCGCTGGCTTTTGTGCTGCTGGACGCCAATGGCGAGCGCAGTTTCGAGTTCCTGCGACGTGACAGTGCGGATGTGCTGTTCCGCCCTGAGCAGTTTCTGCCGCAATGGTTCCAGGGGCAGGGCATTCTGCATCTGTGCTCCAATACCCTGACCGAAGCCGCTATTGCGGCGACGAGCATGCATGGCGTGCAAAAAGCCCACGAAGCCGGCTGGTGGGTGACCGTCGACGTCAACCTGCGTGCCAACCTGTGGCCCGGTAAGCAGATTGATGTGGAACGTGTACATGCTCTGTGCTGTGCGGCTGATGTGATCAAGATTTCCCGTGAAGAGTTGCAGGTGCTGGGCGGCGAACCGCGTGTGGCTCAGTGGTTGGAGGCGGGTTGCAGGCTGGTGCTGGTCAGTGATGATGGTAATCCGTTGTATTTCGCTACCTCGGCCGCTCATGGCGGTCTGAGTGGCTGGGTGACCGTACCAAAGGTACAGGTCGTCGATACGACGGCGGCGGGTGACAGTTTCAGTGGCGCGGTGCTGTATGCGCTGGCCCGTTGCCTGCCTGAGCAGCCAGCATTGCTGAGCGACGAGCAGGCATTGCGGGCGGTGATTGGCTTTGCCATTGCCTGTGGTGCACACACTGTACAACGCAAAGGCGCCTTTCCGGCATTGCCACAGTTCAATGATGTCGCTGCTGCCTGGCAGCTGTAACACCTGCACTCATAGCGCATGAGCAGCAGCCCTTTCAGCTCGCCAGTGAGGCAGGCCAGGGCTGCTGTGGCACAGGAGCAGAGTATGCAACAGGAATTCACCATGGACTTTTTTAATCCTGAACACCTGCGCGAGCATATCGCTCGTACCATGGCGTTTTATCATCCCGCCTGCATCGATGATCAAGGTGGCTTTTTCCATTATCTGCGTGACGATGGCAGCATTTACAACCGTGGTCATCGCCATCTGGTCTCCAGTACCCGCTATGTCTTCACCTATGCCCAGTATGCCCGCCACTTTCAGGCGCCGGAGTATCTGCGCTGGGCCCAGCATGGGTTGGATTATCTGCAGCAGTCGCACTATCAGCCTGATTATCAGGGCTATGCCTGGACCTTGCAGGATGGTCAGATCGAAGACAGCACTAACCACTGCTACGGCCTGGCCTTCGTCATATTGGCCTACGCGACCGCATTGAAAGCCGGTATCGAAGAGGCACGCGACGGCCTGTATCGCGCACATGAGCTGCAGACCCAGCGTTTCTGGGAGCCGCAGTGGCAGCTGTATGCCGATGAGGCGGATGCGCAGTGGCAAGTCGGCGACTATCGCGGCCAGAATGCCAACATGCACAGCTGCGAGGCACTGATTGCCGCCTATGAGGCCACCGCAGATAAACAGTTCCTCGAGCGGGCGTTACAGGTGGCGGAAGCTATCTGCGTGCGGCAGGCGGCACAGGCCGACGGCTTGGTGTGGGAACACTATGACCGTCAGTGGCAGGTCGACCTCGACTATAACCGTGATAATCCCCGTCACCTGTTCCGCCCCTGGGGTTTCCAACCCGGCCATCAGACCGAATGGGCCAAGCTACTGGTGTTGCTGGAGCGGTACGCTCCGGAGCATGACTGGCTGCTGCCCAAGGCGGAATTTCTGTTCCTGACCGCGGTTGAGCATGCCTGGGACAGGGAGCACGGCGGTCTGGTCTACGGCTTTGGCCCTGACTATCAGATCTGTGATGGCGACAAGTATTTCTGGGTACAGGCCGAAAGTCTGGCGGCCGCCGCGCTGCTGGGGCAGCGGACAGGTGATCAGCGTTACTGGCAGTGGTATGAACAGATCTGGCAGTACAGCTGGGAGCACATGGTGGATCATCGCTATGGCGCCTGGTATCGCATTCTCAGTCGTGATAACCAGAGCTATTCCGATGAGAAGAGCCCGGCAGGCAAGGTGGACTATCACACTATGGGAGCCTGCTACGATATGATCTGGGCCTTGCAGAACCGCCGTTGAGTGAGAGGTGCATCATGGCGTTTATGGGCATTCATGACTTGTGGAGCTTTATTATTGCTGTGCTGGTATTTCTGGCTATTCCCGGACCCGGCACCTTCGCCCTGCTGACCGCCAGTGGCAAGCACGGTGTGCGGGGCGGTTATGCTACCCTCGGCGGGCTGATTCTGGGTGATCAGATTCTGATGTGGCTGGCAGCGGGAGGTGTCGCTGCCCTGCTGGCGGCGAATCCTACCCTGTTCAAAGGAGTGCAGTATCTGGGGGCGGCCTATCTGGTATGGATCGGTATTCAGTTACTGCGCAGCCGCGGAGAAACGGCTACCGGGCTGATCAGGTTACAGCCCGGACATCTGTTCCGTCAGGGCATGCTGATCACGCTGCTGAACCCTAAAGCCATTGTGTTTTACATGGCTTTCTTTCCGCTGTTTATTGATCCGGTCGCGCATCAGGGCATGCTGACCTTTGCCACCATGGCTGCACTGATTGCGTTGCTGTCTCTGGGCTACTGCTCTCTGCTGATCTTTGCAGGCACTGCCATGCGTACCCGGGTGCAGCGTCATCGCTTTTTAAGTCAGTGGCTGCAACGGCTGGCGGGTCTGTTTCTGGTCGGGTTCGGTATTCGGCTGGGCGCGGGCTGAGCCTTCCCTGAGTGTTAGCAACAAAAACGGGCCTCATGGGCCTAATGCCAGTCAGTTAAGCTGACTGGCATTTTTATTTCTGGTCGGATACTTGGACGGCTTGGGCTTGACCACCCGCGGGTAACTGCGCTCCTCACGTCGATGAGGCAGGACGTAGTGCATGGCCGAAGCCTGTAGTTCAGCCAGGTAGCGAGGGATGTTCCTGGATGATTCAAAGAGACCCCGTTCAAGAAGCCCAGGATCGCCCAGGTGCAGGCGGTGAAACTCATTTCGCAGGGGGAGATGCCAGGGCAGTGGCGACTCATTTCCAGCATTTGATAACGCAGCAGATTGTACCCCAGCAGTACGCCCCACAGCTCTTGTTCAATCATCTCCGGCGTTTTACTGCGCAGTGTGTAGTGACCCGCGAGCATGCCTTGCTTCATTTCTCGATAGCCCAACTCGATTTCCCAACGCTGGCTGTACAGATCCACGATGTCATCTGGCGGAAAGCGCAGAGGATCGATCATCGAAGTCAGTACTTGCCGGACTTTGCCCTTGATGGTCTTGCTTAATAACCTGGCCTGTAGCGTGTCGGGCAGCTCGGGCCATTGCTTACGCGCCTGCGGCGAGGTCTTCAGCGAGACGATGGCATCCTGGCGCCCCAGCTTGTATAGCACCTCATATTGAGCATCCTTGCGCAGCGGCAGTAGCCAATGGCGCTGAGTGCCTGTTTGTTGCCAGCGATGAAGAAGCCCCAGCGAATAGAAGCCACGGTCGAACAAGGTCAGCGAGTGATCGGGTGTGCTGTCGATCAGTTGTTCGGCCAGCTTCATCTCGTTGCTGTGATAACCGGCAAAAGCACTGCTCACCAGCATGTGACTGGTCAGTTCCATCTGGCAGACCATGCGCACTTGGGGATAGCCGGTATCGCCATGCTGGTTACTGGCACTGCCATAGTGCTTGCGGTTGTCGTCCGTATCCGGTGTGCGCCAGACCACGCCATCGACACTGAGCAGGCGCAAACCCGCCCAGGTGGGGTGATTGGCGCTGGCATGCCAGCGTTGTTGCGTCAGGGAAAAGACTTCTCGCACCGCCGCACTGCCCAGGCGCTGCCGACCTTGCACGATGGCACTGGGTGCCACCAGTGGCCTCTGCCCAGGCAGCATGATGTCCATACGACTCGCAGCATCCCAGGCCGACATCCGGCGAAACAACGCCATGGCGATCACGCACCAGATCATGGACTCAAGAGGGAGGCGTCGCTTACGTATGGTCGCCACTCCCGCCGTTTCCAGTGCGGTGCTGACCAGGTCTGGATCAAGCAGCGCCCCCAGTTCATCAAGGGCGTGAGTAGTAGAAGCGGCTTCGTGAGTCAGTGCCAAGGCGCGGGACAGTCGCATAAAAAATCCGATGCTCAAAACAAGCATCGGATTTTCGTTTCAGGGCGCAAAAGGTCAAGCTGTTGGGCTTAACTGACTGGCATTCGCCTCATGGGCCCGTTCTTGTTTCTGCTGATACTGTGCGCTGGTGCCGATCAGGCCTGGCTCAGGTGCAGGTATTTCTGATACAGCTGGTCGTGGTTTTCTACGTGGTCGGGGTCTTTGGGAATGCAATCGACCGGGCAGACCTCAACACACTGCGGGGTGTCGTAGTGACCTACGCACTCGGTGCATTTGCTGGGGTTGATCTCATAGATCTCTTCGCCCTGGGAAATTGCTTCGTTAGGGCACTCCGGCTCGCATACGTCGCAGTTGATACATTCGTCGGTAATTATCAAAGCCATGGCAAATCCTCACTGGTTGTCAGCTAGTCGGATGCGCAGCGCGCTGTCCGTTGCCGTTTTCTAATCAGGTTCTGTTTATGATCCTGGCTCATCACACTGACAGGCAGCGCTGGCCGGATCTGTAATAGTGGGTGGTGCTTGATGAACTACTTGTGCAGTTCATTGATATAGGTGCGCAAGGCCTTCGCCACGGAAGGATGCACAAATTTCGAAATATCTCCTTTCAGGGTGGCGACTTCGCGCACCAGCGTCGAGGAAATAAAGGAATACTGTTCGGCAGGTGTCAGAAACATGCTTTCCACCTGAGGGGCCAGTACACGGTTCATATTGGCCAGCTGGAATTCATATTCAAAATCTGACACGGCACGCAGCCCTCGCAGAATGATATTGGCGTTCTTTTCTTTCAACAGGTCCGTCAGCAGACAGCTGAAGCCGCAGACGCTGACGTTGTCGAGGTGAGCCGTCACTTCCTTGGCCAGATCGACGCGCAGATCATGGGGCAACAAAGGACGCTTGCGCGGGCTTTCTGCCACGGCAACCACCACATTCTCGAACAACCGGCTGGCCCGCTCCACCAGATCGGTGTGGCCGTTGGTAATCGGATCAAAGGTGCCGGGATAGATGACAGTATTCATGTCGTGAGTCCACACTGCTGGCCAGAATACATTCTGGGGGCCTGTTTACGTGCACGGCGGCAGGTTGATCAGAAGAGCCGAAAGGCGTGATTGACGCCTCTCCGGCACCTTATGGCACCTGCGTTCAAGGCAGCGCGGCCGTGGCACGGCGCTGAGCGGCCAGATACTAGCCCAAATGGTGCTGGGGTACAACGCGCCGGAAGGGCCTATGCTGCGCTGCAGGAGGCTGGTCAACCATCACAGGGCGGGCGAGTCGCTGCCACCTGTCTGTCGGTGATAGAGCGAATAGATCACCTGCCCGGCCTGTTTCTGCCGGTGCAGCTGCCAGCTGGCAGGGAGCTGTGGCTGTAATTCCTGCTCGTGCTCGACATAGATCATTGCGGCATCCGCCAGCCAGCCCTGTTGTTCCAGTGCCTGCGCCGCAGGCTCCAGCAGCTGACGCTGAAAGGGGGGGTCAAGAAACACCAGATCGAACTGGCTGCTGGCTGGTTGCTGTAGCCAGTCCTGAGTCTGTGCCTGTTGCACCTCCGCCTGCCGGCAGTTGAGTAGTGTCAGGTTGGCCTGCAACTGGCGGGTAACAACCTGAGCATTATCAATAAAGGTGACCCATTCAGCGCCACGTGACAGGGCTTCAAAGCCCAGGGCGCCACTGCCGCTGAAGGCGTCCAGACAGCGACTGCCGGGCACCCAGCTGCTGAGCCAGTTGAACAGGGTTTCCCGCACCCGGTCGGTGGTCGGGCGCAGTCCGGGCACATCCGGAAAGGCCAGCTTACGGCTACGCCACTCGCCCGCGATAATGCGCAGTTGATTGCGGGCAGCTCCGGCCTTGGGGGAAGAGGGAGTGTTGCGTGCCGGTGTTCTTGCCATGGGAAATCAGATGCTCAGTCAGTCGGTGAAAAGGGCAGGGCGGTCATTTCAGGGATGCACCGTCGCTTCGCCGCGCGGTTGCCTGGCCAGCTGTGTCAGCAGTTGCAGGAATGCCTGACGTGGCTCATCTGCCTGTTGCTGGTCCCAGACCTTTAATACGCTCAAGGGTTGGCCGCGATGCCATGCCAGGGTCAGCCATTGTGCCAGAGTCAGTGGATCCTGCTCCAGATTTTTGCGCTCGGTGGCCACTTGCCTGAACAGGGTATCCAGCTGCTGTGAGTCAGGCTGCTGCTGTAACAGTGGCTGCCATTGTGGTGGGGCTGCCTGCAGATCGCCTTCCCAGCTGAACAGCACCACCGGTTGTTCACTGGAGCGCCAGGGGCTGACCTGTAATTGGTGTTGCTGCCCCAGCTGCGTTAGCCACAACAATAGCAAGGTACGCTGATAGGGATCCGCCTCTGGCAGGGGGAGGGCCATGGCTGCCTGCTGGCGCAGCTGTGGCCGCTGCAGGGCCAGCGGCTCCGCGCGGGCTGAAGGCAGCGTCGGTGCGGCTTGTGTCGCCCTGGCCTGCTGCGGCAGTTTGGCGAGCAGTTGCTGTGCCAGTTGCTTCGCCTGAGACTCGTCGAGATCGCCGAGCAGCAGCAGTTGCTGTGGTGCTGTTTGCCAGAACTGGCTGACAAAATGATCAACCGTTGAGGCATCGACAGTGGCCAGGCTGGCGCGGCTGCCATACAAAGGACGGCTGACAGGGTGGTCCGGATAGAGCGCCATCAGGCTGCCCTGTATGGCCAGTGCTTCGCCGTGGCTGGCCAGCAGGTTGGCCTGTGCCAGCAGGCGCAGACGAGCCTGTTCTGTGTGCTGCTGATCGTCTGCTGCGGGGCTAAAGAGTTGTTGCAGCCCGGCGATGGCCTGCTGGCGGTGATCCTCGTCATCCGGCAGTTGCAGCTGGATCTGCCAGTGTTCCTGCGTAAGCTGGGTGGAAAACGCTATCTGACGGTCGAGGAACCAATGGCTGGCACCTCCCGGCAAGCGCTCCTGCAGCATGGTGTCTGCAAGGGCGGCCGTACCCGCCTGTGCTTCTGCTATGGCACCGGGGGCAAAACTCAGGATCCATACCTCACTGCCTTTGTTGTCATGATGCAGAGCCCGCACTTCGGTACTGCCCTGTTGCCACTGCCAGGGAATCAGGGCAGCAACGCGCTGACGCTCATGCCAGTTGAGCAGGACGATGGTGATGGCCACAACCCACAGGATGACTTTCAGATAGGTACGGTTGAACAGGGGCTGGTAGGCTTCGGCCATGAACGTGTTACCTCAGGCATTATGACGGGCATGCTGACGTGTTCATCTTCTGCACGGATTTGTGACAGCAGCCAAGGGCTCCTTTACTATATGCCCCAATCTGACCCGATCTGTCAGCCTTTTCTGCGCCAGTCAGGCGTATTGTCGTGAAGGTGCAAGGTTGTGATGCGGTCTTTTCACTACGTATGAGTGCCCCTGGCGTCACTGCATATGTCGAGAACTATCTGGAGTAAGTTGAAAAACTCATGTGGGACAAACTGAAAAAATCGCTGTTCGGCAGCCGCAAGAGTAACGAGGCCGAAAAACGTAACGACGCCGAAGCAGTGGTCGTCGAACAAGAGCAAAGCCCGGTACCGCAGGCTGATGCTGAACCTGCTCTGGTAAGCGAAGCCAGCCCCGCCATCATTGCTGAGCCAGCAATAGCAGAACCAGAGGTTGCAGAGCCGAAGATTGTCGAGGTCGTGGTTCAGCAGGTGGAGCCTGCGACAGTCAGCATTGAGCCAGCCCCTGCCGCTGAGCCTGCTCCCCTGGTGCTCGATGCGGTTGAGCCGGGCGTGGCAGCGCAACCCGTGCATGCCGTGACCGTCGAGGTAGAGCCTGCGGAGGCGGTGGTGCAGGTTGCTGTCGAACCCGAACCCGAACCCGAACCCGAACCCGAACCCGAACCCGAACCCGAACCCGAACCCGAACCCGAACCTGTTGCCCGTATGGTGGAGCAGGAGAAGCCGAAGTCCAAACTGGGCTTTTTCGAGCGCATCAAGTCTGGCCTGTCGCGGACCAAGGCCAATCTGACTGAAGGTCTGGCGTCGCTGTTTCTCGGTGCTAAGCAGATTGACGATGATCTGCTGGAGGAGCTGGAAACCCAGCTGCTGCTGGCCGATGTGGGGATGGAAGCGACACAGAGCATCATCAAGCGTCTGACCGAGCGTGTCAGCCGCAAAGAGCTGAAAGATCCGCAGGCACTGTTTGGTGCACTCAAGGAAGAGCTGCGCGAGTTGTTGCTGGGTGTTGAGCAGCCACTGGTCATCGACAGCAGCCATCGGCCGATGGTCATCCTGATGGTGGGTGTCAACGGCGTGGGTAAAACCACCACCATTGGCAAGCTGGCGAAGAAGTTCCAGAGCGAAGGCAAGAAGGTCATGCTGGCGGCGGGGGATACCTTCCGTGCTGCGGCCGTGGAGCAGTTGCAGGTATGGGGGGAACGCAATCACGTGCCGGTCATCGCCCAGCACTCCGGTGCTGACAGTGCCGCGGTGATCTTCGATGCCCTGCAGGCCGCCAGGGCGCGCGGTATGGATGTGCTGATTGCCGACACGGCCGGACGTCTGCAGAACAAACAGCATCTGATGACTGAGCTGGAAAAGGTAGTGCGTGTGATGCGCAAACTGGACCCGGAAGCGCCCCATGAAGTGATGCTGGTACTGGATGCCGGCACCGGTCAGAACGCCATTTCCCAGGCCAAGACCTTCCGCGAAGCGGTCGGCGTCAGTGGTATCGCGCTGACCAAGCTCGATGGCACGGCCAAGGGCGGCATCATCTTCGCAATAGCCAAGCAGTTTGAGCTGCCGATTCGCTATATCGGTGTGGGTGAAGGCATTGATGACCTGCGTCCGTTCCAGGCCAATGAATTTGTCGATGCACTGTTCGAGCGACCCGCCTCATGATTCGATTTGATCAGGTCAGCAAGCGCTATCCTGGAGGCCATCAGGCGCTGTCGGCGGTCAGTTTTGCCATTCGTCGTGGTGAGATGGCCTTTCTTACCGGCCACTCCGGTGCTGGTAAGAGTACGCTGCTGAAACTGATCATGCTGATGGAGCGTCCCACCGCCGGACAGGTCTTCATCGGTGAGCAGAACCTCAACCACTTGCCTGCTTCGCAGATTCCTTATCTGCGGCGGCGCATTGGTGTGGTGTTCCAGAACCACCAGCTGCTGTTTGATCGCAGCGTTTTTGAAAATGTGGCGGTGCCGCTGCATATCAGCGGCTATGACCAGCATGACATTGGCCGGCGGGTAAGGGCGGCACTGGACAAGGTGGGGCTGCTCAACAAGGAAAAACTCAATCCCATCGCCCTCTCCGGCGGTGAGCAGCAGCGTGTGGGTATTGCTCGCGCTATCGTCAATAAACCTGCAGTGATTCTCGCCGATGAGCCGACCGGTAACCTGGACCCGGAATTATCGGCGGAAATCATGCGGCTGTTCGAGCAGTTCAACCAGGTCGGCGTCACCATGCTGATTGCCAGCCATGACCTCCGGCTGATTGCCCGTATGCATCACCGGGTGCTGACCCTGCAGAACGGAAGAGTGAGTCAGGATGCGCAACTCTGAGACACGCCAACGTCAGCGCCCGACTGCTGACACCCGCCGTGCTACTGCTGGTGCGGTATCCCATCGTGTGCACTGGCTTGACCGCTTGCGCGCCTGGGGGCGGCATCATCGCCAGGAAGCGGGGATCAGCCTCGGCAAGCTGCTGCGTCAACCCTTTGCCAGCATGATGACCCTGCTGGTTATTGCCATTGCCCTGGCGCTGCCTGCCTTGCTGTATGTGGTGCTGAACAATGTCAGCCAGCTGAGTGGTGAAGTCGGGCAGTCGACCCGTATTTCCGTCTATCTCAAAGACAGCGTCGAAGAAGCCGAAGGCGAGTCACTGGCGTTTGAACTCAGTCGTGATGCCACCTGGCATGATGTGCGCTACATCTCCAAGGAACAGGCACTGAAAGAGTTTCAGGCGTTGTCAGGGCTGAAGGATGTGCTGGCCGGGCTGGACGAGAATCCGCTCCCTGCTGCCATCGTGCTGGAGCCCAGCCGTCAGCTCGGGCCGCTCGAAGCGCAGCAACAACTGAGCAAACTGCAGGCGCTGCCGGAAGTAGAGCAAGCCGAGCTGGATCTGCAGTGGGTGCAGCGGCTGCATGCCATTCTGGATATCGCCAAGCGGGTCGTCGTTGCCCTGTCGGGCTTGTTTGGCGTAGCGGTGCTGCTGGTCGTGGGTAATACCATTCGGCTGGCCATCGAAAGCCGCCGCGAAGAAATTGTAGTGATCAAGCTGGTCGGCGGTACCGATGCCTACGTGCGTCGTCCCTTCCTTTATACCGGCCTGTGGTTTGGTCTGTATGGTGGCCTGTTAGCCTGGGGGCTGGTCAGTATGGCGCTGTTCTGGCTGGAACAGCCGGTGACCGCACTTGGCTCACTGTATCAGAGCTCCTTTGTCCTGGCAGGGCTGGATGCCGAGGCCACCCTGATTCTGATCAGCGGTGCGGTATTGCTTGGTATTCTGGGCGCATGGCTGGCCGTCGGGCGTCATCTGACGGCCATTCAGCCGACGTGACCGGCAGCCTGAAACAACTTGTTATCCATGGAGACGCTCACTTGCAGGGCAGGCGATTAGACTGAACGCTATTCAGATTTTCGTCTGGCCTTTGCGTCTTTCCTGCGTCAGTTGACCAACATGCTTTGACGTAGATGCAAGGCGGGTCGATGACATCGATCTCCGCGGCTGACAGGGGCTTGTCAACGTCTGAAGGATGCGTTAAAAGTGTGTTCCGCTGTCCCCGGGCCACCGAAATGGCCGGGTAAAAGGTAAGGAACCAACAGGCAATGCCTGTGTCTAAATGACAGCAATGCCTGATCTGGGTTGAAATTTGAGTTAGAGGTGAATCCATGAGTCGTAGTCTTCTGCCTGTTGAGATCATGTCCCCGGGTCGCAACCTCGAGGGCTACATCCAGGCTGTCAACGCGATTCCGATGTTGACCGCTGACGAAGAAAAGCAGCTGGCCGAGAAACTGTTCTATGAGAACGATCTGGCTTCTGCTCAGCGGATGGTACTGGCGCACCTGCGCTTTGTTGTTCATATCGCCAAAAGCTATTCCGGTTATGGCCTCAATCAGGCTGACCTGATTCAGGAAGGCAACATCGGTCTGATGAAAGCGGTGCGCCGTTTTGACCCCAGCGTGGGTGTGCGTCTGGTGTCCTTTGCCGTGCACTGGATCAAGGCCGAAATGCACGAGTTCATCCTGCGCAACTGGCGTATCGTCAAAGTGGCCACCACCAAGGCTCAGCGCAAGATGTTCTTCAACCTGCGCAGCGCCAAGAAAAAGCTGGCCTGGTTTACCAACGATGAAGTGCATTCCGTCGCTGACAGCCTGGGCGTTGATCCTCAGGTGGTGCGCGAGATGGAAGGCCGTCTGACCGCGCAGGACATGGCGTTCGATGCCGGTAATGACGACGACGATGACAAGGCCTATCAGGCGCCAGCTTACTTTCTGGAAGACAAGCGCGCCGATCCGGCTCGCCAGCTGGAAGAAAGTGACTGGGAAGAGCACGCCAACGAAGGTCTGGACCGTGCACTGGAAATGCTGGACGAGCGCAGCCGCGATATTCTTTACAAGCGCTGGCTGTCTGAAGACAAGTCGACGTTGCATGAGCTGGCCGCCGAGTACGGCGTATCTGCCGAGCGTATTCGCCAGCTGGAGAAGAGCGCAATGAAGAAACTGCGCACTTCCATGGAAAGTGTGATGGCCGCCTGACGGGCCAGCGCTAATACCTGAGTCACCCCGCCCTGTGCGGGGTGACTTGTTTCTGGGCCCTGAGCAGGGAAATGCAGGGACCAAGAAGGATCAAGGAGGACATCATGTCTGCTTTATCACTACGAACCTGGGGGGCGCTGACCCTGGCCGGGCTATCACTGTCGGCATCACCACGCCTGTTGCTGGCCGCCGATACTCCACCGCTGATGCTGGCCAACAGTTTCAGCCCTCATACCGTGCTGGCCAATTACTGGATCAGTGAAAAACTCGATGGTGTGCGCGCCTATTGGGATGGCAAGCGCCTGCTGAGCCGCAGTGGCAATGCTATTGAGCCACCGTCCTGGTTTACCGCCGGGTGGCCGCAACAGCCGCTGGACGGGGAGTTGTGGATGGGGCGTGGCCAGTTTGCTGCTCTGTCAGGTACGGTGCGCCAGCTGCAGGCCGATGATAGTGCCTGGCGCAAGGTGCATTTCATGGTCTATGACCTGCCAGCCTGGCCGGGCGACTTCAACCGCCGTGATCAGCAACTGTCTGAGGTGATCAAGGCCATCAATCAGCCCTGGGTACAGCATGTGGAGCAGCAGCGGGTCAATAATCTGGAAGAGTTGCACACCTGGCTCGCCAACGTCGAACGTGAGGGCGGTGAAGGGCTGATGCTAAAACGCGGTGAGTCGCTGTATCACGCCAGCCGCAGCGATGATCTGCTCAAGTACAAACGCCATCAGGATGCGGAAGCCGAAGTGATTGGCTACATCCCCGGCAAGGGTAAATACACTGGCATGGTCGGTGCCCTGCTGGTACGTAATCAGGCGGGGCTGGAGTTTCGGCTGGGCAGTGGCCTGAGTGATGCCGAGCGCCGGGAGCCGCCACCGCTGGGCAGCCAGATTACCTATCGCTACGACGGCACCACCAAGACCGGGGTGCCGCGCTTTGCCCGCTTTCTGCGAATGCGCATAGAGTAGCAGTTCCGCTTCGAGCGATCGTTGATGAACGGTCAGTCGGATCTGGCTGACAGTTCATCGACGGCTGATAACGCATGGCTGCCATAAATCACCGAAGGGCCGCCGCCCATCATGATGGCCACATTGATGGTCTCTACCAGCTCTTCACGGCTGGCGCCTGCCTTCAGCGCTCCCGCCACATGATCACCAATACAGCCGTCACAGCGGGCGGCGATGCCGATCCCCAGCGCAATCAGCTCCTTGTATTTACGTGACAGCGCACCTTCTGCCAGCGATGCCTTATACAGATTGGCAAACGCCGTCATGGTATCGGTGCTGGCCTGCCGCAGCTGGCTGCTGTACTGGCGCTGGTCCTGATTGATCTCTTTGTAGCTCTTGGCCATGTTCATCTCCTGTGTCGGTATGAAGGTGGGTACAACATTGCACGTACACTGTCGGAATTTAATTTAGAAAAGCCTAATGTAGTCTTTGTGTGTGTGATGACCTTGATGCAGCTCAGGGATGTTCATGACTGCCACCAGTGATTGAACATATAAAGCGCAGATTCCACCATGGCCCACAGCAATCCATAGACCCAGAACAGACTGGCAGCACTGAGGGCAATGCCCAGCAGCAGTAGCAGGCCATCACGCTCAATCATCGCCAGTGCCAGCAGTACCAGTGCCCAGGCCGGTGGCACGTTGCCGAAGGGGATCGGCAGAATCAGCACGACTGCCAGGATCAGGCTCAGTAACCCCAGCCAGCGCTCCGCCTGTCTGCAGGTCAAGGCTAACCAACGCGGACGTGTCAGACGCTCGATGCGTGCCAGCCAGGGACAGGTAGTGCGGCACAGACGCTGGAAGTCGCGATTGCTGAGAGAGCGGCGGCTGAGCCAGCCGGGCAGCACCGGAGCTGGGTAGGCCAGCAGCAGTTGCACGGTAATCAGTGCCAGCGGGATACCGGTCAGGGTCGACAACCCGGGAATACCGAGGGGAATGCAATTGGGCAGGGCAAACAGCAGGAGCAGTAAGCCGAAGGAGCGGTTGCCAAGGCCGCTGCATAGCTCTGCCAGACTCAGGCGCTCACCCTGATGGGTGCTGGCCAGTAACATTAGCAATGATGAGGTGCGATGGGCTGAAGAAGAGTGAATGCTGTCCATGCCGTGACTCAGTAGACCAGGAATAGGCTGATGGTACTGCATGCAGGATAGCGCAACAGCGAGGCGTAACCGACTGATAAGGCTGTTAAACGTTGTTAAGACGCGTTATTTGAGGCGAGGCTGTCAACGCTGGCCGCGGAAGCTGTCCAGATTCTTGCGCTCCGCATCCATCTCATAGCCGCTTGGCAGCGTAAACAGACTGTCTGGTTGTTCACCGCGCTGAAAGCGGATCATTTCGTAGACCACATTGGCACCGATGCGATTGCGCATCACCGCACCGTCGTAGCTCAGGCAGGCATTGATGGGTGTGGTGACAGGCTGGCGGTTGGCAGTGGTGAGCTGCCAGTTGATACAGGGTTCACCTGCGACCATGCGGGTGTTACTGCTGTTGCCTTCGAGCTGACCGCTGTTGATCAGAACCGGTGGAATGAGGCTTTGTGCCATGGTGAGATCAAGCGGCGTGGTTTTCATTTCCTCCTTGCTCAGACTGGGGCCGACGGAGAATATCCAGCCCTGCGTGCTGGCAAAGTTGAGGATCATCACCGTGCCTTGGCCCTGACTGTCGCCCAGTGGCGGCAGTTCCAGCCGCAGCCGGTCACGGCTGGCGTAGACCTTGATGTAGTAGTAGCCCTTGCCCTGACTGATTTGTGCCAGACCACTGAACTCGGCGCTGGGATTGGGCAGGGGCAGTGCCCTGGCCTGCGTGCTGCAGAATGCCAGCATCCCGCTCAGAATAACGGTAGGAACTGCCACAAGCCTGACCATGCCAACGCTTCCCTGGGGCTGGGGAGAGTTCCCCGGCAACCCCAGATGTAACGGCCGCAGGACGCTCTAACTTGAGGGGCGCAATGAGCTGACTGACAACTGCAGCTGTTTGTCCAGATGCAGCAGGTCGAAGTCATTGGCCAGCCACAGACTGCCTGCATAGTACTGGCGTGCCTCCTGCTCTATATCGGCAATACACGGGCTGCGGCTGCCATAACCGTAGCGGGCACTGAAATGACTCAGGACCAGATGAGGCAGTTGCTGCCCGGCGGCAAAGCGTGCTACCCGCGCCGCATCACTGTGGCCTGCGGCCGGGCCGACCTTGTGGTGAATATCGACGGTAAAGGTGGCTTCATGCACCAGCAGACTGGCACCCGCGACCGCTTCGCTCAGGCAGGACGGTTCATCGTTGTCACCGGCGATCACCACCGCGCGTGGCTGGCGTGGCGCCAGCAGATAATCATGGCCATTCAGCTGCCGGCCGTTGAAGTTCAGTACGGCACCCTTGAGCAGCTGATGCCACATCGGCCCCGGCGGGATCTCTTCAGCCCGCAGCTTGTCGATATCCAGCTTGCCTTCGAGTTGACGCTCGCTGAAGCGATAGGCATAGGACGGCACCCGGTGTGACAGCGGAAAGGCATCAATAGCAAATTCAGGGGTGATGATCTGTTGTGTACTGCTGGTGCCGGCCAGCTCTTCCACGGCAATAAAGTCGATGGCATAGGTCAGCCGCAATTCGGTCAGCTGCTGGTAACAGTCAATCAGTGGCTTTATTGCCGCCGGAGCGATGATGCGTAGCGGCTGCTTGCGGCCACTGAGTGCCGCACTGGCCAGCAGGCCGGGCAGCCCGTAGCAATGATCGCCATGCACATGGGTAATCAGCAGAGTATCCAGTTGTGCCAGCGACAGGGGGGTATGCAGTATCTGATGCTGGGTGCCTTCACCGCAGTCGATCAGGCACCAGGATTTACTGCCCGCCCGGCGCAGAGCGAGGGCGGAAACATTGCGGGCTTTGGTGGGGGTACCGGAGGAGGTACCGAGAAACAGCAGTTCCATAGCGTGGCGGATATTCCCTTTTAACAAACAATTTAGCGGGTAAAACGGCTAACCAGATTACGCAGATCCTCCGAGGCGTTCAACAGATCCAGTGTGGCGGTGTTGGCAGCACTGGCCTGACTGACGCTGTCGCCGGCCAGAGAGGAAATACGGGTGACCTGCTGATTGATATCTTCGGCGACATGGGCCTGCTCTTCGGTTGCCACGCCCATCTGCTGGCTCATATCGCTGATACGGCTGATGGAGGCCAGAATCTGCTCCAGCGCCTGACTGGTCTCTTCCACCTTGAGCAGCCCCTGATCAGCCACCTGCAGGCCGTCCTGAGCGGTTTGCACTGCCGTAGTAGCGCCATTGCGCAGGTTCTCGATGATTTCATGAATATGCTGGGTGGAGGACTGGGTACGGTTGGCCAGCGAGCGGACTTCATCGGCAACCACGGCAAAGCCCCGGCCCTGTTCCCCGGCGCGGGCCGCCTCGATGGCGGCATTCAGGGCCAGCAGGTTGGTCTGCTCGGCAATGGTGCGAATGATGTCGACGGCCTCAGTAATCTTCAGGGTATGGCTGTCCAGCTCATTGACCGACTCGCTCATATTTTTGACCTGATCAGCCAGCTTGCTGATGGCCTGCAGTGTGACTTGTGCCACCTGCTGGCCCTGGGCTGATGTGGTGGCCGCCTGCTTGGTTTCCTCGGCGGTCAGCTGGACGTTTTCTGCCACTTCGTTGATGGTGGCAGCCATCTCGTGCATGGCCGACGCGCTCTGTTCTGTTTCCCGCTGCTGGGTGTCGAGGGAGCGCAGAATCTGCTGATTGAAGGCACCTGCCTCTTCGGACTTTTTGGCGACATAGTTAGCTGAATCACCGATACGTCCAAGAATGGTACGCAGGCGCGACTGCTCACTGATCAGCGCCATTTCCAGCATGCCGAAGCTGCCCTTGGCTTCGGTATAGGTCTGGGCGATCAGGGGGTCGGTAAAGGAGTTCTTGGTAAAGCGCAGTGCATGGGTCAGTTTGCCCAGCACCTTGCTGACACAGAGTGCGCCGCTGCCGATGGTCAGTATCAGCGTCAGCGGGGCACTGATGGAGGCAGGCAGATACCAGGTGCTCAGCAGGCTGATGATGCCCATCAGCGGCACAAACCAGTACTGGCCGAGCAGATACATAAAGGTGGAGTGGCTGGTAGACTTGCCCTGGTTGATTCGTTCGTACAGCGCGGCCGCCCACTTTTTCTGATCGGCACTGGGTTGTGCCCGCACGGACTCATAGCCGACCACCTTGCCTGCCTCAAGGATGGGTGTGACATAGGCATCTACCCAGTAGAAGTCACCGTTTTTGCAGCGGTTTTTGACAATCCCCATCCACGGTTTGCCAGCTTTGAGCGTCGTCCACATATGCTGGAAGACACTGGGTGGCATGTCAGGATGGCGCACCAGATTGTGTGGGGCACCAATCAGCTCTTCGCGAGTGAAACCACTGATTTTGATAAAGGCTTCATTGCAATGAGTAATTTGGCCTTTTAAATCAGTGGTAGAGATCAGTTGTTCGCTGGCAGAAAAACTTCTTTCTACATTATTTACGGGCAAGTTTTTACGCATAGAGACTGTCCTGAGGTTTCAGTCTTTGTCACGGCAATGGCTGTTCTGACAAAGTGCTGGCCGCATGTGGGAATACGGCGCATTAATATTCAGGCGCTGCGGAAATAGATCATCCGGGGGTTGTCACTGTGCACGTGCGGGAAATAATCCAAACACGGCCGGTCATCTGGCAAGCAACACTGGGAAGCCAGTACGTGACTGTAATTAGGGTGTAAGTGCCGGTATCACCTGAGTCCAGCGCAGCGGACTGTGTATTAGTCTTATTGAATATCCTTAAAAAAGCAAAGGACTCTTTCCATAAAGTGAACAGCTAGGGCAGGGCAGTCGTTCAATAATTGGCCAGGTTTCAGTTATCTATGTCGATTTGATCTTTAGCTTTTTTCTGCTAGCGCTTTTTACCCATGAAAAGCCTTATTGAGAAATACAATAGGGAACAATTGCAGAATCTATTTCTTAAAAGCGAAAGGCGGTATTACCACCGCCTTTGTTATTTCCGTAAAGTTATTTATCTGCCTGTCAGCAATAACGCGTTAATACAGGACGCGGTTGACCACGTTTTCCAGATATTCCTGCTGCCCGGATACGGGCTGCGGGTCCATGCTCGTATCCACTACCAGCTGCTGCAGTGATGACAGTGAATGTTCGCCCTGCAGGATCTGCTTGCCCAGTGGTGCACTCCAGCCACGATAACGATGAGCAACGGCATCGCCGAGCTGATCCTTCTCCAGCATTGCCGCTGCCCGTTTCAGTGACAGCGCCAGTACATCCATAGCGCCGATGTGGCCATGGAACAGGTCATAGCGGTCGATACTCATGCGCCGTACCCGCGCATCGAAGTTGAAGCCTCCGTTGACGAAACCACCGGCTTTGAGGATTTCGTACATAACCAGAGTATTTTCCTCGACGCTGTTGGGGAACTGATCGGTATCCCAGCCCAGCTGGGCGTCGCCACGGTTGGCATCAATGGAGCCGAAGATGCCCAGTGAAATGGCTGTCGCCACTTCGTGCTGGAAGGAGTGACCTGCCAGCGTGGCATGGTTGGCCTCGATATTCACTTTGATCTCCTGCTCCAGACCGAACTGCTTGAGGAAGCCGTACACCGTGGCACTGTCGTAATCGTACTGGTGCTTGGTGGGCTCCTGCGGTTTGGGCTCGATCAGCAGGGTGCCGCTGAAGCCGATGCGATGCTTGTGCTCCACCACCATCTGCATGAAGCGCCCCAGTTGTTCACGTTCCTGTCGCAGATCGGTATTGAGCAGCGTCTCGTAGCCTTCGCGACCGCCCCACAGCACATAGTTGACGCCACCCAGCGCATGGGTGGCCTGCATGGCGGCGCAGACCTGCGATGCGGCATAGGCGAAAATTTCCGGGTCCGGGTTGGTCGCCGCGCCCGCCATATAACGGCGATGAGAGAAACAGTTGGCGGTACCCCAGAGCAAGCGAACGCCGGTTTCTTCCTGCTTGCGTTGCAGCACTTCCTGCATCTGGGCAAAGCGGTACAGGTACTCCTTCAGTGAGCGGCCTTCGGGGAACACATCGACATCATGGAAGCAGTAATAGGGAATATTCAGCTTATGGAAGAACTCGAAGGCAATGTCGGCCTTGAGCAGGGCCAGTTCCATCTCATCACCGGCCTGCTGCCAGGGGCGGATAAAGGTGCCCTGACCGAAGACATCGGCACCGCCCCAGACGAAGGTATGCCAGTAGCAGGCCGCCATACGCAGGTGCTCGGCCATGGTTTTACCCAGAATGACCTGCTGTGGGTCGTAATGGCGAAACGCCAGGGGGTTGCTGCTGTCGGGTCCTTCGTAACGGACCTGTTCGATGGCATCGAAATACGCCGTCATGGTGATTCCTCTTCCGCTGTTGTTGTTTTGCTGGGCTGTCGTTTTGCTGGCCCGCGCGTCAGCCGCTGCGGGTCGTGAACTGGTAGCAGCTGTGCTGCCGGTAAGGGCGCTCCGGGGTATAGAGACAGTCGGCGGCCCGTGGGCTGTTGACCTGATCAGGCAGGGCCTGGGCTTCCAGACAGAAGCCAGCGTGATTGCGGTAGAGGCCCTGCCTGCCGGCAATGCCGGCCAGATAGTTGCCGGTGTAACACTGCAGCCCCGGCTGATCGCTGCTGACCCGCAGCTGGCGACCACTGTGCGGCTCATACACCAGCGCCACCTCACGCAGACCCTGACCATCGGGCAGCCAGCAATGATCCAGCCCGGCGCCCAGGCTTAACTGGCGCGGGCAGCCGGGCTGCGTCAGCAGCGCCAGAATACCGGCCAGCTGCCGTGGCTGGCGCAGGTCGAACGGGCTGTTATCCACCGCTTCTTCGCTTTGCGGGATCAGCTGTTCATCCACCGCCAGATAGCGCCCGGCATGAATCTGCAGCCAGTGCTGGCCGATGTCACCGCGGCGGGGCGCCAGATTGAAGTAGGGATGCGCGGTCAGATTCAGCGGGCAGCGGGCAGAAACCTCGGCCTGATAGTGAATATGAAGGGTGCTATCGACGATACGGTAAGTCACCTCCACCCGGACATCGGCCGGATAGCCGCTGCGGCTGGCTGGCAGCGAGCAGCCCAGACGCAGCTGCTGCGGACTGTGCTCCAGACACTGCCACCGCTGCGCATGCAGACCCTGATCGCCGCCGTGCAGATGGTTACTGCCCTGATTCTGCTGCAGCTGGATGGTCTGGCCGTCCAGCTCGAAGCGCCCGTGGGCAATACGATTGGCCCAGGGGCCGACAATGGCGCCGAAGTAGGCGCTGTCGTGGCAATAGTCCTGCAGCTGCGGGTAGCCCAGCAGTACGTCTTCCCATTGCCCATCACGATCCGGCACCCAGGCGGATAGCCAGCGTGCACCCAGATTACTGATGGTGCAGCGCAGGGCGCCGCTATCACTGTGCAGCTCGAAGCTTCGCAGGGTGGTGGGCAAGGTTTCAGCAGCAACAGACATCGCGTGTTCTCCTCAGATGGCTTTCATAAATGCGCTAACCGCAGTGGTCTCGCAATTACGCTTTTTCGGTTTGCCGTTGTGAAATTTCACCGTCTATGCGTGCCCGAACAGGCAACGAAAAAACGTAAAAGGGTTGTGGATTAGCACAATGGCAGAGCCCGGGAGCCGACGCTAGATTGAGGTGGCCAACCCATCCCCCGCTGCATCCGCCTTCTGCCCGTGGGCGCTGCAAGGGGGGATGGCAGGTTGTGGTCCGGCTCAGGCAGACACTGACGGTGTTGGGGAAAAACCAGATTCCACAATGTGGCAGATCCGCAGTCTCAATCCGCTGCTGCCTGTAACGACTGATGCCGCTAGTAACTAGATTCCGCAAATAACTACATGAACGAGGAATATGCGATGAAACCCATCAAGGCCACCCTCAAAGCCTCTGTTAAAGCGGTTGCCTGCGCTGTGCTGCTGGCCGGTGTGTCGGCGCCTGCCTGGTCGGCAGTGAAGATCGGCATGGCGATCGATGACCTGCGTCTGGAGCGCTGGCAGAAAGACCGCGACTTCTTCGTCGCTCAGGCCGAGAAGCTCGGCGCCAGCGTGGATGTGCAGTCCGCCAACGGCAACGAACAGACGCAGATCGCGCAGATCGAGAACATGATCTCCAAGGGCGTCGATGTGCTGGTGATCATTCCCTACAACGGCGAAGTGCTGAGCAATGTCATCGCCGAGGCCAAGAGTGAAGGTATCAAGGTGCTGGCCTATGACCGCCTGATCAAGAACGCCGATATCGACTTCTATGTGTCGTTCGACAATGAAAAGGTGGGTGAGATTCAGGCCGAGGCATTACTGAGCAAGCAACCCAAGGGTAAGTACTTCCTGATGGGCGGTTCGCCGGTGGACAACAATGCCCATATGTTCCGCGACGGGCAGATGAAGGTGCTGAAGCCCGCCATTGATCGTGGCGATATCACCGTGGTGGGTGACCAGTGGGTGGATTCCTGGCTGGCAGAAAATGCGCTGAAAATCATGGAAAACGCCCTGACCGCCAACCACAACCAGATTGATGCGGTCGTTGCCTCCAATGACTCCACCGCCGGTGGTGCCATTCAGGCCCTGCAGGCGCAGGGACTGGCGGGCAAGGTGGCGATTTCCGGTCAGGATGCCGATGTGGCGGCGCTGAAACGCATCATCGCGGGCACCCAGACCATGACCGTGTACAAGCCGATCAACAAGCTGGCCACCGAAGCCGCTACGGTGGCGGTGGCACTGGGTGATGACAAAGCGCCGGAATCCAACGCTACCCTCAACAACGGCAGCAAGGATGTGCCTTCCTACCTGCTTGACCCCATCGCGGTCGACAATCACAACCTGCAGCAGACTGTTGTCGCTGATGGTTTCGTCAGTCAGGCCGCTCTGGCCCAGTAATCCGCGCTTCGAGGTAACAGACAGACCGCCCTTTACGGGCCGGTCTGCGTTCCGTGACATGCAAACGGCTGGGTAAAAAGAGGTGTGCTATGGCTTTGCTGGAAATGCGCCGTATCAGCAAGACCTTTGGTCAGGTGAAGGCGCTGGATGGCATCGATCTGCAGTTGCAGGCCGGGGAGGTGCTGTCGCTCTGTGGTGAGAACGGCTCGGGCAAGTCGACCCTGATGAAGATTCTCAGTGGTGTCTATCCGAGTGGCGACTATGAAGGGGAAATCTGGCTGGCTGGTGAGCAGATCCGCGCCCGTGGCCTTCGCGATATGGAAGCGCTGGGCGTGGTGATGATTCATCAGGAGCTGACGCTGGTGAAGCAGCTCAGCATTCAGGACAACCTGTTTCTGGGGTGTGAACCTCATCAGCACGGTGTGCTCAATGAGGCCCGTATGGTTCAGCGGGCCTGCCAGCTGCTGCAGAGGGTACATCTGGATATCGACCCCGACACGCTGGTGGCTGATCTCGGCGTCGGCCAGCAGCAGCTGGTGGAAATCGCCAAGGCGCTGGGCAAGGAAGCGCGGCTGCTGATTCTCGATGAGCCCACCGCACCACTGACGGAGCGCGAGGCCCAGCTGCTGCTGGGGCTGATCGGCGAGCTGCGGCAACAGGGCGTCAGCTGCATCTTCATTTCCCACAAGCTCAGCGAAGTGAAGGCCATCTCGGATCTTATCTGCGTGATTCGTGACGGCGTACATATCGCCACCCGCGAGGCACGACAGCTCAGCAGTGACGATATCGTCACCCTGATGGTGGGACGGGAGATTCGCCAGCTGTTCCCCCGTGAGCCGCACGCCATTGGTGACGTGGTGCTGGAAGTGGGGCCGGTCACCGCCTGGGATCGTCAGCGGCCCGGTGTACAGCGGGTACAGAACGTCAGTTTCAGCGTGCGCGAAGGGGAGATTGTCGGCATCGCCGGGCTGGTAGGGTCTGGCCGTACGGAGCTGATGGAGTGTTTGTTTGCCAGTTATGAAGGGCGTTATCACTGTCCGCTGCGCCTCAGGGGACAGGCGCTACAGTTCAGGGACAACCGGCAGGCGCTGGCGCAGGGCATTGTCATGGTGCCGGAAGACCGCAAGCGCCATGGCATCGTGCCGATTCTCGGTGTGGGCGACAACATCACCCTGGCGGCATTGCCCACCCTGCGCCGCCACGGCCTGCTGTGCGAGGCCAGCGAAACCGTCGCTATTAATGACGGCATTCGCCGTTTGCGGGTCAAGACGGCGGCGGCCAGTCTGCCGATCAGCCAGCTCAGTGGCGGTAACCAGCAGAAGGCCATTCTGGCCCGCTGCCTGATGTTGCATCCACGCATTCTGATTCTCGATGAGCCCACCCGCGGTATCGACGTCGGCGCCAAGTATGAAATCTACAAACTGATCTACGAGCTGGCGCGACAGGGCATCGCCATTCTGATGGTGTCGTCGGAACTGCCCGAGGTGCTGGGTATCAGTGACCGGGTGCTGGTCATGCATAACGGTCAGTTGAAGGGGGATCTGCCCAATGACGGGCTGACCCAGGAAGCGATCATGGGCTGTGCCCTGCGACAGGAGGAGGCCAGCCATGCTGGATAAACCACACGTCACCCTGAATCTGGGGTCTGCCGCTGCGCCGGCATCGCCCATGAGACCCACGCTGCGGAGCCTGCTGCAGCGCCATCTGCAGCTGCTGGTGATGGTACTGGCGCTGCTGCTGATTGCCGTGGTGTTCAGCATCGCTACCGATGGCAGCTACCTGAGTGCCCGCAATGTCTCCAATCTGCTGCGTCAGACGGCCATCACTGGGATTCTCGCCATCGGCATGGTGTTCGTCATCGTCAGTGCTGAAATCGATCTGTCGGTCGGCTCAATGATGGGCCTGCTGGGAGGCATCGCCGCCATTCTCGATGTCTGGTTTGGCTGGCCCCTGCCGTTCACCATCGTGCTGACGCTGGCGGCAGGTTTGCTGCTGGGGCTGTGGAACGGCTGGTGGGTGGCCTACCGCAAGGTGCCGTCCTTTATTGTCACGCTGGCGGGCATGCTGGCCTTCCGCGGCATTCTTATCGGCATCACCGAAGGCTCCACCGTGGCGCCCACCTCCAACACCATGGGGCTGATTGGCCAGAGTTATCTGCCGGATGCCGCTAGTGTCGCGGTGCTGGCGGTGGCGGCGCTGGTGATACTGGGCTGGCGTCGCTACCAGCGCGGCTTGCGGCAGCAGCTACAGCTGCCGACACCTGCGATCAGCCGCGAGATGATGCAGGTCGGCGCGGTGCTGCTACTGGTGCTGGCAGGCGTGCTGCTGCTCAACAGCTACCGGGGCGTACCCACACCGGTGTTGCTGCTGATTCTGCTGATGCTGGCCGGTGGCTTTGTGGCCCGCAAGACCCTGTTTGGCCGGCATGTCTACGCCATCGGCGGCAACCTTGATGCCAGTCGTCTGTCGGGTATCGATGTGGCTCGTACCAAGCTGACGGTGTTTGCCCTCAACGGTGTGCTGGTGGGCGTGGCCGCGCTGATTCTCTGCTCGCGCCTCGGTGCCGGATCCCCTTCGGCGGGCAACTTTGCCGAACTGGATGCCATCGCCGCCTGCGTGATTGGCGGCACCAGTCTGGCAGGCGGCGTCGGCAGCATCTATCGGGCGGTGCTGGGCGCGCTGATCATGTCCAGCCTCGACAACGGCATGAGCATGATGGATGTCCCGACCTTCTGGCAGTACATCGTCAAGGGCGCCATTCTGCTGCTGGCGGTCTGGATGGACAGCGCCACGCGCAGAAGAGCGTGAGCATGTGCTGAACACGGCGTTGTCCCTGCGCCGGGCAGCTGCTGTGCCCGCTGGCTGCCCGCTTCCACTTTAATCCCTGCCTGCTACCCTTACAGGCCATGAATAACAACAAGATTGATCGGCGCATGTTCGAGAAGAAGTACCGCATCACCCTGCTGTTCAATGCCAACAAGGTCTACGACCGGCAGGTCATTCAGGGCATCGGTGAATACCTGCAGGCCTCCCAGTGTGACTGGGACATCTTTCTGGAAGAGGACTTTCTCTGTCGCATCCAGCATGTGCGGGAGTGGATGGGTGATGGCATCATCGCTGATTTCGACGACCCGGCCATTGCTGCTGCGCTGGCGGACTTGCATGTACCGGTGATCGGCGTCGGGGGGTCCTACATGGACGATGCCGATTATCCGGCGGTGCCCTATGTGGCGACCGACAACTATGCTCTGGTGCAGATGGCTTACCAGCATCTCAAGAGTAAAGGGTTGGAGCATTTTGCCTTTTATGGCCTGCCGGAGAACTCATGGAAGCGCTGGGCTCATGAGCGCGAGCGGGCCTTTGTGCATGTGCTGGCCAGTGATGGGTATCAGGGCGCGGTCTATCGGGGGCAGGAAACCAACCCGGAAACCTGGCAGTACGACATGAACCGTCTGGCCGACTGGTTGCAGCAGCTGCCGGCACCAGTCGGCATCATCGCCGTCACCGATGCCCGCGCCCGGCATATTCTGCAGGTGTGTGAGCATCTGAATATTCTGGTGCCTGACCGGCTGGCGGTGGTGGGTATCGACAACGAAGACCTGACCCGCTATCTCACCCGGGTGCCGCTCAGTTCGGTGGGGCAGGGCTGTCGGGCCATGGGTTATCAGGCGGCCAAGCTGTTGCACGGTGCCCTGCGTGGCCGTCACCCCGGCAGGGTGCGCAAACTGATCGCGCCCACTGCTGTCTTCGAGCGTCAGTCGACGGATTTCAAGGCGCTGAAAGACCCTTATGTGATTCAGGCCATGCACTATATCCGCCTTAACGCCTGCAAAGGGATCAAGGTGGAGCAGGTGCTGGATTACGTCGGTGTGTCCCGTTCCAATCTGGAGAAACGTTTCCGCGATGAACGCGGGCAGTCGGTACACAACGAGATTCACTTTGCCAAACTGCATCAGGCGCAGCATCTGCTGGCCGCGACGGACCTGCCGATTGCCGAAATCGCCGGTCTGTGTGGCTACCCCTCGATTCACTACCTCTACTCGGTGTTCCGCAAGCATCTGGAATCGACCCCACGGGATTACCGTACCCTGCACCGGCCGGTGGTGGAGTAGGGGGCTGCACTGGTCCGTCGTGTTGCCGCCAGTGTTGCCGAAGTGCAGTGCATATTAGGATGTCAGCATGTAGTTTGATGCTGGCACCACCCTTTTTATCCGTTCGTTATAATTCATAGTCACAAAAGTCATGTTGTGATTGTCTGGTCAGCATTACATGGGAGCGGTAAGCCGTACTGACCAGCGAAGCGTAAACGAGCGGGGTCATCACTATGCGTAACAACCAGCCAGTCACTGGCCGTCAGCTGGAGCTGCCGGCCAACGCCAATATCCTGTCTACCACTGACAGCCAGAGCCATATCACCTACGTCAATCAGGACTTCATCTCCATCAGTGGTTTCACCGAGGAAGAGCTACTCGGGCAACCGCACAATATGGTGCGTCACCCGGATATGCCCGCTGCGGCGTTCAGGCATATGTGGTCGACCCTGCAGGCAGGCAGTTCGTGGATGGGGCTGGTCAAGAACCGCTGCAAGAACGGCGACCACTATTGGGTCAGTGCCTACGTCACCCCCATCACCCGTGACGGCAAGATTACCGAGTATCAGTCGGTGCGGACCCGACCCAGCAACCATCAGGTCGATCAGGCCGAAGCCCTGTATGCCCGGCTGCGTGCCGGGCAGACACCGCTGGTCTGGCGGTTGCCCAAGCTTGGGGTCGCAGCACGTCTCTGTCTGCTGATCTGGGTGCTGTTACTGGCGGCGGCCGGTGCCGCGGTCGGCTGGCTGCATACGGCACTGCCCGGCAGTCTGGCACTGGCCGTGACGCTGGCGCTGCTGGTGAGTGGCGTCGTGCTGTGGCAGCTGGCACCACTGACAACTCTGCTGCAGCGTGCCCGCAAGGTGGCTGACAACCCGCTGAGCCAGCTGCTCTACACTGGCCGTGCCGATGAATGGGGCAGCATCGAGTTTGCCATGCGCATGTTGCAGGCCGAGACCGGCGGCGTGATTGGACGCATTGGTGATGCCGCGCAGCGGCTGGGGGGCTGTACCGACAGTCTGGTGGAGCAGATTGATCACTGCAAAACTGTCACTCTCAGCCAGCAGGGCGAAGCGGATCAGGTCGCCACTGCCGTCACGGAGATGTCAGTCAGCATTCAGCAGGTGGCAGGCAATGCCCAGAGCGCTTCGGTGGCGGCCAGTCAGATTGATGTGGATACCCGCCGTGGTCAGCAGCTGGTCAGTACCACCAGCGAAGCCATCGGCGCGCTGTGTGGCGAGATTGCACGGGCCGCCGGTGTGGTGCAGGAACTGGATAGCCATAGCCAGCAGATATCCAGAGTGCTGGAAGTGATCCGTGGCATTGCCGAGCAGACCAATCTGCTGGCGCTGAATGCCGCTATTGAAGCCGCGCGGGCGGGTGAACATGGCCGTGGTTTCTCGGTGGTAGCCGATGAAGTGCGTGCCCTGGCCTCCCGTACCCAGCAATCGACCGAAGAAATTCAGCAGATGATCGGCTCACTGCAGCAGGGGGCGCAACAGGCGGTACTGGCCATGAGTCGCAGTGGTGAGCAGGCCAGTGCGTCCGTCAGCATGGCGCAGGAAGCAGCAGCGGCGCTGTCGGGTATCGGGCAGGGTATGAGCGAGATTTCCGCCATGAATTTGCAGATAGCCACCGCCGTCGAGCAGCAGGGCATTGTCAGTGAGGATATCAACCGCAGCATTCTGAACATGCGTGCCGCGGCCGACAGTAATGTCAGCAGCAGCGAGAGTAATCGCTGCAATGCCAACTATGTGGCCGGGCTGAGCAGTGCGCTGCATCAGCTGGCCCAGCAGTTCTGGCTGAAGTCCAGCCAGCACGGTCAGTAAGGCTTTTCAGTAAGGTGTTGTGTGACCACTGCATCGAACCTTCCCCGCACGATGCAGTGGCTTTTTCATTACAGGTCGGGGCTGACTGCCACCGGCTGATAGTTGTCCAGCCACTGGGTCAAGCTCAGCAGCGGCATCGGCCGTGCCAGTCCGAATCCCTGAATCTGATCACAGCCCAGATGGCGCAGGATGCGCGCCTGTTCGTTGACTTCCACCCCTTCAGCGACAATGACCAGCTCCATGGCATGGCCCATCTGCACGATGGCGCGGACAATCTTGCGGCTATCGGCCTGCTCGTGCACATCGGTAATGAAGCTACGGTCAATTTTCAGGGTGGAAACCGGCAGCTGTTTGAGGTAACTGAGGCTTGAATAGCCAGTGCCAAAGTCATCCAGCGCAATGCTGACCCCTTTCAGCTGCAATGCCTGCAGGGCGGCAATGTTTTCCATGGGCTGGCGCATCATGACCGACTCGGTGATCTCGATTTCCAGCCGCCCCTGCGCGTGCGGATAGCGCTGCAGCAGCCGGTCGATATAGTCGACAAACTCTTCATCCTGCAGCTGCCGGCTGGAGACGTTGACCGCCACGGTCAGCGCGCCGTGCTGTTCGGCACCGATCTTGGCCAGGTCCTGACAGGCCTGTTCCAGCGCCCAGTAACCTACCTGTACGATCAGACCGCTGTCTTCCAGCAAGGGTATAAAGTCGGCGGGTGACACCAGCCCACGTTCCGGGTGCTGCCAGCGCAACAGCGCTTCAACACCACTGATCTCACCGTTTTCCAGCACCTGCTTGGGCTGATAGAACAGGGTGAACTCGCGCAGACGCAGGGCGCGGCGCAGCTCGCCCTGCAAGCGGATACTGGCCAGCAGCTGGGCTTTGTTGTCCAGCGCTGACTCATAGCGGAACAGCCGGCCGTTGCCCTGTTCCTTGGCCAGCTGCATGGCCAGATCGACATTGCTGAGCAGCTGGGTGGAACTGCTGCCGTCATCTGGGAAGTACACCACGCCCAGACTGGCCGTGATGAACACCTCGTTGCCATCGATGGCGCAGGGGGTGCTGACATAGTTGAGCAGGGTGCTGGCATAGAGGCTGAGGTCATTGCCGACCTGCTCCGGACGCAGGATAAAGGCGAACTCATCGCCCCCCAGTCGCGCCAGTGGCGCATCCTTGCCCAGGGTCAGCTGCAGCCGCTGGGCCAGCTGATACAGCAGCTGATCGCCGCATTCGTGGCCGAGGCTGTCGTTAATCTTCTTGAACCGATCAAGGCCGAGCTGGAACAGATAGAACGGCTGTTGCTGCTGGCTGACATACTGCTGCAGCTGGCTGTGGAAGCTGGTGCGGTTGCTGAGGCCGGTCAGATGGTCGAAATACGACAGTTTGCGCACGCTTTCCTGCTGGCGCCGGCTTTCGGTGATGTCCTCGATCACGGCGACAACCTGCAGGCCGCTGCTATGTTCTTCCAGCGGTGCGGCATCCTGACCTCTGTCCTTTTCCACCAGATAATGGCGGGCATGCAGCCAGCGCACTTCCTGTTCGGCCGTCAGCAGGCGGTACTCCAGTACCACTTCCTGCGGGTTGTCGCCCTGTGCCTGACCGCTGAACAGCTGCTGTAGCTGCTGCATCACGTAGGCTTTGTCCTGCGGGTGCAGCCATTGGCTCCAGACCTTGGTATGGGCTTCCGGATGATGCTGGTGGATGCCCATCAGCTGCTGGAAGGCCGGGCTGTAGTAGTCGAAACGCTGGCTGTCGACGTCGAAAATCCAGAATGCGCGGGCGACTTTCTCCACCACCTGACGGAAGCGCCACTCACTTTTCTGATGAGCGTCGAGAATGGTCTGCAGCTCGGTAAAGTCTTCCAGCGCCAGTAGCAGGTAACGCTCCTGCTGCCATGTCAGTGCTGTGACCTTGGCCCAGTGCCAGTAGCTGTTGCCGTTGAGCTGAGACTGCTGCTTGTGCAGGTAATAAGGGATACGCCCTGACATAACGGCACGAATACCGGCGGCAAGATCACGTGTTGCTTTGTCACCTTCGCTGCCCGCCTGTTCGCAGAGGGTGAGGAAGTTGAGCCCCTGCCAGTGGCTGGTAGTGGGGAAGAGCAGGGAGGTTTCGTCCCAGCGGCTGTTGGTGAGGACCACATTGCCGCGGCTGTCGAGCAGGCAGAGCTGTTCATCCAGCACTTCCAGAATCTGCTGTGCCAGCTGTGAGGGAGGCTGCTGGCTGACGGCTGTGGGGGTGGCAAAGTGCAGCGTGCCTTCGATGCAGCGCTGGCTGGTGCCTTTGCTGCTCCAGCCGCGCAGGGTAATGATGACGTCTTCGCCCTGCTGGCGCTGCAGGCGGAAGCGGCAGTCAAACTGCTCGGTCTGGCCGTTGAGTGCATCGCGCAGGGTGCTGAACAGGGGCAGGCGGTCAGCGTCGACGACCGCTGCCAGCATCTGCTTGACGTCGCCCTGCTGCTGGCGGCAGCCAAGCAGCTGGACGGCATGGGCCGACAGGGTAAGCAGGCCCTGGGCATCCAGCTGCCAGGTGCCGGCCCGGCAGGCCTGCTCCAGCCGTGACAGGCGCTGCTCGCTGCACTGCAGTTGCTGCTGCAGGGCCTGGCTGTCATGCCATGGCAACAGATACAGGCGGCGGTGCTGGCCGTCGGTACAGAGGCGCAGCTGCAGTTTGACCTGCTGGTTGTTCAGCTGCAGCTGGCAGCTGCCCTGCCCCTGCTGCAGACAATGCAGCAGGGCACTGTAATCCGGATGATCAAGCAGGTCGGGCAGCAGCTGCCACAGACTGTATTGCGTCAGCGCTGCAGGCTGACCGAACAGGGCATTAGCCGCCGCATTGCTGCGTACCACCGCGCCATCGGCGCCGAGCAGCAGAATACCTTCCTGCAGTTCATCAAATGCCAGGCAGGGAGGGGTTTCCAGATGATCGCAGGCCAGTGGCACCAGTTTATCGGTGACCACCAGATACCAGTGCCGGTGGCTGAAGCGAATGCGCATGATCCAGCCGTGCCACTGCTGCATCACACCCTGCGCATCGCTGCGCTGGGCCTGGATGCGGGTCGGCGTCGGGCCGGCCTGCTGCAGATACTGCCGAATGCTAGCCTGCCAGCTGTCTGGCCAGAATGACCACCAGGGGCGCCCCAGTACCTCTTGTTGATGACTGGCACCCAGCCGTTGCAGACTGACGGCGTCGACAAAATGCAGCCGTCCTTCTTCATCCAGCAGTTTGACGTCACCACGATGGGACTGCATCAGTGTCTGCAGCAGGGGCTGGCCATGGTTGCGCCAGTCATCAAGCTGGCTGGCAATGTAGCGTTGCTGCAGCAGCCCGTGCAGATAGCGGCTGAGGCCCAGCAGAATGGCCAGTATTACGGTCGCATTGAACGCCGCAATACTGGTCTGCGGCAGCAGTACGCTGATCAGCAATAACATCAGGGCCAGCACAAACCAGCGGCGTGACAGCAGTGGCGACATTACAATGAGGCTGGCAGAAAACAGGCGGGTTACCGGTGGCAGCGGGCTGTGCAGCAGGTACAGCAGGAGCATGCCGACGGCGACCAGAGCGATATTCAGGCTGAGAAGGACGCGGGACTGGCTGGCCGGTTGCTGTC
The DNA here is from genome assembly GCF_029846635.1 of Pokkaliibacter sp. MBI-7. Taxonomy (NCBI): domain Bacteria; kingdom Pseudomonadati; phylum Pseudomonadota; class Gammaproteobacteria; order Oceanospirillales; family Balneatrichaceae; genus Pokkaliibacter; species Pokkaliibacter sp. MBI-7. The sequence continues at coordinate 2,100,701 of NZ_JARVTG010000001.1, read as the reverse complement.
GGGTCAGTTGATGCTCTATGCAGGCCTGCAGAGAAGGGAAGTTGTCAGTGGTGTGCAAGGTAGCTCCAACCGGTCGCGCCGCCCAAAAAAATAACTCCGTATGATGACGGTAAACAGGGTGGTACACGATAAGCGATTGCCCCGTAAGGATTAAGGAAATTCCTTATAAAGCGTCAGCGTTACGCGGATAGTTTTGTCGTGACGAAAGTATATGTTTATGGGCTGTTTGCCTGTAGAAACAGGACAGACGAGTGCTGCAAGGGAGGCTGCTCAGGACGTCGGTCACAGGATGTCATTCCCCAGGTCGCCCATTTCGTGTTTGGGGGCGCAAAAACGAGGCTTCCATGTCCTACCGCGATCCATCGGATAAGCTAGAACTGCTGCTGCAGCGTCAGTTGCATTATGTGCGACGCAGCCGTTGCGGGGTGCGCTGGCTGCCCTGGCTCGGCGGTGTGCTGCTGATCCTGCTGCTACTGGTACAGGAATGGCTGCTGCCGGATACCCTGTCGAGTGCACAGCACAGCTTGTTTGTGGTGCTGGCCGGGCTGACCCTGACTGCCCTGCTGTATCTGGGGATGACGCGGCTGGCTCAGTGTCTGGATAAGATCCTGCAGGGTCAGCGTGAGCTGCTGCAGCTGTTCTATAGCCATCCACTGCCTATGTGGCTGCAGCAGCAGGAGCGGCTACTGGCCGTCAATCAGGCAGCGTTGACCTTATATGAAGTGGATGTTGATCAGTTTGCCAGCCTGTCCGAACAGCAACTGCTGGGCGAGCGCCTGGCGGGCGACGAGAACCAGCCTGATAGCCTGCGGGTACTGACGCTGACCCAGCGGGATGTCCCCATCCGCCTGTGGGACGTGCCATTGCAACTGCAGGAAACGCCCAGTACTCTGCGCATCGTGCAGGATATGACCGCCTTTCAGCAGGCCCGGGAAGCCATTCAGGAGCGCGAACGGCGCTACCGGCAACTGATTGATTACCTGCCTGATGGGGTGCTGATCCAGCAGCATGAGTACATTCTGTTTGCCAATCCTGCTGCACAGCAGATTCTCAGTGGTCGCAGCAGTGCAACGGTGATGGGCCTGCCACTGTGGACCTTTATCCGAGAACAGACGGTACCCGTGGATCAGGTGCTGCCCAATGATGGTCGCTATATGGAGCGACGTTTACGGCGTCTGGACGGTACCGAATTTGATGCCGAGATTGCCAGTACACCGACGCTGGTAGATGGCAAACCGGCGATTCAGATGATTGTCCGTGATATCAGTGAGGCCAAGGCGCTGCGTACCCGGCTGACGGATGCCAATCACCGGCTCAAGTACCTGTCCGGCAAAATGCTGGAAATTCAGGAGCAGGAACGCAAGGCCATGTCGCGTGAACTGCATGATGAAGTGGGGCAGAACCTGACGGCCCTGAAGATCCACTTACAGATGGCTTCACGCCGTCAGGACAAGCCGGTCGACTGGCAGCAGCTGGTAGACATTGCCGACCGCTGTGTGCAGCAGATCCGCGACATGTCACTGATGCTGCGCCCCCCGCAGCTGGATACGCTGGGCTTGCAGGCCGCCCTGCAGTGGCACATGGACCGCCTGCGCGGCCAGTTACCTGAGCGCTCCAGTCTGCATGTGACTGCCACGCTGCTGGGTCTGTCGGATCACATTCAGGTGGCCCTGTTCCGCATCGTGCAGGAGGCATTAAATAACATCATCAAGCATGCACAGGCCCAGGTGGTGGAGGTGCGCCTGCAACACCGGGGTAATCATATTTCTCTTGATATTGAAGACGATGGCAGAGGTTTTGATATTAACGCTAACAACAATTCCAACCTCCAGGGCCATGCCAGCCCTCACCATCAGGCTGGGCTGGGCCTGATCAGCATGTCCGAACGAGCGGCTTTGCTGGGCGGCGAACTGCAAATTGTCACCAGCCCCGGGCTGGGTACCCGTCTGCACGTCACCATCCCCATGCATAAGGGGGCAGTATGAGCAGTGGCGATTATTCCATCGTGCTGATTGATGACCATGCGCTGGTCAGGGCGGGCATCCGGGTACTGATCGAAGAGTTGCCGGGTTTTACCGTCAGGGCCGAGGGTAGCTCGGTGGCTGAAGCCCGTCAGCTGCTGGCGTTGCACCAGCCCGATATTCTGCTGCTGGATCTGGCACTGAAGGACGGCAGTGGGCTGGATGTCCTGAAATCGCTGGAGTGCGAACGGGTGAACGGCAGGCCCTGGGTCATCATTCTGTCCATGTATACCTCGCGGGACTTTGTCGTCGGTGCCATTCGTGCCGGTGCCCGCGGTTATCTGCCCAAAGAGGCGGCCAGTGTTGAGCTGGAGCTGGCGCTGCAGAAGGTGGTCAACGGTGATCTCTATCTGAGTGCCGGGGTAACGGAAGAGGTGCTGCAACCCCTCTATGGCAATGGTAGCGAAACCATTCCGCCGTCACTGACGCCACGCCAGCAGGAAATCCTGATCTTTATTGCACAGGGGCTGAGCACCAAGGAAATCGCCTGGAAGCTGGGGATCAGCCCCAAGACGGTCGAGGCACATCGTCTGCAGATGATGGAGCGGTTGAATATCAAGGACATTCCCAATCTGGTGATCTATGCCATTCGTCAGGGGCTGGTCAGTATCTGATCATTTCCAGATCCGTGTTCACGATCTTGTGGACCGCTTCTGGCAGCGTTCTTTCCATCTATAGAAAGAACGCTGCAACAATTTCACGGACTCTTGTTGCACGGAATAGCCGACATAAAAACAAAAGCCCCGCGGTGCCATGCACCGCGGGGCTTTTGTGTTATTCAGGAACCGCGTCTTACAACATCAGCATGCCCAGCAGACCAGTAGCAATCAGGTAGTACAGGGTCGGCAGGATGGTACGACGCAGGGTCTGCCCTTCCTGACCGAGCAGACCGACCGTGGCCGAAGCGGCGACCACGTTGTGGATAGCGATCATATTCCCGGCCGCCGCACCCACCGCCTGCATGGCAACCATCACTACCGCTGACAGGCTGAGTGACTCGGCTACACCGTACTGGAACTGCGACAGCATCATGTTGGATACGGTGTTGCTGCCGGCGATAAAGGCACCGAGTGCGCCGATCCAGGCATCAAAGAAGGGATAGATATTACCCACCGAGTCGGCCACATAGTGGGCCAGCGCAATGGGCATGCTGGCAAGCTGCATGCCGTTGACGCCGGAGTTGATCATGATACGCACCATCGGAATGGTGAAGACCAGTACAAAACCTGCTCCCAGCAAGACACGGCTGGCTTCACGAGTGGCGCGGGCCAGTGCGGCGCTCTGCATACGATGCAGGAAGAAGGTGATGGCGACGACAATCACCATCAGCCCACCGGGCAGATAGAGTGGCTCGATGCTGGCGCTGATGCCCTGCTGATCAAGAATATTTTTCCAGCCAAAGCTCAGGCTTTTGGTCAGTGCTCCCAGTTCCAGAGCAGGAATGCGGGTCAGCACCAGCAGCAGTGCCACCAGCAGATAGGGCGTCCAGGCACGTAACAGACTCATGCCCGCCAGATGGCTGTCATCATGGTGGCCGTTACCATTGCCGTTGCTGAGTTTGCTGCTCCAGTCTGCCAGCCATTCGCTGCGTGGCGGGAAGTCCCATGTCGTTTTGGGTTGCAGGAAGCCGCGTTTGGCAGCGGGTACAACGATGGCCATACCGACCAGGGCTCCGATAATGCTGGGGAATTCAGGGCCAAGAAACAGCCCGGTCAGCATGTAGGGCACGGTGAAGGACAGCCCGGCAAACAGGGCGAATGGCAGGATTTCCAGCCCTTCTTTCCAGCTGCGGTTGGCACCGAAGAAACGGGTCATCATCACGACCATCAACAGCGGCATCAGGGTACCGACCACACCATGGAGGATAGCCACATGGTCAGTGATCTGTTGCAGGAACTGCGCCCAGTTGCTGCCATCCGCCAGTAACTGCTGCTCGATGCTGTCGTTCTTCAAACCTGCGGTGACGCCAATAACAATCGGGGTACCGACAGCACCAAAGGAAACCGGCGTACTCTGGATCATCATGCCGATCATGACTGCCGCCAGTGCGGGGAAGCCCAGGGCTACCAGCAAGGGAGCGGCGATGGCTGCAGGTGTACCGAAACCACTGGCCCCTTCGATAAAACAGCCAAACAGCCAGGCGATGATGATGGCCTGCACCCGGCGGTCAGGGCTGACATCAGCAAAGCCGGAGCGAATGGTGCGGATGGCGCCGGAGTACTGCAGTGCTTTCAGCAGCAGAATGGCACCAAAGATGATCCACAGAACCGAGGCCGTCACGACCAGACCCTGCAGGCTGGAGGCCGCAATACGCAAGGGAGTCATGTCCCAGCCTAGCCAGGCGATGGCCGCAGTCAGCAGAAAAACGAGAGGCATAGCGCGGCGTGCTGGCCAGTTCAGGCCCACCAGCAGAAAGCCAGCAGTGGCGATGGGCAACACCGCCAAGAGTGCTTGGATGGATGGTTGCATAGTCTTTTCCTGTAGTGCCTGGTAAGGCTGCCGTTGCATCACGGAGCAACGTTGTCGGCAACGAAAGGCAGTCATTGCGCCAGGCGGTTTATTTTTATTGAGCTGTCAGAAGTGTGCAGACCTATGACAGGGAGTGTTCACGACGAACCGCTGAGGCAGTGATGGCTGGAAAGCCACTCTGGCCTCAATGGTTCGCGGATAAACAGCACCATACGCAAAGTCAAACTGCTTGTTAAATAGACAAAGGTTGAATTTTGTAAAATGGTAATACCAATAAATGGCGTTTTTAGGCTATTTATAGACTAAAATCACTATTCTTAATTATTGGTATTACCAATATTCGATATGAACTCGGCGCTCGTCAGCAGGTGGTTTTGCACGGACGCAGGCCTGTTTTGATGGGAGTTGAGATGGCTGAGAAACGTGGCGGGGCGAGTAAAAAGTGAGCAGTTTTCTTGCTATTGGCAGGGGGGAGGGGTATCATGCCGCCCGCTTGTACCTGTGGTACGGGATTTTGCCCCTGAATGGTTGGGGTGCTCCGCCTGAGGCTGGGCCTGGGTTGACCCGCAAGGGACTCGGTAGCAGCCGATAATGTTTGGACAACAAGCAAATTAAGGTATAGATAATGTCTAAAGTTTGCCAAGTTACCGGTAAGCGTCCAGCTGTTGGTAACCACGTTTCTCACTCTAACATCAAGACCAAGCGTCGCTTCATGCCTAACCTGCACTACCATCGTTTCTGGGTAGAAAGCGAACAGCGTTTTGTGCGCCTGCGTGTATCTTCTAAAGGTATGCGTGTCATCGATAAGAAAGGTATCGATGCAGTTCTGACCGAAATCCGCGCTCGCGGCGAGAAAGTGTAAGGGGATAGATCATGGCTAAAGGTGTTCGTGAGAAGATCAAGCTCGTTTCAAGCGCTGGTACTGGTCACTTCTATACCACTACCAAGAACAAGCGCACCATGCCTGAGAAAATGGAGATCAAAAAGTTTGATCCCGTTGTTCGTCAGCATGTGAACTACAAAGAAGCCAAAATCAAGTAAGCTCTGGCTTCTTCTGATTGGATTCGTAAAGACAGCTGCCTCCGGGTGGCTGTTTTTATTTGTGCGCCTCCCTGTCGTTTACCCTTCCCGTATTTGACAACGCGTTGCCGGCAAAAAGCGGCTAGAATATTTCGCGTCTGTCTTACTGTCAGACGAGTTACCCTGCCAGCGCTTCTCCCATGCCGGGTGCTGGTACCCTCATCTGTTTGAAACACGTCGTCGGCCGTCCGTCTGGCCGGTGTTCCTTTGTCAAAGCCGAGGCATGAGATGCTGCGTTCTGTCTTTCTTCGCTCGGTATTGTGGCCAGTGCTGCTGGTCACGGTACTGTTGTTATTGGCTCTGGGGCTGTTGCTGGCCAAGTCCTGGCGCACACTGGAAAATCTCCAACCCGTCGAAGATCACCTGGAAGTGCTGGTGCAGCTGCAGACCACTGAGCAGCATTTGCAGCGTCTGGTGCTGGCTGAAGTCAGCCCGCTGCCCTGGGGGCTGTTGCAGGCGGACGTCAAACGTCTGTATGACATGAACGGCTTTATCGATCTTGACTCCAACGATCATCTGCGCAATGTGCGGCGGGTGCTGAACAACGCCGATCTCAATGACCACCAGCGGCTGCAGCAGTTGCAGGAGCTGCTGTTTACCCTGTCTGATGAAGAGCATGCCGCCCACCAGAATCTGCTGCGGCATGTACGGGCGTCTGCATGGCAGGAAGCCTGGCTGTCTGCCCTTGCGCTAGGGCTGTTCCCCTCGCTGGGTATCGGGCTGCTGTTCCTGATGCGTAAACGCATCTGGCAGCCTCTTGAGCAGCTGGGCCTGCTGATGACGGCACTAACCGACGAAGGCTACCGGCCTATGTCCACCGAGGATGTAGACCCGCTGCTGCAGACACTGTTCCGGCATTACAACACCATGGTAGCGCGCCTGGCAGAGCTGGAGCAGGAACATATCAGCCGCAATCAGCTGCTGCAGAATGAAGTGGAGCAGGCCAGCCGGACTTTGCTGCTGCATCAGCGTGAGCTGGCCACCGCTGAGCGTCTGGCGGCGGTGGGTGAACTGGGGGCCAGTCTGGCGCATGAGTTGCGCAACCCGTTGGCGGGTATTTCCCTGACCCTGTCCAATCTGCGTGCAGAGCTGGACGATGAGGATCAAACCGAGCGCCTTACTCTGGCCATCGGTGCGCTGGACCGGATGTCGAAGCAGCTCAACACACTGCTGGCGCAGACGCGGCAGCAGCCGGAGCCGCTGTGCCGCTGTCAGTTGCATCGCAGTATCGAAGAAATTGTCGCACTGGTGCGCTACCAGATTCCCGAGCACGTCCATATCCATAACAACATTCCCGAGCATATCCGTGTGCAGCTGGCCGAGGGCAGGTTGCATCAGGCCATTCTCAATCTGATTCTTAACGCGGCGCAGAGCCTGGATCATCAGCTGGGGCAGATCGTGCTCGACGCCACCGAAGATGCCGATCACGTGACGCTGACGGTAGCTGACGACGGTCCTGGCTTCCCCGCCGCATTGTTGAGCGGAGGGATTCGTACCTTTGCCAGCTTCCGCGAAGGCGGGACTGGTTTGGGGCTGGCGATGGTCCGGCGTTTTATGCAGGACATGGGCGGCGAGTTGCAGGTGGCGAACCGGGCAGAAGGCGGGGCACTGGTGTCGCTGCGCTTTCGCATCGGTGAGACCGGAGATTACCGCGAGCAGGCAGGCTAAAGGAGACCTAGATGGCCGATACCATAATGATCCTCGAAGATGAATCGTTGCTGGGCGCCGAGCTGCGTCGCCATTTTCAGCGTCAGGACTGGGAAGTGTGCCTGTGCTCCAGTCTGGCCGAGGCGCGTCACTGGTTGCTGGAGCAGCAGCTGGATCCGCTGGTAGTGCTGTCTGATATGAGCCTCGGCGATGGTAACGCCCTGAGCCTGCTGGAAGAGGTGCGCAAAGCGCAGCGGCCGCAGGAGTGGATCTTCCTGACAGGCTACGGCTCGATTCCGGACTCGGTGCAGGCGTTAAGACTGGGTGCTTTCGATTTTCTGGAAAAACCCTGTGATCTGGGGCGTCTGGATCTGGTGGTGCAGGGGGCTGCCCGCAGCGCCCGTGCCCAGCGACGTGTAGAGCTAATGAGCAGTAGCGATGGGCAGGGGGTGGATGCCTTCGTCGGTCGTAGTGAGGCAGCAGAGCGGGTGCGGGCATTGCTACAACGGTTACTGACCGTGCCGTTCAGTGCGCTGGCCATTACCGGCGAGACCGGGACAGGCAAGGGGCTGGTTGCACGTATTCTGCATCAGGGCGGTTTGCATCGTGACGGGCCGATGGTGGAGATCAACTGTGCGGCGTTGCCCAAGGAGCTGCTGGAATCTGAATTGTTCGGCCATGAAGCCGGTGCTTTTACCGGTGCCAAGGGACGTCGCCGTGGTCTGCTGGAGCAGGCCAGTGGTGGCACGTTGTTCCTCGATGAACTGGGCGAGATGGACATCGAGCTGCAGGCCAAACTGCTAAAGGCTATTGAAGACAAGCGTATTCGGCGTTTGGGTGGGGAACAGGAAATTCAGGTGGATGTGCAGATCATCGCGGCCACCCATCGCAATCTGCAGCAGCGGGTCGAGCAGGGCTCCTTCCGCGAAGACTTGTATCATCGCCTGAGTGTCTTTCAGCTCGAGCTGCCTGCGTTGCGGGAGCGTCTGGACGATATTCAGGATCTGGTCTGGCCGCTGGTGCATGAGTTCAATCTCAAGGCGAATCGCCGGGTACGGCATATACCGCCCGAGGTCTGGCAACGGTTGCGTCAGCATCACTGGCCGGGCAACGTGCGTGAGCTGCGCAATGTCGTGGAGCGATGCGTGCTGCTGGCCGAAGATGAGCGTTTTCCGCTGGAGTGGCTGCAGCTCGGTAAAAGCCATGAAGCGGAGCCGGCGCCGGTGATGAAGGCAGAGGTTCAGGGAGATGCTCTGGTGCTGCCGCTGGATGGCAGTATGGCGCTGGATGAAATGGAGAAGCACATCATCGAAACAGCACTGACGCGCCATGGTAATAATGTGGTGGCCACGGCCAGAGCCCTGGGGACCACGCGCGAAACCCTGCGCTATCGTCTGCAGAAGTACCACATCAAGATTTGATGCGTGTGGATTCGTCCGGCGCTTATGCATTGGCAGTGGGTAATATCACCCAACTGGTTTATATCAACCACCGATTTGCCGATGTGGTGGTTGATATCCACCATCTCCCGTTCGGTTTTTGCTCCTGATCAAGACGAAGCCCAGTAAAATCAAGGCTTGTAGGAGTTGGCACAGCAGATGCAATAGTACAGATGACTCTCTGGTCATCTCCCCGTCCGAGAGTTATGGCATGGGACGGGGAGATTCTCCAGACCGTAGAGGAGGATCTACTAAAATGTTGAAACATCGCGCTATTGCCACTTACGTTGCCGCTGTACTTTTCTCTGGCGGTGGTCTTGCAGAAGCAGACAGTGGTGTTACCCCCGAAAGTATCCAGCGTACAGCACTTGATGCATACCCCGGTAAGCTGCGTAAGGCAGTCAAGGTGCAGAAAGGCGGTATTGAAGTCTGGCAAATCCAGATTCACGGTAAAGACCTGCAGGATCACACCCTGTATTACAACGCCCGCAGCGGCGAAGAAATCGAAGCCTGATCCACTGCGCTGCTGATGACCTTGTTGTAAGTCGTCTTCAGCTAGCTGGGGCTGGTCGCTAAGCTGCTGTGTTGCTGAGCTCTCTTCTCTCTGATCGTTCGTGGGAAGTCGGGCTCCGCCATCTGAAATCATTCCTCAGCATCAAAGCGACGCGCATAGGTCATGATGAAGACGACATCATGACTTGTGCCGGCAGGTTTCCCTCAGATCGGCCTGTCTGATTTTTGTCCTGAATATCTCCCATTTTCCGAATTCGAGTTGGTTTACGATTTGTGCCCCGTCCTGTTCGGGGTTTTTTCGTTGTGCAGATTTTATGCTTCAGTGGTAAGGGAGGTCAGGTCACGCATGTATGGTTGGGAGTACTGGGTCGGTCATTATGGCTATCTGGCGATTGCCATTGGCACTCTGCTGGAAGGGGAAACCGTGCTGGTGCTGGCCGGTCTGGCCATTAGTCAGGGGCAGTTGCTTTATCTCAAGGTGATACTGCTGTCAGTCATCTGCAGCTTTATCGGAGATCAGTTCTGGTTCTGGCTGGGGCGGCGTTACGGCGATCGGCTGATCTATGCCTGGCCGCGCCTGCAGCCACGTGTGGAACGTATGCAGCGGCTGATCAGTCGCTACCACGCACCGGTGATTATCGTGAACCGCTTTCTTTATGGTTTGCGGGCGCTGGGGCCTGCGCTGTTCGGGACCACGCCGTTGCCGCTCTGGGTATTTGTCTTCTTCAATCTGGTCGGGGCGGTCATCTGGAGCATGGTGGTGGTCGGGGTGGGCATGGGACTGCATGAGTTCTGGAGCCGCTTTGCTGCCACCCTGCCCTTGGCGCTGGTGGCAGTGCTTTGTCTGATCGCTGTGGTGTTGTGGTGGCGGCGAGGCCGGCGTCAGCGGGCGGCGTGAGTTGGCTCACTGCTGCCCGCACGGTATCGGGGTGGTTGGTGCCTGTTAGTTGAGACGCTGTAATGGCAGCGTAATGGTGTTACCTGCATAGCCCAGATTGCTGTCGTGGGCGCGCAGATAGACCAGCTTGACGTTGTCCGGAATCATGACGCCTGTCATGGTTTGATTGCAGGGTTGCTCAGTCTGATCGTTCAGTGACATGTAAGTGATGGCCAGCACTTCGCCTTCTTCCGTCAAAACCTCCCATCGGTCGGCATAATGCTGGGCATTGGGTTTGTTGGTGTAGATGGTGACATCGAAACGCCAGCTGCCATCGCGCTGCTGACGGGCATCGGCATCAATGATATCCGCTTGCCCGGCAAAGCGATCAAGCGAAAGCAGCAGACCCAAATCGGAAATCGTTTGTTGCATGACTCTTCTCTCTGTACTAACCCCGCAAGCGCCGGTCGATCCACTGCAAAACTCAGTCGAGATGCCAGTGGTGACCTGTTGTCCGTGACCTGCCAACGGTCAATGCCATCCTTTGGGTCAGAAATGCTCTCAGTACCGCCAGCTTCAGCAACAGGCGTTACTGAGGCTGGCAGTCGTTTAAGTATGGTTCAAGGTCGCACAGTTGCACGGTCAAGATGTGGATTTATCTGTTTCTGTGCATGTCCTGTTGCTGAATCTGGCTTGACCGTCCGACAGGCTGAGCCGGATTTAAAGTTGTTAGTCAGATTGCATGCAATTTATAGTGGGCCGCCTGCGATGAAATTGCTGTCAGAGAGGATATCGCCATGACATCTGCCAAGACGCCGGCCAGCCCGTGGTTGGCGCTGGTGCCCTGGGCCTTCGTGCTGCTATGGAGTACCGGTTTTATCGGTGCCAAATACGGCCTGCCTTACATTGAGCCTTTCAACTTCCTGTTTATCCGCATGCTGCTGACCCTGGTGGTGTTTGCCATCCTGATTGGCTGGCAGCGCACGCCCTGGCCCAGCTGGTCAGAGGCCCGCCAGCAGATGCTGGTGGGAGCACTGGTGCATGGCTTGTATCTGGGTGGCGTGTTTGCTGCTATCAAAACCGGTCTGCCTGCCGGAATGACGGCCATTATTGTCGGGTTGCAGCCCTTACTGACGGCGGTAGTCGCCCGTTTCTGGCTGGCTGAGCGTTTGTCTCTCATGCAGCTGCTGGGCTTCTGGTTAGGGTTGCTCGGTGTGATTCTGGTGGTGCTTGGCCGGCAGGCTGCCGTCGGTGCTGTGCAGCCTGCCGGAATACTGTGGGCACTGGCTGCACTGCTGGGTATCTGTGCCGGTACCCTGTATCAGAAGCGCTACGGCGGGAAGGTGCCACTGCTGACAGGCACGTTCTGGCAGTACTGTGCAGCGGCGCTGATGATGGGGCTGATGACCTGGAGTACAGAGAGCGGCTCGGTGATCTGGTCACCCCAACTGCTGCTGGCCATGGCCTGGCTGGTGTTGGGATTGTCACTGACCGCGATTCTGCTGTTGATGGTGATGATCCGTGAAGGGGAGTCGGCCAGGGTGGCCAGTTACTTCTATCTGGTTCCCCCCCTGACCACGCTGGAGGGCTGGTTGCTGTTCAATGAGCATCTCAGCCTGTTGAGTGTATGTGGTGTAGGTCTGACCGCGGTGGCGGTATGGCTGGCGGTGGCCCGAGCGACCTCCGCCTGAGGTTCAGCCAGTTGCGTCACAGATCACGAAACTCTTTGTCATAGCGAAAGCGGTTGGAGGTGACATAGCGCTCCATCCGCTGCAGGCGGCGATCCAGCTCTCGCATCCGCTCTGCCAGGGCACGAGCGCGCTGGGTCAGGGGCTGCCCGTAATCAAACTTCGGCTGGCGTGGTTCGGCTTCCCGGGCGCTGAGCGGGCGGCGTTTGAGCAGAATGACCCCAGCCAGATAAAGCAGAACTCCGAGGCTGCCGCTAAATACAAACAGGGTCAGCATCACGATACGAGCCAGCCACACTGGCTGGCCGTAACTTTCTGCCAGCCCGGCACAGACGCCGGCGATCCAGCCCTGGCTGGAGCTGCGATACAGGTTACGCAGGTAACCATTGTCTTTATTAGCACTGTTCATCAGCTTCCTCCTCGACGGTAGTCATCCTCACGGGCGGTGCGCCAGCTCGGATGCTCCGCATCCAGAATGGTTTCCAGCGTGGTGACGCGTTTTTCCAGCCGTTCCGCCACGCTCAGGGAATCCTCCAGCGTCTGGCGCTCCTCATCACTCAGGCCCTTGTTTTGTCGTGAACGGGTCCAGTAATGCAGGATCAGCCAGATGGGAGCGACGACGGTGAGAAAGATCACCGCCGGCACGAAAAAGAACACCAGCATGCTCATTAGCTCTCGCTCCGTGCATCACCATTCATCCGGGCCTTCAGGGCTGCCAGTGCTTCTTCCACCTTATCGTTGCGTTCAAGCTCTGCAAATTCATCATGCAGGCTGCGGCCACGGCCCAGATCCTCAGACTCCAGTTGTGCCTCCAGATCATCCATCTTGCGCTCATAGGCGTCGAACTTGCGGAACGCCTCTTCCAGCTTCTCGCGGTTGCCACTACGACGCATGTCCATACGTGAACGGCTGGTTTGCTCGCGTACCAGCAGGGTTTTCTGCTTGGCTTTGGCATCATCCAGTTTCTGTTGCAGCTGTCCGATTTCCTCGTGCAGCACCTGCAACTGTTCTTCAATAACGGTGAGTTCGCGGCTGCAGGCTTTGAGGCTGTCTTCTACCGCCTGCTGTTCAGCCAGAGCGGCGCGGGCCAGGTCTTCGCGCCCTTTACTGATCGCCAGCCGGGCTTTAGATTCCCAGTCGCCGGCTTCTTGTTGCAGGCGGGCCACCCGGCGCTCCTGTTCTTTGCGGTCGGCGATGACCCGGGCGGAGGTGGTGCGGACTTCCACCAGTGTTTCCTCCATTTCCTGAATCATCATACGAATCATCTTGGCCGGGTCTTCAGCACGGTCGAGCAGGGCGGTCAGGTTGGCGTTAATGATGTCGCCGAAGCGTGAAAAAATTCCCATGGTGGTTCTCCTTTTGATCAGGGCGTAAATCAGGTTGTGACCACCGATATATAGCGATAGCTGTGCCAGTGTTTTTAACTCACTGTTTTTGAAGTGTTTTTGTCATTATTGCTGCGCTGTTAAAGGCCCTTGGCTCAATAGTTTTGGCTGAATACACCTTTTTATGGTTTTTTTGACTACAGTAACTGGCTCAGATAACCAGATTTCGAGATGTGTTACAGGGAGGAGCTATGGCGTCGGCCAGGCAGAACATCATCGGCAGTTCGGAAGCCTTGCACCAGGTACTGCAACAGACGTCGAAAGTTGCGGTGCTGAATCGACCGGTGCTGGTTATAGGTGAGCGCGGTACCGGCAAGGAGCTGATTGCAGAGCGCCTGCACTATCTGTCCGGGCGCTGGCAACAACCCTATCTGCAGGTCAACTGTGCGGCGATGAGTGAGCATCTGCTGGAGTCGGAGCTGTTTGGTCACGAGGCAGGTGCTTTTACCGGTGCCAGTCGCAGTCGTGCCGGGCTGTTTGAGCGTGCTGATGGTGGCACCCTGTTCCTTGATGAGCTGGCGACCGCCTCACTGCAGGTGCAGGAAAAGCTGTTGCGGGTGATTGAGTACGGCCGCTTTGAACGGTTGGGTGGTAGCCGCACTCTGCAGGTCGATGTCCGGGTTGTCGCTGCTACCAACGCCTGTTTGCCTGAGCGGGTCGCATCGGGAGCGTTTCGCGGTGATCTGCTGGATCGCCTGGCGTTTGATGTAATCAACCTGCCGCCACTGCGGGTGCGGCAGGATGACATTGCCGAGCTGGCAGAGCATTTTGCTCTGCGTATGTCGCTGGAGCTGCAGCGTGAATACTTTGCCGGATTCTCGCCAGCCGCTATGCGAGAACTGTTGGAATACACCTGGCCTGGCAATATTCGTGAGCTGAAGAACGTGGTGGAGCGCAGTGTCTATCGCCATGAAGAGCCGGCAATGCCTGTTCAGCATATCGTGCTGGATCCCTTTGCAGTCAGCTGGCAAGCCTATCCGTTTGCCGGGGTTAACGATAAGGCCGCTTCGCCGGTCGATTCCAGGCAGAAGAGTGGCAACGAGGCTGCACCGGTGTGTTATCCCTTGGATCTGCGAGCGCTGCTGGAGCAACAGGAGCAGCAGCTTATTGGCCAGGCGCTGACCGCGCATGGCTTTCATCAGCGTCAGGCTGCCGCTGCTCTGGGGCTCACTTACCACCAGCTGCGAGCGGCTTTGCGCAAGTACCCTGAGTTGCTGGCGCAGCGTCAGGGTAATTGAGAAGGGGAGGGTATGCCGGGCTGTGGCCTTACAGATCAAATGCCAGCGTTTCTCCGGCCTGAGCACGCAGTGCCTCCTGCAGGCGCTCTGCCAGGGTTCCGCCCTTGGCTCTTTCCAGCCAGCATTGCCCGTCACTGTCCCAGTCGAAGTGATAACCATCCTGTTTGGTCGCCAGCCACAGCTGTTTGACCGGTGTCTGCCGGGTCAGAATGATGCGGCTGCCGTTCTCACAGATGACGGTCAGAATGCCGTTGTTGAGATTAACGTCGAGATCGCTTTCGGCATCATCAAGGATGGTTTCCACCTGCTCCAGCGTGTCGTCAACCTGCTGGTGGAATTCGCTCTCGGTCATCTGTTGCTCCTGATTAACAAATAAACATTTTGGGTGGGATCGCCTGTGGCGACGGGCTATAATCGCCTAATTGTTTTGCTGGTCCAACGGCTTTTTTCAAGAGCTGTGATGCTCGCCAGTGATTCTCTGTGGCCAGCCCTGCTGGGCGCCTCTCCTGATATCACCGTACCCAGGCAGGCGTTGCCTGGTCAGATAGGAAACCGGTCAATGCGCATAGTGTTTGCTCTGCTGATTCTCACCACCAGCCTGCTGGCCGGATGTGGTAACAAGGGGCCGCTGTATTTGCCTCAGCAGTCTTCGGCGCAGACCAGCCAGTGATGCTCGTCTGAGTGGCGTGTATACCCTGTGGCCACCTCCAGCATCAGCTTGGCGGTGCTGAGGGAGTGGGTTATAAAGAACATTCTAGGCATCACTCTGCTGTGTAAAGCCGAGTGCCAATCATCGAAAGTGGAACAGTTCTGGCAAGGTGTTTCTCAGCCAGCCAAACTGGACTAGCCCTGGGCAGGATTAAAGACAAGTGTTGATACGTTTTACCAAGATGCATGGCCTGGGCAATGATTTTATGGTGCTGGATCTCGTTACCCAGCGCCTGTCCCTGAGCACTGAAAAAGTGCGTGAGCTGGCCGACCGGAACTTTGGCATTGGCTTTGACCAGCTGCTGGTGGTTGAGCCGCCCAGCAACCCCGAAATGGACTTCCGCTACCGTATTTTCAATGCTGATGGCTCCGAGGTGGAGCAGTGCGGTAACGGTGCCCGTTGTTTCGCCCGTTTTGTGCGGGAGAAGCGCCTGACCGGTAAACGTGAAATCGCGGTAGAAACCGCCAAAGGCATCATTCACCTGTTCCATACCGATGATCATCAGGTGCGGGTGAACATGGGGGCTCCCTTCCTTGAGCCTGCCGACATTCCCTTTGTTGCTGATCTGCGCGCTGCGACCTACAGCATTGCCGCTGGCAGCAGCATGTATGATATTTCTGCCGTTTCCATGGGCAATCCTCATGGTGTGCTGGTCGTCGACAACGTCGATACTGCCCCGGTGCTGACACTGGGGCCTGTGCTGGAGCGCCATGAACGCTTTCCGGCCAAAGCCAATATCGGTTTTATGCAGATTTTGTCCCGCAAGGAAGTACGTTTGCGGGTGTTTGAACGAGGTGTGGGTGAAACCATCGCCTGCGGCTCCGGCGCCTGTGCTGCAGTAGTAGCAGGGCGGCTTCGTGGGCTGCTTGATGAGCAGGTCAGTGTTCATCTGCCGGGCGGCACCCTGACTATCCAGTGGGCAGGTGAGGGCAGTCCGGTGTGGATGACGGGCCCGGCGACCACCGTGTTTGAAGGGCAGATCCATATATGAGCAGAAAGGTGCAGACCAGCCCTCTTCCTGAGACCCCCACCGCCGAACAGGTGGCCGACTACTTGCGGGAACATCCCGAATTTTTCGTCGACCACCCGGCGGTGCTGGAAGAATTGCGTATTCCCCACGCCTGTGGCCCCGCAATTTCTCTGGTGGAACGGCAACTGCACCTGCTGCGTGAGCGTAATGGTGCGCTGTCTCACCGGCTGGACGAAATGATCGACACCGCCCGGGAAAATGACCTGATCTTTGAAAAGACCCGCCGTCTGGTACTGGGCGTTCTGCAGTCTGCCAGTCTGGAAGAGCTGGCGCGGGTGCTTGACCGCCATCTCTGCTTTGAGCTGCGTGCCGATCGCTGCGAGTTGCTGATCATCGACGATGAGGATGCCTGGGTAGCGGCGGGCGTGCGTCGGGTGGAGCGCAATGAAGCAATGAGCATCATCGGCAGTCTGGTGGATTCGCGCTGGGCCGTCTGTGGTGAGCTGAGCGATGAAGAAAAGTACTACCTGTTCATCCATGACTGTCATCGTATCGGTTCCGTGGCTCTGGTACCGCTGATGGTCAACAATGTCACCGTCGGTGTGCTGGCCATGGGCAGCTACGACCGTCAGCTGTTTCACTCCAGTCTGGGAACGCTGTTTCTGGATTACGTCGGTGAAGTGCTGACCCTGACCCTGCCACGTCTGCTCGATGCTGTGCCGCCTGTCGCGGTTAACGCCGAGTGATCATCCGCGTTGCGCTGAACCCGCATGTCAGCTTCTGGTAATGCGCCCATGACCGTCTGGCCTGATGCCTTTCTGCAGTATCTGCAGAAGGAGCGCCACTACTCTGACCATACCCTCGATGCCTATCAGCGGGATCTGCACGACTGCCAGCAATGGCTGCAACAGCAGCAGCTGGACTGGCAGACGCTGGACGCCGCCCATCTGCGTCGCTTCCTCGCTTCGCTGCGACAGAAGCAGCAAAGTAGCCGCACACTGCAACGCAAACTGTCTTCCCTGCGGGCGTTCTATCGCTACCTGCAAACACAGCAGCTGATGCAGCGTAATCCCTGTGATGGCGTGCAGGCACCCAAAGCCGATAAGCCGCTACCCGACGTGCTCAGTGTCGATGACCTGCAGCAGCTGCTGGACGTCAGCAGCACCGATCCACTGGAATGCCGCGATCTGGCGATGATGGAGATGCTGTACTCCTCGGGCCTGCGTCTGGCTGAACTGGTGGACCTGGATTGCGCTGACGTCGATTTTGCACAGCAGCTGGTACTGGTGCGCGAAGGTAAGGGCGGTAAGAGCCGTCTGGTGCCGGTTGGGCGCAAAGCCATTGACGCCCTGCGCCGTTATCTGAGCCTGCGGCCGACCCTGCTCAAGGGGCGCGGTGAAGCCGCCCTGTTTCTCAGTCAGCAGGGCAATCGGCTGGGCGCCCGCGCCGTACAGCAACGCCTCAGTCGCTGGGCCAGACAGCAGGGGCTGGGTCAGCATATGCACCCACATCAGCTGCGGCATTCCTTTGCCAGCCACATTCTGGAGTCCAGTGGAGATCTGCGCGCGGTGCAGGAACTGCTGGGCCATGCGGATATCCGCACCACTCAAATCTACACTCATCTGGATTTCCAGCATCTTGCCCATGTCTATGATCAAGCCCATCCCCGTGCCCGTAAAAAATCCTCATCTTGACTGGATCTGCTTCGATCTTGACGACACCCTGTGGGCGGTCGAGCCGGTCATTGATCGTGCCAACAGCCGCATGTTCGACTGGCTGGCCAGCAACGTGCCGGGAGCGGCCGGGCAGTATTCAGTAACCGACTGGCCACGGCTGCGCGACGGAGTGCGTGAACGCTTTCCGGCCACCGCGCACAGTGTGACCGCCTTGCGCCAGACGGTGCTGGATGAGCTGATGGCGGCGCTGGGTCATCAGGGCGAGCAGGCGGCAGCCTGGAGTCAGGCGGCGTTCGAGGCCTTTCGTGTTGCCCGTAATGAAGTGGAGCTGTTTGCGCCGGTGGAAAGTATGCTGACGACCCTGCAGCAGGCAGGCTACCGTCTGGGTGTGTTCAGTAACGGCAATGCCGATTTGCAGCAGATCGGCATTGGTCGCTATTTTGAAGTGGTACTCAATGCCGATATGGTCGGTGCCGCCAAGCCCGAGGCTGCTGCGTTTAGTGCGCTGGTGCAGGCCTGCGGCTCGGAGCCCCGGCGTATGGTTTATGTCGGTGACCATCCGCATTACGATGTGGCCGGTGCCAATGCGGCGGGGCTGTTCAGTCTGTGGTTCAATCCTGAAGGCGTTGCCTGGCCTGCTGGGCAGCAGCGGCCGAGTCTGGAAGTGGCCTGTCTGTCTGAAATTGCAGCGGCGCTGGCGCTGTTGCAACCCTGAGGGATGATGTCATGACCCGCCGCGTTCCGGCCTCGCTCAGTGTGCGTAATGTTGATCCCTTTGATCCTGAGCTGAAGCGTCTGCTGGATGCGTCCAGCACCCTGATGCTGTCGTTGTATCCCGATGACAGCAATCGTCTGGATGGGCCCGAAGAGCTGGCACGCAGTCAGGCCTGCCTGCTGGGAGCCTATTGTGAAGGGCAGGGGCTGATTGCCTGTGGTGCGGTCAAGGTGCTTGAGGATGATGGCCGCTACGGTGAGGTCAAGCGCGTGTTCGTGCGCCCTGAAGCCCGTGGCATGGGGGCCGCCAAGGCGATTATGGCCGCGCTGGAGCAGCATCTGCTGCACAAGGGCATCACCCTGCTGCGGCTGGAAACCGGTATTTTCCAGCAGGAAGCTATTGGCTTATATCGGGCACTGGGATATCGACAGCGTGGTCCTTTTGGCCAGTATCAGGCTGACCCGCTCAGTGTGTTTATGGAAAAGCGTCTCGATTAACCATTCTCGACTGAAAGAGTCAGAGGGATACCACGGATGGTGCAGATACCTAACCCCTTACAGATGATCTGGCTGGCCGTGCAGCAACAGCCCTGGTGTGGTGCCTGCCGCCGCTGCTGGCCATACTCTGGCTGCTGCGACAGCCCTGGTGCAAGGGCATGCTCGGTGAAGCGGCAATCAATCGTGCCCTGCGCCGGCAGCTCGATACGCGGCACTATCATCTGCTGCACAACGTCACACTGCGTACCGACGAAGGTAGCACCCAGATTGACCATATACTGGTGTCGGTGTTCGGCGTCTTCGTGATCGAAACCAAGAATATGCAGGGATGGATCTTCGGAGACCGTCAGCAGGCGCAGTGGACCCAGCAGCTGTACCGGCACAAAAGCCACTTTCAGAATCCGTTACGGCAGAATTATAAACATGTGAAGGCGCTGCAGCAGGTGCTTGAGCTGGATATGGCTCACCTGCATTCTGTCGTGGTATTTACCTCTGCAGCCAGTTTCAAAACGGCCATGCCAGATAATGTTCTGTGTGGAACGACTGCACTGGTGCGCTATATCCGCAGCAAGCAGCAACGGATATTGGAAGAGGCACAGGTGCAGGACATTTATGAGCAGTTACAGCAGCAGCGTCTGGCGCCCACTCTGACGACTCATCGTCAGCATGTACGCCAGCTAAAAGCCAGACAGCGCCGCGAGCCTGAGCTGAGAGACGCGGTTGCCGTGCCTTCTGAGCCATCGACCAATGTGGGGCACCCGCCATTGCTAGCAGGATGTCAACGTTGCGGTGCTGAGCTGATTGAGCGTGAGAGCAAGCGTGGCATTCACGCCGGGCAGCGTTTTCTGGGCTGCAGCCGCTACCCACAGTGTCGGTACAGGCAGGATTTGGGTGGAAAGGCAAAGTGATTAATCATCCATAAAACACAAGGGCGTCTGATGACGCCCTTGTTGTTTACTGAACTTATACCGTGCTTAGCTGGCCTGATAGACCAGCTCGCCGTCCACCAGGGTGTAGCACACCCGACCTTTCAGGGGCAGGCCCAGCAGGGGGGAGTTCTTGCCGCTGGAGCGCATGGCTTCTTCGGTCAGTATCCATTCAGCCTCAGGATCAAACACGCAGATATCAGCCACGCTGCCCAGCCCCAGCTGACCACTGTCCAGACCCAGTACCCGTGCCGGGCCCAGCGACAGTTTCTCGATCAGTTGATCCAGCGTCAGCACATCCTGTTCGACCAGCAACAGCGCCTGAGACAGCAGGGTTTCCAGACCGCTGATGCCGGGTTCGGTTGCGCCAAAGGGGGCGCGCTTGGCCGCTTCATCATGGGGCTGATGATCCGAGCAGATTGCACTCAGAGTGCCGCCCAGCAGCGCCTCACGCAGACCGGCACGATCAATGGCCGAGCGCAGCGGTGGGTTGACGTGGTAGAGGCTGTTGAAACCGTTGAGTTTGGCATCGGTATACAGCAGGTGATGCACGGCCACATCGGCAGTGACACGCAGGCCCTTGGCGCGCGCATCCATGATCAGCTGTGCCGCACGGGCCGTGGATAGCTGGCCGAAGTGGGCACGTACGCCGGTTTGCTCCACCAGCAGCAGATCACGGGCGACGGCGATGGTCTCGGCGGTTTCAGGGATACCGGGCAGGCCGAAGCGGACGGCGTTGGCGCCATCATGCATCACTCCGGCAGCAGACAGATCAGGATCCTGCGACTGGAAAATCACCAGCAGATCAAACGTCGCTGCGTATTCCAGGCAGCGCATCAGGGTCAGGCTGTTACGGATGGCATTGCGGCCATTGGAGACGGCGATGCAGCCGCTTTCCGACAGCCCCTGCATGTTGGCCAGCTGTTCCCCTTCCAGTCCCTTGGTCAGAGCACCGATGGGTAATACTCGGGTGAATCCGGCCTGACGGGCCTTGTCACTGATCAGCTTGGTCACGGCTGCTGAATCATTGACCGGGTTACTGGTAGGCGGGCAGCACAGGGTGGTGATGCCGCCCGCTGCTGCCGCGTGGGTTTCGCTGCGCAGGGTACCTTTGTGGGTGTAGCCTGGCTCGCGCATGGTGGCGCAGAGATCGATAAAGCCCGGGCTGACGACTTTGCCGCTGGCATCCAGTGTCAGCTCGGCGACGAAGCCGGGAATGGCAGCGCCAAGGCTGGCAATGCGGCCATCCTGCACGTAAACGTCCATCACTTCGTTGACATGGTTGGCCGGATCGATAACGCGGCCGCCAGTGATCAGTATATTCATGCTCATAATGCCTTAGCCCTCTGCACCCTGTTGTTTGGCCAGATCCTGCTGCTGTTGCAGCTGACCAGTGATGGCCATGGACATCACTGCCATGCGCACGGCAATGCCGTTGCTGACCTGGGTGAGAATGCGGGACTGTTCGCCATCCGCCACCGATGACTCGATTTCCACTCCGCGGTTGATGGGGCCGGGGTGCATGACGATGGCATCGGGTTTGGCGTAGGCCAGTTTTTCTTCGTTGAGGCCATAGAGGCGGAAAAACTCCGACTCGGACGGCAGCAGTGCAGTGTTCATGCGCTCTTTCTGCAGACGCAGGGCCACGATGACATCGACGTCTTTCAGGCCCTGTTTCATATCCCGGTAGATATTGGCACCCAGCGCCTGCAGGGTATCGGGCACCAGCGTCTTCGGCCCGATCAGCCGTACTTCTTCGGCACCGAGGGTGTTGAGCGCGTGGATTTCCGAACGGGCAACCCGCGAGTGCAGGATATCGCCGACGATGGCCACCTTGAGCTTGCCGAATTCGCCCTTGCAGCGGCGAATGGTGAGCATGTCGAGCATGGCCTGTGTGGGGTGGGCATGGCGTCCGTCACCGGCGTTGATAATGGCCACGTCGGGGGTGACATTCTCGGCGATAAAGTGCGCAGCACCGCTGTCGGCATGGCGTACCACAAACATGTCGGCGCCCATGGCGCGAATGTTCCACAGGGTATCCTGCAGGGTTTCGCCCTTGGCAGTGGCTGAGGTGCTGATATTGAGGTTGAGAATGTCTGCCGACAGTTTCTGTGCGGCCAGTTCAAAGGTGCTGCGGGTACGGGTGGAGTTCTCGAAGAACAGATTGACCACGGTCAGGCCGCGCATCAGCGGCACTTTCTTGACCGAGCGGCCGTTGCTGTCGATGAACGACTCGGCGGTGTCGAGAATGTCGGTCAGCAGCTCGCGGCTGAGACCTTCCGTGGTCAGGAAATGGCGGAGCTGGCCCTGCTCGTTGAGTTGCAGTTGGTGCGGCGCTGCGTGACTCATGGCTGTAAGGTGGCTCATGGCAGATTTTTCCGAAAATATGGCCCCGTGGGGGCCATTTGAGTTAGGACGCTTTGCTCAGGATTTCCAGACCCAGAGGGTCGGGGCCGGTCAGCTTGATCTGCTGTTCCGGTTCCAGCGACAGATGCTGGCCAACAATGTCCGGCTGGATGGGCAGCTCGCGACGGCCAATGTCGTACAGACAGACCAGGGTCACGGAGGCCGGGCGGCCATAGTCGAAAATCTCGTTGAGGGCGGCACGAATGGTACGGCCGCTCATAATCACATCATCCACCAGAATGATATGCCGGTCTTCACAGTGAACAGGGAGTGAGGAGGGCTGCACACGCGGATGCAGGCCAATACGGGAGAAGTCATCGCGGTAGAAGCTGATGTCCAGCATGCCCAGAGGTTCTTCCAGCGCCAGCTTCTGCTGCAGGCGCTCGGCGATCCAGACTCCACCGCTGCGAATGCCGATCAGCAGAGGCGCGGTAATGGCCCGTTCTTCCAGGTAGCACTGAATCTCAATGCCGAGTTTGTCGATCAGGCCATCGATAGGCATGGGGGCCGATGACATCTACAAGTCCTCCAGTCGGGTATGGGCGGGGATAAACAGGCCGTCAGTCAGCCAGCTCTCCACGATCAACTGGGCAGCCAGGGCATCAACAGGGTCTTTGCTGAAGTGGCTGGAACCACCGCGCCCAAGGTGAATGGCCTTGGCTTCACGGGTGGTGAGTCGCTCATCGGCGAGGAAGCAGGGAAGCTTGAAACGTTCATGCAGGCGATTGGCGAATTTACGCGCCCGTCGGGCCATCTCGCTCACGCTGCCATCCATGTTCAGGGGAATTCCCACCACCAGAGCGTCCGGCTGCCAGTGGGCGAGTATTTTACTCAATTCGTCCCAGTCAGGGATACCGTCACGGGCATTAATTGGTTTAATCGGCGAGGCCGTTCCGGTCAAACTTTGACCGAAGGCAAGGCCGATGCGTTTACTGCCAAAGTCGAAACCCAATACGGTGAATGGGGTGGGGAGAGTCGTCTCAGCCATGTCCTGCTTGTGTCGATAGAAGGGTAAGGTCGACGCCGATGGAGCGGGCTGCCGCATCCAGACGTTGCTCAACCGGAGTGTTGAACAGGATACGGTAATCAGCCTTGCAGGTCAGCCAGGCATTTTCCGCCAGTTCATGTTCCAGTTGCCCTTCACTCCAGCCGGAATAGCCGAGGGCGATCAGATAATCAGTAGGGCCCTGATCCTGAGCGATGGCCTCCAGCACATCGACCGAGGTGGTCAGGCTCAACTGATCGTTGATCCGGAAGGAAGACTGCCACTCACGCTCGGTATTACGGTGCAGGACAAAGCCGCGCTCGGTCTTCACCGGGCCACCGATAAAAATGGGAGGGTTGCGTTTTAACGGCCGTGGCTGGGACATGTCCATGTGGCCGAGGATCTCGTCCAGATGCATCTCCAGCGGGCGGTTGACGATCAGGCCCATGGCCCCCTGCTCGTTATGGTCAAAAATATAGGTGACCGTACGGGCAAAGTGCGGATCGCGCATGCTGGGCATGGCAATCAGGAACTGATCGCTGAGTGAGGTAAGTGCTGATGTTGTCATGGGCTAAGTATTGGAGCCATCCGGCATTGCTGCAAGTTTAAAGGCGTTACAACTGATAAAGGCGCATTCGGTTATGTTTCTGGCGGCGGTGGGGCGGGATAGTGCTGCAGCGGCCGGTAGTGCCCGACCACCGGGAAGGGGTCATAGAAAGGATGCAGCAGCGCCCGCCACTGCTGATACTGTGCCGACTGACGAAAGCCCACCGTATGATCTTCGAGAGTGCGCCAGTGAGCCAGCAGCAGGTATTGATCAGGCTGCTCCAGACACTGCTGCAGCTCATGGCCAAGATAGCCGGGGGTGGCGGCAATCAGTGGCGCCGCCTGGCGGAACGCCTGCTCGAAGGCCGTGCTCTGGCCCTGACGAACATGCAGGATGGCAACTTCCAGAATCATCAGTGGCTCCCGTGCCGGTGCAACGTAAATCGATACAGATAGCAGCTAGCATAGCCTGTTGACGCGGGGCAGGTGGTAAAGAGTGGGTAAATAGTGCGGAGGTACCGACGCTGGTCAGAGCGAAGTGCTGTGGTGGTAGCCACAGCCACCCGCTCTGGCAGAGGGGCGCATTACTCCAGCAGGCCGATGGAGACCTCGGTGGATTTGACGAAGGCGACCACCGGCGACCCCACGGTCAGCCCCAGCTCCTTGACCGAGCGGGTGGTGATGACCGACGTGACGATGCCTCCCGGTGTTTCCACCTCGACTTCCGACAATACGGTATCGCTAATGATTTCCCGCACGACGCCACGAAACTGATTGCGTACGTTGATGGACTTGATGCTCATGCTGATCTCCTGACAGGGCAGCCACAACGGGTGGCTGTGGTGGCCAGTCTAGGAGAGAGACGGCGTCTGGCTAACCAAGGAATCTGGCAAAGCTTTTTCGATCAGCGGGTAAGCACGCCTGCCATCACTGCACAGGCCATTACAGCTCAGATCATCACTGCTCAGGGGCGCTGTGCTGTCCGCTGTTCAGTGGCCGCTGCAGAAAGGCGGTATCAATCCAGCGGCCAAATTTGTAGCCCACCGCGTTCAGCGTGCCTACCTGCACAAAACCCAGACGCTGGTGCAGGGCCATTGAGGCGGGCTCTCCTGAGTCGGCGACCACGGCGATCATCTGTCGCCATGGGCCCCGCTCACAGCGACGTATCAGCTCAGTGAGCAGTGCCGTACCCAGCCCCCGGCCGCGGGCATCGGTATGCAGATAGACCGAATCCTCGATGGCATAGCGATAGGCCGGACGTGGCCGGTACAGGCTGGCATAGCAGTAACCCACGACCCGCTGCTCCCATTCCACCACCAGAAAGGGCAGGCCGCGGGCCACCACGGCAGCGTGGCGCTGGCTCATTTCAGTCACATCCGGCGGCACCTCCTCAAAGGAGGCGGAACCATGCAGCACATGATGGGCATAAATAGCCTGTATCGCCGCCATATCGGCAGGCTCGGCATCACGGATGGAACAGGGCGACAAGGACGGTGTGGCGGCAGACATGGTGAATGGCTCGATGACAGGCAAGTAAGAAGGAAGACTGCAGGGTAGTGGTCACAGTGCTATAAAGGAAACTTTGTCTGTTTATGCACAGCATAAGGAAAACTTTGGTGACTACTTTCAGTCTTGATCAGCTGCGCTGTTTTGCCGAAGTGGTGCGCTGTGGCAGCTTTTCGGCCGCCGCGGATGTACTGGGCGTCACTCAGCCGGCCATCAGCCTGCAGATTCGCCAGCTGGAGAAACGGCTGGGCGTCGCACTGATTGAGCGTGTCGGGCGGCGCACGATGGCGACTGCCGCCGGTGAGGAGCTGCTGCGCCATCAGCAGCGGATCGATGCTGCAGTGGGCGATGCGCTGGCCGCAATGGCCCAGTATCGGCAGGGCGAGCTTGGGCAGGTGCGGCTTGGCACCGGCGCCACCGCCTGTATCTACCTGCTGCCCGGTGTGCTGGAGCAGTTGCGCCAGCAATGGCCTTCACTGCAGGTGACGGTCAATATTGGCAACACACGGGATATGCTGCGTGCCGTGGAAGAGAACCGGCTGGACATGGCACTGGTCACCCTGCCCGCGTCAGGCCGTATGCTGGACGTTACCCCCTGGCTGCAGGATGAGCTGGTGCTGGTCGCCTGCCGGGATGTCGCCCTGCCCGAACAGGCCAGTGCCGAGCAGCTGCGGCAGCATTCCCTGCTGCTGTACGAACCGGGTGGCAACACCCGACGGATTGTCGATGCCTGGCTGACCGAGCAGGCGCAGGAGGTCGAGGTATCGATGACGCTTGGCAGTGTCGAGGCCATCAAGGAGCTGGTCAAAGCCGGACTGGGCTGGGCTATCGTGCCCAGAATGGCGGTCGAGGCGCAGGCTGAGCTGCACTATTGCTCGTTATCGCCACCGCTGTTTCGCACCCTGGCGCTGGTCATGCGACAGGACAAGAGCCTGAGCAGGGGCTTGCAGCTGATGCGTCAGGCACTGTCGGAACAGTGCCGCGAATATTGAAGGTCAAGGTTTGGGGTTTAGCTGCAATGCTTTGACTATCAGGGCTCGGAACGCATCAGGATCGTGATTCAACAGTGACTGAAGACCGTTCAGGAGGGCTTCCTCATTGATCTCTTTATTCAGCTTTTTTATCGCTTCAATCTGTTTGTATGCAGCAACCAAACGCTCTCTGGCATGGTCTGCGTCCTTTGGGCTCACGACATCCGTGCTGACCAGTGGAAGTAAAACCTCTATGAGCCAGCCCAGCTGTGTGCCATAGCTGTAAGCGTCAAATATCTGCTGTTCCGTCCGACCATCACCTGCACCCATTCGGATACTGTCAAAGAACCATCGTGTGTGGGGTTCAACACTTTGCCGCAATGTGCCGCTGAATGGGTAATGGGGAGCCCAGTGAATAAACCATGGAAACATGTTCGCAATCCTCTATGGGGGAAAGGTATTACTTGGGCATGTCGGCGATAGGTTTTATAGGTATAACAGCCAGCATCGTTCTGGCGTATCTGATCAAGTAACAGGCAATCCTCGGATTTATTGCCATGCGGCATTGCTGTTTTGGACGCCAGGTCCATGGTGAAACTGGATTAATCTCTGAGTCATTAATCTCATGTTCAAGGAGACTCCATGTCACTACGTGCGCTGCGAACCCTGGTTGCCATTGCCCAGTACGGCTCCTTTGCCCGTGCTGCGGATGTGGTGTGCCTGACCCAGTCGGCGGTGAGTCTGCATGTCCGCAGTCTGGAGGAGGATTTCAATGCCCAGCTGTTTGATCGCAGCAAACGGGTGCCGGTGCTGACCGATGCCGGGCATCTGGCGGTACAGCGGGCGCAGGAGATTCTGGCGCTGTACGACGGCATCGCCGCCGAGCTGGGCGAGGGCGGTGAGCTGACCGGGCGTCTGCGTCTGGGCGCTATCCAGACGGCACTGGCAGGCGCGTTACCGGCAGCACTGGCCAGCCTGCACCAGCAGCATCCACGCCTGCGGGTGCTGGTCAGTGCAGGCATGTCGGCGGAGCTGGCGATTCGGCTGGATGCCGGCGAGCTGGATGCGGCAGTGACCACCGAGCCGGTCAAACCCTACCCTACCGGACTGGTCAGTACGCCGTTGTATCAGGAGGGCTTCTGGATCATCGCACCGGCGGCGTTAGCTCTTGAGGAAGGGCTGGACGGGCAGAAAGGGCGAGCCTTGCTACAGCGTCAGCCGTTTATCCGCTTCGACCGGCGTGCCTGGGCCGGGCGCACCATCGACAGCGAGCTGAAACGTCAGCGGCTGCGGGTGCAGACCGATATGGAGCTGGACAGTCAGGAAGCCATCATACAGATGGTCGCCAGTGGTCTGGGGGTGGCCGTGGTGCCGCTGGCCAGCTTGCAGCGCTGCCAGCGCGAGGGTTTGCACTGTCTGCCCTTTGGTGAGCCGCAGCTGTGTCGGCGGGTGGTGTTGCTGGAGCGGGAAGACCGTCCGGCCGGGCGTATGGCCATGGCGCTGGCGCAGGTCATCCGCAGTCACAGTGATGTGCCTATCCTTGAGTAGCGCTTGCCATCCTTGAGTAAAACTTGATGTTTCATCGATTTTATATCGATTTTTCTTGAGGTAAGCCGGGGCTATTCTGGGTGTCTATCGCTCAGACCGAGTCGCCAGCATGACGCCACACCTGCTATTTCTTCCGCCTTCTTTTCAGCTCCGCACAAGGGTCTACCTCAGCGTTTGCCCTGCACTGCTGTTGCCAGGTGAGGCGTTATGATTGCCCCGCTATTACTGGCGTTATTGCCCATCGTCCTGCTGATCACCCTCGGTGCCCTCCTGCGCCAGCGTGAGTTTGTTGCTGCGACCTTCTGGCCGCAGGCGGAGCGGCTGGGTTACTACGTGCTGTTGCCCGCGCTGTTTTTCCATGGACTGGCAACGGCCAGACTAGACGGCGTCCCCGTCACGGCGATGGCACTGACGCTGGTGACTTCCACGGTTGTGGTCGCCGCCGTCGTGGTGCTGATGCGGCGCTGGGTGAAGGCGGATGATCCGGCGTTCACCTCGGTATTTCAGGGCGGAGTGCGCTTTAACAACTATGTCGGTGTCTCCATGGCTGTGGGTCTGCTGGGAACGCAGGGGGTAGCACTGGCGGCCGTGGCCAATGCCTCCATCGTGCCGACGGTCAATGTGCTCTGTGTGCTGGTCTTTGCCCGCTACGGTCATGGCGCTGAGTTTTCGCTGCGGGCGGTGGTACAGCAGTTGCTGCGCAATCCGCTGCTGATGGCCTGCATGCTGGGGATGGCGGTGCGGATGCTGAATCTGACCCTGCCTGCTGGCATCGAGCCCTTCCTCAAGACGCTGGGACAGGCTTCGCTGCCGCTGGGTCTGCTCTGTGTTGGCGCTGCACTGGATTTCTCTTCGGTCCGGCGCTGGCTGCATCCGGTCAGTATGGCCTCGCTGGCCAAGTTTGCGCTGATGCCCCTGTGTACGGTGGTGGCCTGTCATCTGTTTGGTCTGACCGGGGTGGCGGCCATGGCTGCCCTGTTATTTCAGACCCTGCCAACCGCTTCTTCATCCTATGTGATGGCCCGCCAGCTGGGCGGGGATGCCCCGCTGATGGCCGGCATTATTGCCAGCCAGACGGTGCTGGCGGGGATTGCCATGCCGTTGTTGCTGCCGGGTCTGGCACCCTGGTTGAACTGATGAAAAAAGGCCATGCCTCGGGGCATGGCCAACAGCCCTGCGCCATGGCTTTCGGCCAGCCAGGGCGCAAGGTGCGGAGAGTCTTCTGGGGCGGCTAGCTAGAGTGCCCAGCGCACGCCAGAGTGCGACGGGCGAATCACCGGTTCCGGTGCCTGCTGCGCCAGAATCTGCTGCAGGATGCGCTGCTCCAGCGTGGCGGCGGCGGTGCTGCTGGCTTCACGCGGGCGACCCAGCAGAATCGGCAGATCCAGACCCACACGGCCCTGTTCCAGCACAATCACCCGGTCGGCCAGCTGTACGGCTTCGGCCACGTCATGGGTAACCAGTACCACGGTGAACTGGTGCTGCAGCCACAACCGTTCAATCAGCTTCTGCATGTCCAGCCGGGTCAGGGCGTCCAGCGCTCCCAGCGGCTCATCCAGCAGCAACAGCCGCGGCCGGTGAATCAGCGCCCGCGCCAGTGCCACCCGTTGCCGCTGCCCGCCGGACAGCTGTGACGGCCAGGCATCGGCGCGATGAGCCAGACCCACTTCGGTAAGCACCGCCTGGGCCTGCGCCTGCCAGTCACCCTGCAAACCCAGACCGACGTTCTCCAGCACGGTTTTCCATGGCAGCAGGCGGTCATCCTGAAACATCAGGCGGCTCTGTTGCTGCTGGGTCGCCAGTGGTTCGCCGTAAGCGCGCACACTGCCGGTACTGCTGTGTTCCAGACCAGCCAGCAGGCGCAGCAAGGTGCTCTTGCCGCAGCCGCTGTGGCCGACGATGGCGACAAACTGCCCGGCGGGAATGGCCAGACTGATCCCTTTTAACACTTCCTGCCCGCCAAAGTGCTTGCGCAGGTTGTTCAGCAGCAGATGGGATTCTCCCTGCGGCAGCGGTGCCTGAACCGTTGCACTGTGCCCGGCAGCGAACTGTTCTGTGCTCAGAGGTGATGTACTCATCCTTGTTGCTCCTTCAGGTAAACCGGGTGCCAGCGCAGCCAGCGGCGTTCCAGTAAGCGGGCGGTGGTATCGGCCAGCTTGCCCAGCAGGGCATAGAGCACAATGGTCAGCACCACCACATCGGTTTGCAGAAATTCTCGGGCATTCATCGCCAGATAGCCGATACCCGAGCTGGCAGAAATGGTTTCCGACACGATCAGCGTCAGCCACATCAGACCGAGGGAGAATCTCAACCCCACCAGAATCGAGGGCAGGGCGCCGGGCAGGATGACCTGACGAAACAGCGGCCAGCCTGACAGGCCATAGTTGCGGGCCATTTCGATCAGCCCGGGGTCGAGACTGCGGATGCCATGCAGGGTATTGAGGTAGATCGGGAACAGGGTGCCCAGTGCCACCAGAAAGACTTTCGCCGCTTCATCAATACCAAACCACAGGATCACCAGCGGAATCAGCGCCAGATGAGGAATGGTCCGCAGCATCTGGATGCTGCTGTCGAGCAGGATTTCGCTCCGCCGCGACAGGCCGCACAGCAGGCCAAGGGCGAGGCCAATGCTGCCGCCGATCAGCAGGCCCAGCAGCGCCCGCTGGGTGCTGATCAGCAGGTGGGTCAGCAGTTCACCGGATGCGGTCAGCTGCCAGCCTGCCACGATGACGGCGGAAGGTGCCGGCAGCACACGGGTCGACAGCCAGCCCAGTTCGACCGCCAGCTGCCAGCCGATCAGCAGGGCCAGTGGTAAGGCCCAGGGCGCCAGCCAGCGGCGCAGGTGGGTCAGCGGGCGCTGCCAGCGCAGTAGCAGTGGGGTAGCAACAGATAGCGTACTCATTGGTTGGCTTCCTGCGGTGCCTGCCAGATCACCTCACTGACCCTGGGGTCACGGGGGATCAGCTTTTGCTGATAGAAGCGGTCAGCACTCTGCTGCTGTGCCGCGACGATAGTGTCATTGAGCGGAAACACGCCGGACGGATCACGGTTGCTGACCAGTCGTTCGATGACGTCTTCGGGCAGGCCCATGCTGGCCGCCAGAATCTTCACACTGTGCTGCGGTTGCTGGCGCAGATAGCTGTCGGACTGATTGAGTGCTGCCAGCACTCCTTTGACGAAGTCAGGATGATCATGGACGAAGGGGCCGGCGGCGAGATAGAACGAACCGGTGTCGGTGATACCACTGCCGTCCCTCAGGGTGCGAGCATTACCGTGCAGCAACGCTGCTGCATAGAACGGATCCCAGATCACCCAGCCATCAACGGCACCGCTGGCCAGCGCCGAGCGGGCATCCGCCGGGGCCAGATACACCGGCTGGATGTCAGTTATGCTCAGCCCGGCACTGGCCAGTGCCCGCAGCAGCAGGTTATGGGCGCTGGAGCCTTTTTGTACGGCCACTTTGGCACCGCGCAGGTCTTCGGTGCGCTGAAAGCGGCTGTCCTTACCGACAATGATGGCGGCGTTGCGCGGTTGCGGTGGTTCGTAGCCCACATAGAGCAGATCAACGCCTGCCGCCTGGGCAAAGATCGGCGGCATATCGCCGGTGGCGCCCAGATCAATGCTGCCGGCGTTGAGTGCCTCCAGCAGCTGCGGGCCGGCTGGAAATTCCACCCAGTTGACCCGCAGCTGGGGGTAGGCCTGTTCCACCAGCGCGTAGGATTTGGCCAGTACCAGATTGACGGTGCCTTTCTGATAGCCAATCCGCAGCTGGGCGGGAAGCGTCTTCGCCGCCTGACTGAGCGGGCTGATCAGGCTGGTGCTGGCCAGCAGGCTGAGAGCACTGGCTTGCAGCCAGCGACGCAGGGCAGAGCGGGCAGGGTGTAGAGGCATGATGGCGTCCTTGTGCTGAATAAGAAAACAGGATGTCAGCGGCTGATGGCCGCTGGCGAAAAATGACCGCTGGGTGTGTTGGGCAATGGCAATGCCGCTGACCGGGTACGCCGGGCCTGCGCCTGACGGTGAGGTTGCTGACGGAGCAGCGCCAGATGGAATTCATCCAGTGCCAGCTGCAAGCGCTCGCGCAGCGCGGGGTCGGTAATGCGAGCACGGACCTGCTGCGGATCATCCTGCAGCAGTTGCAACTGGGTGGTGGTGGCATACACCCCGGCCAGCTGCTGGCGGGCACCGAGGGCGGCCAGCACGGTCTTCAGGGCGTAGTCCAGCACCAGCTGATGCGCTGCCGAGCCGCCACTGACCAGCGGCAGTACCCATTTGTCGGCCAGTGCCTGCTGCGGGATCAGATCAAGCATCAGCTTGAGCAGACCGGAGAACGACGCCTGATAGACCGGCGTGGCCACAATCACGCCGTCGGCCTCGCGCAGACGCTGCTGGAATTCACGCACGCTGTAATGATCAAAGTGGCCGAACAGCAGGGCCTGGGCGTCAAAGTCCTGCACCGTGAAGCGCTCGGTGTGGATGCCTGCCGTGCGCAGGCCGGCCTCGGCCAGGGTCGCCAGTGCGGCGGTAGTGGAATCGGGCAGGGGGCTGCCCAGTACGGTGATGACATTCATGGTAATACTCCAGTCCGGGGTGCAGCAGGCAAGTCAGCCTTGCAGGAATGGAGTCAGTGTGGCGGGCGGCAGCTCGCAGCGGAAATATGCAAAGCGGGATTGGTTATCAGTATTTGTGCAAAAGGCGCCAGTACCATCGAATAGGCACTCGTCAACCGGTGCGGTATTTATTTATCCATAAAAGTCAGAGGTTTATAAAAATGTGGAACAAATGGATGGCGCTGATATATGAAAATATTATGCGCACTGAGTGCGCTTATTAGAAAAATAGATATGTCTTAATGGATGCTGAATAAAAATAAAAACTATCGAAAAAACAATATGCTGCAGTGCCGTTGTGTTTCTTTATCGTCTCTTGCCAGTGTCAGAAAGTATTTTACCTGCTGCGTTTTGTGCGTATGCGTGATAAACAGGTAATGACAGTGGTGGAAAGGCAGGCGGGTGGCGGCATTGCATGCAATCTGGCGGCACTGGCGTTATCCGGTATCACCTGAAAAGGAAGACTTAATAATGGCTGTCAGGAAATGGCAGCAATATTGTCACGGGCAGCTGGTTAGAATATAGACTGCCCGTGCTATTCGCGATGTCAGCCTTTGTCGCAATAAAGGTATTGCCGAGATTCGCCCGCCTTTCTGCTTCCTGAATAAGCCTGTTGGTTGTCTGGCTTCTGGTTGTATTACATGCAGTCAATAAAAGGATGACATCATGAATACCCGTTCAGCTCAGCGTCCGTTATTTCATCCCCTGGCCGTTTTACGCCGTACCGTCCAGACCGCCCTGGCAGGCGTGTTGCTGTGCTCGGCGCTGGCCGCGTCGGCACAGGCCGACACCACGGTGGAGATGCCGGCCCTCGGTATCAACCTGAAGGAAACCTCGGTGTCGGGGTTGTCGTCCGGCGCTTTTATGACCTCACAGGTCTATATCGTCTTTTCCGACATCATGAAGGGGGCGGGCATCGTTGCCGGTGGCCCTTATTACTGTGCCGGCTCCTGGTCATTCAACACCTATCTGCAGAATGCCACCGGTGCCTGTATGAACCCGCTGACGCCATCGGTCGGCCCCAATGTGCCGGCATTGCTGGCCAAAACGCAGCAGCTGGTCGCCGCCGGCAGTATTGACCCCACCAGCAACCTCAGCGACGACCATATCTACATGTTCAGCGGCACCAAAGACACCACCGTGACCACCATGGTGATGGATGCCAACTACCAGTACCTGACCCAGCTTGGGGTGCCCGCAGCCAATATCGAGTACATCAAGGATGTGGCCGCAGGCCATGCTTTCATCACCAACAGCAAGTCTGATACCACCTGCAGCCTGACCAAGCCGCCTTATATCAACTACTGCCCGCCGACCGAACAGGCCGATGCCATCATTCAGCAGATCTATGCTGATGAAGGGCCCGTCAATCCGCCGGCAGCCAGCGCCACCGGCACATTGCTGCAGGTGGATCAGAAGGCGTTTCTGCCGACCAGCAGCACCAGCATGAGTGATAACGCTTACCTCTATGTTCCCACGGCCTGTGAGCAGGGCGGCTGCCGTCTGCATATTGCCCTGCACGGCTGCGAACAGGGCTACAAGGTGATCGGTAATGAGTACTACACCACCACCGGCTACAACGAGATGGCCGACACCAACAAGCTGGTGATTCTCTATCCCCAGGCCGAACCCTCGCAGGGTGCCGGCAAACCCTACAACCCCAAAGGCTGCTGGGATTTCTGGGGCTACAGCGCCACCAACCCGGCCAATCCCGATTTCTACACCAGGGACGCACCGCAGCTGGCGGCGATCAAGGCCATGATTGATCGTCTGGCCCAGCCAGTGCAGTAAGCACCCGCACAGGGAAGTCAGTACCACCAACAGAGTCACCACCCGCGGAGCGCAACGCCGCTCCCTTCGTACCAGCTAAGCAGAGGATATTTGAGATGAAAGCCAAAACCAGCCCTGAAGGCGTGGATGCGTTCAAACAGATCACGGCCATCGTCACGGATGCCGTCAACAACTACGTGACAACCCTGCAGGCCATCACCCCGGTGAAGGACTATCTGCAGATCACGACCTCCATCAAGGAGCGCTTCGGTGATGACCCGTCGGCCACCGCGCAGGCGATGATCAAGCATATGTTCGACCCCGAACTGATGATGTCATCGGTTAAATCGCTGGAGGAGATTTCCTCGGCGGCGGTGAAGCGTATGCAGGCCGATCAGAGCGCGGCGCTGACCACCCTGAAAGGCACCAGCGACAGCTATTTCAAATCCATCACTGAGGCCACGACCCCGGAAGCCTGGAAGTCGGTGCAGGTGGATTCGATGGTGGAATTCTACAAGGACATGAAGGCCATCTCCGAAGAGCAGATGAACACCGTTAACGCCATCTATGTCGGTTCCAAGTCATGGATGGAAAGTACCGTCGCCTCCTACTGCGCCAAGTAACGCAGTCGTCACGCTGGCGGCCGTCTCTGCCCTCTGGCAGGACGGCCGCTGATGTTTACCCCTCTGTCTTCCCCCCCAGTGCGGATCGTGCGCTATCACCCAGAACGGTCATCATGACCGGCCTTATGCAGAAATCAGAATAAGCAATGCGTATTTCCTTGGTTAGGGAATAAGGCCCGACTGCCTACTATGGCTCTCAGGCAACACGCCGCCCCACCCACGGGGCAGCGAGGCGATCCCGCCCGTTGTAATGAATTTTGCATGAGGAAGCCGAGCATGAGCAGACACCCAGCAGGCGCCAGTCATTTACACGATGAGGCGCATCACAGTGCCCCCCTGGATGAGCGCCGGCAGCAGTCTCTGCTGCAACTGTCCACCGCCCTGCATGAGCTGATCGGCCATATTGAATTCGGCACCCTCGAACTGGTGTATCACCAGGGCAAGCTGGTGCAGCTGGAACGGCGTGAAAAACTGCGCCTGTCTTAGCCGCGCGCTTCCAGATAACCCCCGTTTTCCCCGCGAGTCGCTGACGAGCCCTCGCTCTGCTGCTGCAACCTGTGCTGACCGGACCCCCGGAAGTGCTGACCCAAAAACCTGATGTGACGGATGGAGAGAGCACCATGAGCAAGGTGACAGGAACCCTATTGCCCGTTGCGGCGACCACTGGTCGCCGGACATTTCTGCGTCGGGCTGGCCTCGCCGCATTCACTGCCGCCACGCTGCTGAGCGTGGCCAGCCAGAGCGCACGTGCCGCCGATATTTCGCTGCTGAACGTGTCCTATGACCCGACCCGCGAGCTGTACCGTGAATACAACGGCTGGTTCAGCCAGCAGTGGCAACAGAGCCACCAGCAACGTGTGGATATCCGTCAGTCTCATGGCGGATCAGGAGGACAGGCGCGGGCGGTGATTGATGGCCTGGAGGCTGATGTGGTCACCCTGGCACTGGGTTATGACGTCGATGCCCTGCGCCAGAAGGCCGGGCTGATCCCCGACAACTGGCAGGCCCGCCTGCCGCACAACAGTTCACCCTATACCTCCACCATTGTGCTGCTGGTACGCAAGGGCAACCCCAAGCACATCCGGGACTGGGATGATCTGGTGCGTGACGATGTAGAAGTCATCACCCCCAACCCCAAAACGTCCGGCGGCGCCCGCTGGAATTATCTGGCGGCCTGGGGCTATGCGCTGAAGAAATACGGCAGTGAAGAGAAGGCTTATGACTTCGTCCGTGACATTTTCAAACATGTGCCGGTACTGGATTCCGGAGCCCGTGGTGCCACCAATACCTTCGTTCAGCGTGGCCTTGGCGATGTGCTGGTTGCCTGGGAAAACGAAGCCTTCCTGTCGGTCAATGAGCTGGGCAAGGGTGAGTTCGACATCGTCGTGCCGTCCCTCAGTATTCTGGCCGAGCCGCCGGTGGCGGTAGTGGACAAGAACGTCGACAAGCACGGCACCCGCGAAGTGGCGACCGCCTATCTGCAGGGGCTGTACAGCGAAGAGGCACAGCGTATTGCCGCACGTAACTTCTACCGGCCGACCGACCCGAAGGTGGCGGCGGAGTTTGCCAGCCAGTTTCCCCAGCTGGATCTGATCACCGTCGATGACACCTTCGGTGGCTGGCAGCAGGCACAACAGAAACACTTCAATGACGGCGGGGTGTTTGACCGGATTCTGGCGGAAACCGCACCGAAGTAATCCGCCATCCATGCTGCGCGACCGGCATACCGCCAAGGCAGGCTGCCGGTCGATCGCTTATCCCTTTGCCTCGGAGTGATGCCATGTCTGCCACTGTTCCGCTTAATCGCACCCCAAGGGTCATTCCCGGCTTTGGCCTGACCCTTGGCTTCACCCTGTTCTATCTCGGTCTGATTTTCCTGCTGCCGGTCGCCAGCCTGCTGCTGTTTACCCTCAGCATGAGCTGGCACGACTTTGTCGCTGCTGTCACCCATCCGCAGGTGCTGGCTTCCTACCGCCTGTCATTGCTGGCCTCGCTGGCGGGGGCCAGCATCAATCTGCTGTTTGGCGGGCTGGTGGCCTGGGTGCTGGTGCGCTACCAGTTTCCCGGTAAGCGTCTGCTCGATGCGCTGGTCGATCTGCCCTTTGCCCTGCCCACGGCGGTTGCCGGTATCGCACTGGTAACGCTGTATGCCAAAAGCGGCTGGATTGGTCAGTATCTGGAGCCCTTCGGTATCAAGATCGCTTATTCCCAGCTGGGCGTGGTCATGGCGCTGACCTATATCGGCCTGCCGTTTGTGGTGCGCACCGTGCAGCCGGTGCTGGCAGACCTGCAGGCGGAACTGGAGGAAGCCTCGGCCAGCCTGGGCGCCAGCCGTTTCACCACGGTGCGCCGGGTGATGCTACCTGCCCTGCTGCCAGCGCTGCTGACCGGTTTTGCCCTGGCCTTTGCCCGCGCTATCGGTGAGTACGGCTCGGTGGTGTTTATTTCCGGCAACATGCCTTACCGCACCGAAATCACGCCCCTGCTGATCGTCGCCAAGGCCGAGCAGTTCGACTACCACGGCGCGGCGGCCATCGGCACGGTGATGTTGTTATCTGCCTTTGTCCTGTTGCTGCTGATTAATGGCCTGCAGGCCTGGGCCAGCCGCCGTGCCTGAGGGGCGGGTGGTGACGAGAACGGAGAGAGATGCATGAATTCCCTGACCCATGATGCCGCTGATGAGCTGGCTGCCGGTGCTGTGCCGGTCGCCCGGCGCTGGCAGCGCGCTACTGAAGAACCGCGCTGGTTGCGCTGGACCCTGATCGGTATCGCCGTCGCTTTTCTGGCCACCTTTCTGCTGCTGCCCCTGACCGTGGTGCTGTACAGCGCCTTTGAGCGCGGGCTGGCCGTGTGGTGGCAGGCGCTGAACGATGCCGATGCCCGTTCGGCAATTCGTCTGACCCTGCTGGTAGTGGTGATTGTGGTGCCGCTGAACGTGATCTTCGGCGTCGCTGCCGCCTGGGCCATCGCCAAGTTTGATTTCCGTGGCAAGCCGGTTCTGATTTCGCTGATTGATATGCCCTTTGCCATTTCGCCGGTGGTGGTGGGGCTGATCTTCGTCATCCTGTTCGGTGCCCATGGCTGGCTCGGGCCCTGGCTGGCGGAACACAACCTGAAAGTGATCTTTGCCGTACCGGGCATCGTCATCGTCAGTGTGTTTGGTACCTTGCCCTTCGTCGCCCGTGAGCTGATCCCGCTGATGCAGCAGCAGGGCAAGGAAGAGGAAGAGGCCTCCCTGACCCTCGGGGCCAGTGGCTGGCAGACCTTCTGGCGGGTCACCCTGCCCAATATCAAGTGGGGGCTGATCTACGGCGTGATCCTGTGTAATGCCCGCGCCATGGGCGAGTTCGGCGCCGTGGCGGTGGTATCCGGGCGGATTCGCGGTGAAACCAACACCATGCCGCTGCATATCGAAGTGCTCTACAACGAATACCTGTTTACCGCGGCCTTTGCCGTGGCCTCGCTGATGACAGGTCTGGCCCTGCTGACCATCGCCATCAAGACCCTGATCGAATGGCAAGACGAACGCCGCCGCCATGGTGCGCACTGATAGAGACTGACCGGTGGGAGACACACCATGAGTATCGAGATTCAACAGATCAATAAACGCTTCGGTGATTTTGTCGCCGTCGATAACGTCAGCCTGTCCATTGAAGACGGCCAGCTGACGGCGCTGCTGGGGCCATCCGGCTCCGGCAAGACCAGCCTGCTGCGGATTATTGCCGGTCTGGAAGCCGCCGACAGCGGTCGCATCCTGCTGCACGGTGAAGACAGCACCGATCGTCATGTCAGCGAGCGCGGTGTCGGTTTTGTGTTCCAGCACTATGCGCTGTTCCGTCATATGACCGTGTTTGACAACGTGGCCTACGGCCTGACGGTCAAACCGCGCGCCGTGCGCCCCGACAAGGCGACGATCCGCAAGAAGGTGATGAGCCTGCTGGAGCTGGTACAGCTGGACTGGACCGCTGCCCGCTATCCATCACAACTGTCTGGCGGCCAGCGTCAGCGCATTGCGCTGGCGCGGGCACTGGCGGTGGAACCCAAGGTACTGCTGCTGGACGAACCCTTTGGTGCTCTCGATGCCAAGGTGCGGGCCGAGCTGCGGCGCTGGCTGCGACGGCTGCATGACGAGATTCACGTCACCAGCGTGTTTGTCACCCACGATCAGGAAGAAGCGATGGAGGTGTCCGACCGGGTGGTGGTGATGAACCGGGGCCGGGTCGAGCAGGACGGCTCACCGGAGCAGGTTTACGATCATCCGGCCAACCCCTTCGTCTATCAGTTTCTGGGCAGCGTTAACCGCTTCCCGGCACGTATTCATCAGGGCGTGGCAGAGGTGGCAGGCATGGTGCTGCCACTGGCGCAGCCGGGCGATCACAGTGAGCAGGGGCAGCTGTACGTGCGCCCCCATGAGCTGGACCTGTTTGCCGAAGCCACACCCAACAGCCTGCGCGCGCAACTGGAACTGGTAACGGTGGTGGGGCCAACGGTACGGTTGGAGTTACGTCAGCAGGGCAGTGAGGAGGTGATTCACGCGGAGCTGCCGAAATACCGCTTCCGCGAGCTGGGGCTGGTGCAGGGGGAACAGGCCTGGCTGCGCCCCCACGGTGCACGGGTGTTCAGTGAGCAGCTGGGGTGAGGGTGTTAGTCAGGATAATGACGACGTTTCAGCTCAAGCAGTCTTGGGAGTAGCTCTGGAATATCATCACGGATGATGCTCCAGAGTGTGTCGTTGTCGATGCCCAGATAGCCGTGAATGAGCCGATTGCGTGTCGCAATGATCATGCGCCAGGGAATCTCTGCATGGTCAGCCCTAATTTCGGCAGGAATGTGTTTCGCCGCTTCGCCAATCAACTCCAGATTTCGCAGAGTGGCATCATAGGTGATGCCACTGGCCTGAAAGCGAGTCTGGTCGAACCCTTCCGTATACGACTGGACTTTCCCGGCAAAGTCGATCATGTCATCGAGGTAAAAGCGCCACTCTCGTGGTGATCCATCAGACATTAACGCGCTCCTTGTCGATAAAGGGGCGGAGCTCCGGCCGCAAGGCTTTCTCGGTGACCAGATCAACCGGGCAGCCAAACAGGTCTTCCAGATAGAACTGCACGCCGAAATAGCGTTTTGACGTGGCAGGGCCATCAAAGTCCACCAGCACATCGATATCACTGTCATTGCTGGCCGTATCGCGGACCGTCGAGCCGAACAGGGCAAGGCTGGTGACGCCAAAGCGCACCTGCAGCTCGGGTTTGCTGCGGCTTAACAGCTCAAGAGCCTGTTGTCTGTTCATGCTTGCCCCTCAACGCGATCTGGCATCTGCACGGTGGTGATGGGTAGTGGCCAGCGGCGTCTGCTCACAATACAACAACTTTCTTGTCGGTGTGATGTCCGTAAGTCCAGTGATTCATGGACGAAAGGATCAGGCTGGTCAGCAAAACGGAGCTCATGGGCTCCGTTTTCTATCGTGCGGGTGGCTTACTGCGCCGGGCACTGCAGATGCTTCAGGGCATCCATGTATTTATCGGGTTTGTCTTCGCGCAGCGCCTGCGTGGCGGCGGAGATGGGGCCCTTGTTGGTGGCCAGGGCCGCCTGAATCCAGCTGTCGTCCTGCTCGCGGGCATTGACGTTGCACTGACCGCCCAGCTCGACCAGTACCAGCGCGGTGCGCGAGTCATCGTAATTCAGTTTCTTGAAGGCGTCGGAATCGGCATGGGCCGACAGCGACAGCACGGCACTCAGCAGTGCGGTGGACAGCAGGGAGGTACGCAGCAGGGTCATGGTCAGGGTTCCGCTAACTTGATCAGAGCTGGCGCTGTGGTCAGCGCCTTTGCAGGTTGCCGGTCAGTATAGCGGTGAAGGTGCAAAAGTGAACGGAACAGCGGGTTGCGAAATGCTTCTCCCCCGCATAGCGAATGCGCCCTCGTAAGCGGCGGCAATGGCACACCGCTTTATGACGCCATCCGCTGCCACGGGCTGCGTTGCTGGTCCAGACGCTGCTCCAGCTGATCGAGATAGCTCAGCCCTTCGGCCCAGCGATGATGTCCAGAGGCGACGTTGATATGGCCCGCACCGGGCAGAATGGCCACGTCGGCCCCCCATAGCCTGGCCAGCTCACGGGCGCGGGCTTCGCTGGCGGCGTAATCGTTGCTGGAACCCACCACCTGGGCGGCAAACGGCAACGCTGCGGTCGGGATCGGTGCAAAAGGCCGCAGGGCCTCGGGGCAGCCGTCGCGTTCGACATCGGCGGGTGCCACCAGCAACGCACCTTTGACTTTCTGTCGCAACGCCGTACTGGCACCTGCCGCCCAGTGTGCGGTGCTGATGCAACCCAGACTGTGGGCAATCAGGATGACCGGCCCGGCGCAACGGCGAATGGCGTGGTCCAGTGCCGGTATCCAGTCTTCACGCTGGGGTTGCTGCCAGTCGCTTACCTCGACCCGCTGGTAGTTGGGCAGATAGTGCTGCCAGTAGCTCTGCCAGTGCTGTTCGCCCGAACCTTGCCAGCCGGGCACGATCAGATAGTGGTAAGGGGTCATCACTCTCTCCTTGGCTCGCACGTCACCGACCGGTACGGCAGAGCAATCAATGGGTGGCCAGCAGCAGATTGCCGTGGCGCAACTGGCCGCCGACCTGGCTGCCAACACGGATGTGCAGGCGCTGCAGCTGACGACTGGACACCAGTGCCGTGACGATGCCGTCACGAGTTTGCAAACGCAGCGCTGACAGCGCGGGGCCGGGGCGGATTTCGATCACGGTGCCGCGGCAGTGATGGCAGTGGCTGTCATAGCGGGGACTGTCATAGCGGTAATTGACATCGTGTCTGGCGCTGAGTGCGTGGCGGGCTTTCATGGGCTGGTCCTTCCGGGCTGAGTCAGAGGCTCAGTCTAGGCAGCGCCACGCCGCTGCCGAACCAAGGATTTCTGCTTTGTATATTCGCCCCGCCGTTAAAGGCGCTGTCCCGGCTCAGTGCTGGCCAGTGCCTGCTGTACGCTGTCCTGATCCAGTTCATCGCTGCAGTAGTTGAGAAAGCGATAGGCGTACTGACGCAGGAAATGGCCACGACGCAGCGCGATCTGCGTGGTGTTGAGGCTGAACAGCGATTCCACCGGCAGGCACTGCAGCAGGGTGTCACGTTCGGCGGTGTAAGCCATCGAGGCGATGATGCCAATACCCATGCCCAGTTCGACATAGGTTTTGATCACGTCGGCATCCACCGCCGACATCACCACGTCCGGCGTCAGTCCGGCATCGGCGAACACCGCGTCGATACGGGTACGGCCGGTATAGCCTTCGTGATAGGTAATCACCGGGTATTCGGCCAGATCGGCCAGCGTCGGCTGACTCAGCTGGGTGAGGGGATGGTTGCACGGCACTACCACCGAATGCTGCCAGCTGTAAAAGGGGAAGCAGACAAAGGCATTGCCTTCGTTGGGCAATGCCTCGGTGGCGATACCTATATCGACCTGACCGGCTTTCAGCAGCGAGACGATTTCATCAGGGCCGCACTGGTGCAGTTCCAGATGGACCTTGGGGAATTCCAGCTTGAACGCCTTGATGATTCGCGGCAGGGCATAGCGTGCCTGAGTATGGGTGGTGGCAATGGCCAGCCGCCCTTCATCCTGCTGCACATACTGGCGTGCCAGACGCTTCATGTTTTCCGCTTCCAGCAGGATGCGTTCGGCCATGCCCAGCAGCTGGGCTCCCGGTGCGGTCAGGCCGAGCAGGCGCTTGCCCTTGCGCTCGAACAGCTCGACGCCGAGTTCTTCTTCCAGATCCTTGAGATGTTTACTGACCCCTGACTGTGAGGTGTAGAGCGCATTGGCCACATCGGTCAGATTGAACTGACGACGGGCGGTCTCTCTGACGATGCGAAGTTGTTGCAGGTTCATGGTGTCCGTCCGTTTGCTGCAGGAACAGGGGGCGTCCTTTGCTTCTGTCTTCCACCAGGGAATCAGCTGTTGCTCAAGGATTAATCAGCTAAATTGCGTTTTTGGAATATAAATTGAATCTCTTATTCCAATAAATACCGATTTTTTATATCCATAGTCTGTTTGCGTGGCCCGCTGGCCGCAGTGGAGTGGCTGCGTGACAGCGGCTTACAGGACATCGCCTGTGCAACGCCGTGTCATAAAGCACTGGCGGGAAATGTGCATGGACGCTGTAAATTAACCGTAAGCAAAGGTTAAATGAGACGCCTTCGCAGTTGGGGTGGTTCTCCCTGCGTAAAACAGTGCAACCGCAGAGCCAGCATCTCTGCAGCGTCGCCGGATTGAGGAAGTAGCGGTTGATGAGCAAGACCAACAGTAAACACACGCGCCGTCGCCCCTGGCTGTCGGGCCTGACCCTGGCCATTGTGCTGGCGGCCGGAGGCTATGGCGGCTGGCGTTACTATCAGGCCCCCGCCAGTCAGCAGCAGGCCCGGCTGACCGCCACGGTACAGCGGGGTGATCTGGAGAATCTGGTCACTGCCACCGGCGCCCTGCAGCCCCGCGACTATGTGGATGTCGGCGCGCAGGTGTCGGGGCAGCTCACCACCATCCATGTGGAAGTGGGAGATCAGGTGAAGGAAGGTGACCTGCTGGCAGAAATTGACCCCACTGTGCTGCAGGCCAGGGTCGACTCCAGCCGTGCGCAGCTGCGCAATCTCAAAGCCCAGCTGGAAGAAAAACAGTCGCAGCTGACGCTGGCAGGGCTACAGTACAAACGCCAGAAAAACCTGCTGGCCGAGCAGGCTACCTCCACCGATACCTTCCAGACCGCCGAGGCCGAGCTGCGTTCGGCCAAAGCCCAGATCGAAGCGCTGAAGGCACAGATCGACCAGACCGAATCCACCCTGCGCGGCGATCAGGCCAATCTGGGCTATGCCCGTATCTACGCACCGATGTCCGGTACTGTCGTGTCGATCTCGGCGCGCAAAGGCCAGACCCTCAATTCCAATCAGCAGGCGCCGGTGATCCTGCAGATCGCCGACCTGTCGACCATGACCGTCCAGACCCAG
The DNA here is from genome assembly GCF_029846635.1 of Pokkaliibacter sp. MBI-7. Lineage (NCBI taxonomy): Bacteria > Pseudomonadati > Pseudomonadota > Gammaproteobacteria > Oceanospirillales > Balneatrichaceae > Pokkaliibacter > Pokkaliibacter sp. MBI-7. Next base: position 2,056,891 of record NZ_JARVTG010000001.1, on the reverse strand, counting down.
GTGTCGGAAGCGGACATCAGCAAACTCAAGGTCGGCATGGCGGTGTACTTCACCACGCTGGGCAGTCAGGGCAGGCGCTGGGAAGGCACCCTGCGTAAGGTCGAGCCGACGCCGACGGTGACCAATAACGTAGTGCTCTACAACGCCCTGTTTGATGTCCCCAATCCGCGCGGTGCGCTGATGACGCAGATGACCGCGCAGGTGTTTTTTGTGGTGGGAGCCGCCCGGGATGCCTTGCTGGTGCCGGCGGCGGCGCTGGAAATGAGTACACCGCGCCGACGCGAAGGTGCGGCGGGCGCTAACGGTGCGGGCGGGAGTGGTGACAAGGCAGCCCCAGCCCCAGCCCCTGCATCAGCCGCGCCGATGGCCGGTGCCGAACGCAGCAGTGCAGGGATGGCCGGTGGCGGTCGTCCGCATCCGGCCAGAGTCAAGGTACTGAAGGCCGATGGCTCGGTGGAAGAGCGCAGTGTCGAAGTGGGCGTCACCAACCGTATTCAGGCGCAGATCCTGTCGGGTCTGAATGAAGGTGAGCAGGTGCTGCTGCCCAATGTCGCCGGTGGCAATCGCAGTGGCCAGCGCAGTGGTGTCGGCACGCCGCCGGCAGGGCCTGAGTCGAGGATGCGCCTGTGAGCCAGATGATCTCCTCCCGGCCCGTTTCCGCAGCCGATGTTGCTAGCCAGTCAGCCACACCGCTGATTGCCCTGCAGGGTATTACCAAGACTTTTCGTAACGGTGATCTGGAAGTCGAGGTGCTGCATGGCATCGACCTGCAGATCCATGCCGGTGAGTTTGTCGCCATCATGGGCACGTCCGGTTCGGGCAAGTCGACCCTGATGAATATTCTCGGCTGTCTGGATCAGGCCAGCAGTGGCCAGTACCGCTTTCGGGGAGAAGATGTGTCCACCCTGCAGGGCGATGAGCTGGCGCGCTTGCGACGGGAGTCCTTCGGCTTCGTGTTCCAGAGCTATAACCTGATCGCCACCGCCACCGCGCGGGAGAACGTCGAGGTGCCGGCGATCTACACCGGCCTGCCTGCCGAGCAGCGTCAGCAGCGGGCGGCGGAGTTGCTGACTTCGCTGGGGCTGGAAAACCGGCAGGATCACCGCCCCAGCCAGCTGTCCGGTGGTCAGCAGCAGCGGGTCTCCATTGCCCGGGCGCTGATGAACGGCGGCCAGATTATTCTGGCTGACGAGCCGACCGGTGCGCTTGACAGCCGTAGCGGCGAAGACGTGATGGCACTGCTGCAGCAGCTGTCGGCCGATGGCCACACCGTCATTCTGATCACCCATGACCGTCAGGTGGCCGAACATGCCGACCGCATTATCGAGATTCGTGACGGCCATATTCTCAGTGACTCGCTCCCCAAAGCCGGTGCGCGTCAGAAGGGCGTCAGCCGTGACTTTCGCCCGGCAGAAGAACAGCACCGGCCACTGGTGGACATCACCGAGGCCGCCCGTATGGCGTTGCGGGCGCTGCATGCCAATGTCTTTCGCACCGTCCTGACCCTGCTTGGTATCGTCATCGGCGTTGGTTCGGTCATCACCATGCTGGCCATTGGCGACGGCGCCAAACAAGCGGTCATCGACCGCATCAGCGCCATGGGGTCCAACCTGCTGCTGGTGCGTCCGGGTGCGCCCAATCAGCGCGGCCGCAGTACGGTGGCGACGCTGGTGGAGGCCGATGTGCGGGCCATCAGCGAGCTGCCGAATGTGCTGGCGGCGATTCCCGAGCTGACCGGCACCGTCACCGCCCGCGCCGGGGGCAATGATCACGCCACCGAAACCAATGCCACCTCTGCCCAGTTCACGCTGGCGCGCAACTGGCCGCTGGCGGAAGGCACCTTCTTCACCAGTGAGGATGAGGCGCAGTACGCCACCGTGGCGGTGCTGGGCAAGACCGTGGCACAGGCACTGTTCCCTGACCGCGACCCGCTGGGCCAGTACGTGATGCTCAACGCCATCCTGTTTCAGGTGATCGGCATTATGAGTGAGCGTGGCGCCTCGCCGATGGGGCAGGATCAGGACGATGTGATCTTTGTGCCGTACTCCACCGGCAGCCTGCGCCTGTTCGGGCAGAAGTACCTGCGCAACGTCACGGTGGCGGCGGAGGATGTCGAGCAGATCGACGATACCCAGGCTGCGGTGTCCAAGCTGCTGCTGGAGCGTCATCAGCTGGAGGATTTCCAGATTCGTAACATGGCCTCGATCATCGAGACCGCTTCGGCCACGCAGAACACCCTAACCGTCCTGCTCGGCTCCATCGCCGCCATTTCGCTGCTGGTCGGTGGTATCGGGGTGATGAACATCATGCTGGTGTCCGTCACCGAGCGTACCCGCGAAATCGGTATTCGCATGGCCACGGGCGCCCGTACCGGCAATATTCAGCAGCAGTTCCTGATTGAAGCGATGGTGGTGTCGGCCCTCGGCGGGCTGCTCGGTGTGGCCGGTGGCCTCGGCGTGGCGGCCCTGCTGGATGCGCTTGGTACTTCCATCCGCTTCTCCCTGCTGCCGGTGGTGCTGGCCTTTGGCTGTGCCTTTGCCACCGGTCTGGTGTTTGGCTATCTGCCGGCACGCAAGGCGGCCCGCCTTGATCCGGTCGTGGCACTGGCCAGCGAGTGAGGGCAGGGCGATGACTATTTTATCCACAGGCAGTATGTCCATGAGTCAGCGCGCGTTATCCACCGTCTCTTCCGCCGTCACCGGCATGGCTCACCACAACGGGCGTCCTCTGCGTCTGAGTGCGCTGGCCCTGAGCCTGACTCTGCTCGGCGGTTGTGTGATCAGCGAACCCCGCACTCAGGTGGCGATGGCGCTGCCAGCGCAGTGGCAGGAGCCGGATGAAGCAAAGGGCAGTGTGCTGGAGCAGCAGTGGTGGCAGGGTTTTCATGCCGCTGAGCTGGATCAGCTGATCACTCAGGCGCTGGCCCACAGCCCTGATCTGCACAGCACGCTGGAACAGGTGCGACAGGCCGAGCTGGCGGTCAATGTGGCGGGGGCTTCGCTGTTTCCCAGCGTGAGTGCTGCGCTTGGCAGCGACTGGCGCCGCAGTGAGTCCAGCGCGGGCGACAGCCAGCAAAGCCGCAGTTCCAGCGGCAGTCTGGCCATCAGTTATGAAGTCGATGTGTGGGGCAGACTGGCGGCTGAGCGGGACAGTGCCCGCGCCAGTCTGGCGGCCAGCCGCTTTGACTATCAGGCCAGCCGCCTGAGTCTGGCCAGTGCGGTGGCTGATGCCTACTTCAACGTGCTGGCGCTGGATAAGCAGATCGCGCTGGCCGAGGACAACCTGCAGATCGCCGCACGGGTGATGAAGATCGTTGAGGCGCGCTTCCGCAACGGTATGGCCACGGCACTGGATGTCAGCCAGCAGCGTAATACTGTGCTCAACCAGCAGGCGGCCCTGCTGCCGCTGCGGGTGCGGGCAAGGCAGACCCGCAGTGCACTGGCCATCCTGCTCGGGCAGACGCCGCAAACGCCGGTGCTGGCAGAACATCTGGCACTGGATGCCATCCAGCCGCCAGCGATCAGCGCCGGTTTACCCAGTGAGCTGCTGACACGCAGGCCCGATCTGGCCAGCGCTGAAGCCGATCTGGCTGCGGCCGACGCCGATGTGCTGGCAGCCCGCGCAGCCTTGCTGCCGAGTGTACAGCTGTCGTCATCGCTGGGCGTTTCCACCGCGGCCCTGCTGTCGCTGGCTAATCCGGCCAACAGTGTCAGTCTGGCGGGGTCACTGGCCCAGAGCCTGTTTGATGGTGGCCAGCGGCGCAGTCAGGTGGCGATCAGTCAGTCGCGTCGGCGGCAGCTGGTGGATAACTACCGCAGCGCGGTGCTGACGGCCCTGAAAGAAGTAGAAGATGCGCTGGGCAATACCCGGCTGACCGCTGATCAGGAACAGTTGCAGCGGCAGATCGTGGCGGAGTCACAGCGCAGTCTGCGGCTGGCGGAGCTGCGTTATCGCGAAGGGGCAGATGAACTGCTGGCGGTGCTGGATGCCCAGCGCACACTGTTCAGTGCCCAGTCCAGTCTGGTGGATATTCAGCTCAGCCGTCTCAGTGCGGCGCTGGATCTTTACAAGGCGCTGGGCGGCGGCTGGCAGCGGGGGCAGATCATCGATACCGGTGAGCCTGCTGAGGATGCGCAGCGGGATGCCACCACGCTCCAGCCATCGGTCCACACATGATGGCTGGCGGAGGGGCAAACCCTAACCCCGCTCATTATGCGCGGATGCCCGCCGCGTTCAGGAAAAGAGGGGCAACTTGAAGGAAATGGGCTAAAACCTGGCTGTTTTGCGGATAATTTACCCGCCGGTGGCTGGTTAGCATAAACGCCTTCTTTCACTGTTATTCACGGAGCGTTTTATGAGCACTTTCGCAGCCAGAATGGCCTTTCCTGCAATGATGCTGGGCGCCGTAGCGGCGAATGCAGGGGCATTTGAACTGACCAGCACCGATATGGCCAATGGCCAGCCCCTGACCAGCCGTCAGGAATATCAGGGCTTTGGTTGCAGTGGCGATAACCTGTCACCGCAGCTGTCGTGGTCAGGCGCACCGGCAGGCACGAAAGCCTTTGCCGTGTTTGCCTATGATCCTGATGCGCCAACGGGCAGCGGCTGGTGGCACTGGCAGGTGGTGAACATTCCTGCCGGGGTCAGCTCTCTGGCGACCGGTGCCGGTGATCCGGCCAGACAGCTGATGCCTGCCGGGGCGGTGCAGCGTAACAATGACTATGGCCAGCCGGGTTTTGGTGGCGCCTGCCCGCCCGCGGGTGATCATGCCCACCGCTATCAGTTCACCGTGTACGCGCTGGCACATACGCTGGAGCTGCCGGCCAATGCCTCCGCCGCCCTGACCGGCTATATGGTCAAAGCCAGTGCGCTGGGGTCGGCGACACTGGAGGCGCTCTATCAGCGTCCCTGATCACAGACTCACACTCTGCTGCGCGCAGGCTCAGGGCTGCTGCTCCACGCTGCTTTTGCGGGTCTTGCGCAGCTCCGTGGGCGTCAGCCCGAACTGGGCTTTGAAGCGCTGGGTAAAGCGAGACTGCGACTGATAACCGCAGCGGTCAGAGATCAGATTGATGCTGTCATCGGTGGTTTGCAGCAGATGCAGGCCGTGGCCCAGACGGGCGCGGTCCTTGATGGCCATCACGCTGGTCTGTTCCTGACGCAGCTTGCGCCGCAGGGTGGAGTCGCTCATGGCCAGCCGGGCACAGAGATCCTCGACGCTGATGTCCTGAAAACGGTTGGCCCGGAACAGGTCGTTGATTTTCTGGCTGATGGTCGGTTTGCCTTTCATCCGGGTGACGGCGGTATAACCCAGATGAAACAACAGGGCGAGCAACTCGCGTCTGCGCAGGGCGATCATGGCCGCGGGGGCCCAGCTGGCAATCTGCACAAACTGCTGCAGCCACTGCTGCAGTTCCAGACCGGTGGTACCGATAAAGTACGCCAGCCTGTCCTCCACCACGGCGGGCAGGTCACTGAAGTCAGCTGCATCGAACTCTAGGATCAGCGCGAAGTAGGGTTTGTCTCTGGGGATATTGCGAATGTCGATGGCATAGCTGTCAGACAGAAAGACAAACTCCCCCTTCTGGCAGCGCGAGCGCGGCTCCCTGCCCAGCTCCTTCTCGCCACTGAGAACAAAGATCAGCAAGGGTCTGGCAATCGGCACGTTGACCAGCGTCTGCTCATGAAACGAGGAGTACACCGCGAAGGGCAGCGTGCTCTGCTGCTGGGTCAGCTGTGTGATGGTGGCGATCAGGTCGTCCATGTTTCCCCCGGTTATCCTGTCTCTGCCGGTGCTCTGCTCAGGCAGGCAAAGGCCAGCTATTGTAGGGCAGTTGCCGGATGGCCACACCCCGCCATTCAGGTTGGAGGCCGCCGTTGTTGGCCGTCTGCAGGCGTGATAACAGGGCACAAGGCGATGGCTGAGCATGGTTCGCCGCCATCAGCGAAAACACTTTGCATAGAAAGTGACCACTTGTTTCTGCGCGTCAATGGCTGATAAGATGCGAACAATTCTCAGGCGCATTATCTTTACGCCTGTATCGTCGCAGCCCGTGGTACTGACAGAGGTCGGCACAACGGCTGAGATGATTCCCCCTCAACCTGTCGAGTATATCGACCACGGCGCTCACGGAGCCGAATGCCGCGGTCGAACAGAATAGTGTTATGACCACGAGCCGCTCCACTGCCAGCCTGTTTCATCATTTCTATTCCGACCACCACCGCTGGCTGCTGGGCTGGCTTGGTCGTCGTCTGGGCTGTCGCGAGCAGGCGGCTGATCTGGCGCAGGATACCTTCGTCAAGGTACTGACCGGCAGTGAAGTCAGCCAGATTGCCGAGCCGCGTGCCTTCCTCACTACGATTGCCCGCCGCGTGCTGTCCAACCATTACCGCCGTCAGCAGGTAGAACGCGCCTATCTTGAAGCATTGGCCGTGATGGCTGATGAAGTGTCGGTCTCGCTGGAAGAACAGGCGGAAATGCTGGAAACCCTGCTGGAAATTGACCGCCTGCTGGATGGCCTGCCACCTCAGGTGCAGCAGACCTTTCTGCTGGTGCAGCTGGATGGCCTGAGCTATGCCTGTGTGGCCGAACAGCTGGGCATCTCGGTTGCCACCGTCAAACGCTATCTGGTCAGAGCCGGCGAGCGTTGCTTCTTTGCCACGCTGGACTGACCGACGCGGAACCTGACCCATGACCATGAATCCTTCAGAAAGCACCCCCATCGCTCCGCATATTGCCCGTCAGGCGGTGCAGTGGTGGGTCGATTTGCAGGCGGATGATCTGACCGTCGAACTGGAGCAGCGCTTGCAGCAGTGGCGTGATGCCGACAGTGAACATGAACGGGCCTGGCAGCGCATCGAAAGTATCCATGGCCGCTGGCAGCAGGTGCCGGGCAGGCTGGCTCGTGCCACCCTGCTACCCCTGCAGGAGCAGAGCCGGGCGCTCAGCCGCCGTCAGGCGGTGAAGCTGCTGACCAATCTGCTGATCGTCGGAGGCAGTGGCTGGATGCTGTGGCAGGGCACCCCCTGGCAGGATGTGATTGCTGATTACCACACCGCCCCGGGCGAGCAGCGTCAGGTGGAGCTGGAAGACGGTTCGCTGCTATGGCTCAACACCAACACCTCGGTGGCGGTGCAGTACAGCGACAGTGAAAGGCGGCTGCGGCTGTATCGCGGTGAGGTGCTGCTGGAAAGTGCACATCAGCGGTACCAGAGGGTTGACCCCCGGCCGCTGCGGGTGCGTACCGAGCAGGGCACGGTGGAAGCACTGGGCACCCGCTTCCGGGTATATCAGCAGCAGGATGAAACTGAAGTGGCTGTGCTGGACGGGGCGGTGGCTATCGAGCCAGTGCAGGACGGTAGCCGTCGCACGGTGCTGCAGGCCGGTCAGCAGACACGTTTCTCGCGCTTCAGCAGCGACGACCCACAGCCGCGGGAGGACAGCCGTGATGCCTGGCTCAACGGCATGCTGGTGGCGCGTAACCAGCGTCTGGACCAGTTTCTTGCCGAGCTGGCGCGCTATCGCCGTGGCCATCTGGGCTGCGATGACGGCGTTGCCGCGCTGCGGGTGTCGGGAACGTATCCGCTGCGGGATACCGATGCCATTCTGGCTGCCATCGAAGCCCTGTTACCGGTGCGGCAGCAGCGCCTGACACGGTATTGGATCAATCTGGCGGCGGCTTACTGAGCGGCGGCGAGTGTCGCTGTGACAGAGGGCTGCGGTGCGGTTTATGCCTCAGCGCATCCTGCGGGGTGAGTCCGACTGCGGTGTGGTTTATGCCTCAGTACATCCAATAAGGTGATGGCAGAGGGCGGGTTTATCCGTTGCATGACTCGGGGATGACGCAGGGTGTGGTGAACGCAGTGAACCGCACCGTGGCTGGAATCCGGCACCCTCAAAAACTTTTTTGCGAAAAAAGCGTATTTCACTGAGCTGATTTTCATTCTCAGGTGACAGGGATAGTAAACCTTCTCTCGGAGCTGAATTCCTGTGACCCCTCTGCGCCACTCCCTGCTGCAACCCAGGCTGCTCAGTCTGGCCATCCATCGTCGCCTGCTGGCGGCAGCTGTCGTTGCCATGCCCCTGCTGGCGGTCATGCCGGTGCAGGCCGAGGAAGCCGTGCAGTCATTCCAGATTGCCGCCGGTCCGCTGGATACGGCGCTGAATCAGCTCGGCCAGCATGCCGGCATCCTGCTGTCGTACCGCCCGGACATGACGGCCGGTTTGCAGAGCAGTGGCTTGCAGGGCAGCTACAGTGCCGCGGCGGCACTGCGGGTGCTGCTGCAGGGCAGTGGGCTGGTGGCGGTGCAGACCGGCAACAACGCCTTTACCCTGCAACCTGCCCCAAAGACGGACGGTGATGACCTGCTGCTGCCGGCAGTATCCATCACCGGTCAGGGTGTCAGCACCGGCGGTGATGTGCTGCCTGATACCTATGCCGGCGGCTATGTGGCCAAAGGCGGGCGGCTGGGTGTGCTCGGTGAACAGGAGGCGGCCAATGTGCCCTTCAGTGTGGTGGGGTACACCGACAGGCTGATCCGCGACCAGCAGGCGGAAACCCTGGCGGCGGTGCTGGATAACGATGCCTCGGTGGTATCGGGTTTTGGCTATGGCAACTACGCAGAAAAATTCGTGATCCGTGGCTTTGAGCTGAATGGCGAGGATGTGTCTTACGGTGGCCTGTATGGTGTGCTGCCGCGGCAGATAGTCTCTACCAACATTGCTGAGCGGGTAGAGCTGTTCAAGGGCGCTAATGCGTTCCTCAACGGCGTGTCGCCCACCGGCACCGGTATCGGCGGTACCGTCAATATTGAACCCAAACATGCCGGCGACGAGCCGCTGCCCCGTCTGCAGCTGGATTATGGCAACGGCGCCCAGACTGGTCTGTCCGCGGATATCAGCCGCCGTTTCGGCGCCGAGCAGCAGTTCGGTGTGCGGGTCAATGCGTTGCAGCGTGAAGGCGACACCGCCATCGACAACGAATCCCGGCGCACCACTCTGGCCAGCGTCGGTCTGGATTACCGGGGTGAACGCTTCAACACCTCGCTGGATGTCGGCTATCAGAAGCAGGATGTCGATGCCGGGCGCTCGGTGGTGTATGCAGGCACTATCACCAAAGTGCCCGATGCACCGGACGCCGATACCAACTATTCGCCCGGCTGGACCGAAAGCCAGATGGAAACCACCTTCGCGCTCTGGCGCGGTGAGTATCAGCTTACTCCGGAGTGGACAGCCTATGCGGCACTGGGTGGCAACAAGACTCAGGAAGTAGGGCAGTACGCGTCGCCCACGGTCAACGATGATGACGGCAATGCCACCCTGCTGCGTCTGGGGGTGCCCTACCGGGCGCAGTCGCTGTCGGGTAATCTCGGCGTGCGGGGCAACTTCGTGACCGGTGATATCAGCCATCAGCTGAATCTGGGTTATTCCGGTTTTGCCCGGCGTACCAATACCGCCTACACCATGGCCTGGCCTTATGCGGCGACCAATATCTATGATCCGGTGGATATCGCCTATCAGCCGACGGTGTTTGCTGACGGTGACTGGGATGACCCCCATGTGCGCTCCCGGGTACGTATGGATGGGGTATCGCTGTCTGACACCCTGGGCTTTATGGATGACCGTCTGCTGCTGACGCTCGGTGGCCGTCAGCAGTGGCTCAAGTCTGCCAACTACAGTTACGCCGGAGCGCTGGAGGGTGACCTCTACCAGGAGTCTGCGCTGTCGCCGGTGGCGGGGGTGGTGTACAAGCCCTGGCAGCATATCTCGGTCTATGCCAACCATATTGAAGGGCTGCAGGTGGGGGATACCGCGCCCACATCGACAGGGCTGGATAACGCGGGTGCCATGCTGGACCCCTATATTTCCCGCCAGAATGAAGTGGGTATCAAACTGGATTACGAGCATATCGGTGGCAGCGTGGCGCTGTTTGAAATTACCAAACCCTCTGCCTCGACTGACACGGCATCGAATCGGTATGCCACCAATGGCAAACAGCGTAATCGCGGGGTGGAGGTCAGCCTGTACGGCGAACCGCTGTCCGGGCTGGTGCTGAATGGCAGTGCGACCTGGATGGATCCGAAGATTATCGCCTCCACCGTGGAGAGCAATATCGGCAAGGATGCCGTGGGCGTGCCTGATTATCGCCTCAGCCTCGGTGCCGCACTGCAGGTGGCGGCGGTGGACGGGCTGCAGCTGAATGGCCGGGTGATCCGTACCGGTGCGCAGTATCTCGACGATGCCAACAACCTCCGGGTTGACCCCTGGACCCGGCTTGATCTGGGTGCCAGCTACCGCATGCGCGCCTATGCGCAGGACCTGACCTGGCGCCTGACCGTCAACAACGTGCTGAATGAGAACTACTGGGCCTCGGCGACCGGCGGCTATCTGACGCAGGGGGCGCCGCGGGAAGTCAGGGTGTCGCTGGCCACCGAGTTTTAACAGGTCGTTGAAAATCTATCTGCGTTGCCGAATACCGCGTCAAAAACAGGCTAAAAATGCTCATTTAGTCCACTAAACTCCGCTTTTTCGCCTGTTTTTTCCTTGTCTCGGCTGCCTCGATAACGTTTTTCAACAGCCTGTTAAGCAACAGACAGCCAGTACATGGAGCAAGAGGCGGGACGATGAGCAAGGGCGGTGCAGGGGTGAAAAAGTGGATGGCGCAGCTGCATCGCTGGCTGGGGCTGACGTCGGCGCTGTTCCTGTTTGTCGCCGGGCTGACCGGCGCCATCATCTCCTGGGATCATGAGCTGGACGAATGGCTGAATGGCCAGCTGTACGATATCGACAGCCACGGTGCCTATCAGTCACCGCTGGCACTGGCGGATCAGCTGGAGGCGAACGATCCGCGTATTCGGGTGTCGTTCTTTCCGCTGCAGTTTGAGCCGGGCCATGCCGCCGTCTACTACGTCAAACCGGCAGTGAATCCGGCTACCGGCCAGCTTTACGAGCTGGATTACAATCAGGTGTTCGTCAATCCGGTGACCGGCGCCATTGTCGGCACCCGCGACTGGGGCAGGATCGCACTGGACCGCGAACACCTGCTGCCGTTTCTTTACAAGCTGCACTACAGCTTTCAGCTGCCGGCGTTTGCCGGGATTGATCGCTGGGGCTACTGGCTGATGGGCGGGGTAGCGCTGATCTGGCTGTTTGACACCTTTATCGCTGCTTACCTGACCCTGCCGTCGCGACGGTCGCCCCCTTCAGTACCGGCGGGCGGCAGGGCGGTCAGCGATAACCCCCGCCGCTTCTGGCAGCGCTGGGCACCGGCGTGGAAGATCAAATGGAACGCCAGCGCCTTCCGGCTCAATTACAGCCTGCATCTGGCGGCGGGGCTGTGGGTATTCAGCCTGCTGCTGATTCTCGCCCTGACCTCGGTATCCCTGAATCTCTATGCCGAAGTGTTCCGGCCTCTGCTGGAAAAAGTCTCGACCCTGACCCCGGACCCCTTTACCCAGCGTCGACCACAGCCGCTGACCGCACCGATTGTGCCGCAGCTCGACCGGCAGGCGATTCTGGCCGATGCCCGGCAACTGGCCCGGCACAGGGGCTGGAGTGAGCCGGCGGGCAGTCTGTTCTACGCCTCGGCCTGGGGCATCTATGGCGTGGGCTTCTTCCAGCCGGGGGATGATCACGAGGGCGGTGGCATGCGGATGAAGTGGCTGTATCTGGATGGCGATAGCGGCGCTGAGCTGGGGGCCCGGGTGCCCTGGCAGGGCACAGCCGCCGATATCTTTGTGCAGCTGCAGTTCCCCCTGCATTCGGGGCGCATTCTCGGCTTGCCGGGGCGCATCATCATCTCCCTGATGGGGCTGGTGGTGGCCATGCTGTCGCTGACCGGGGTGATCATCTGGGCGAAAAAACGCAAAGCCCGGCGCAAGCAGGCCCGCTACCAGCAGCAGAAAATACAGACGGTCACCGTCAGCCCACGTGCGGCGACTGCTGCTCTTCAACCCGCACCCGGCGCGATCCGACCCCGGAGCGGTCAGGCAGAAATACGCTGAGTCAGGGCATGCAGCTCGCCGGACAGCAGGTGCAGGTTCTTGCTGGCGCGAGCTGTATTGTTGACCTCTTCCTGATTGGCGCTGGCAATATCGGTGATCTGGGTGATATTGCGGCTGATGTCTTCCGCCACGCTGGTCTGCTGCTCGGCGGCAGTGGCAATCTGCCGGTTCATATCGCGAATCGATTCGATGGCCAGGGTGATCTGCTGCAGCCGGTCACCGGCGCGGTTGACGTGCTGCATCCCCAGTTCACTGCGTGACTGACCGCTGCCGATGGCTCTGGAAGCTTCTTCGGCACCATGCTGGACGTTGTGGATGATCTGCTGAATCTCCGCAGTGGACTCTGCCGTGCGCTGCGCCAGGGTGCGCACCTCATCGGCCACGACGGCAAAGCCGCGGCCGGTATCCCCCGCCCGGGCGGCTTCAATGGCGGCGTTGAGGGCGAGCAGATTGGTCTGTTCGGCAATGCCCTGAATCACATCGAGTACCTTGCCGATGCGGGTGCTTTCACCTTCCAGCCGCCGGATCACCTCACTGGTGTGATTGATCTGCACCAGCATGTCTTCCATCGCCCGGATGGTTTCCTGCATCACCTGACCGCCTTCCTGTGCATTGTGCTCTGCCTCGTCGGCGGCGTGGGCCGCATCGCCTGCGTGTTTGGCCACCTCGGCAGAGGAGGCCGACATCTCCTGCATGGCGGTGGCCACCTGATCGGTGCGATCAAACTGATCGTGGCTGCCTTTGGCCATACGGGTCGCAATGGTATTCAGCTCGCCGCTGGCGCGGTCCAGCTCGGCGGTGCTGTGCTGCAGGCGGGTGAAGGTTTCCTCAAGGAAGCTGCGCAGCTGGTTGGCGGCACGGGCCAGAGTGCCCAGCTCATCCTGCCGCTGCACCGTGATGGGAGCGCCGAGCCGCCCTTCGCTGAGTTTGTCGATCTGGGTAATCAGGTGGGTGATGGGGTTGACCAGCGAGCGGTTGACCAGCCACTGGCTGAGCAGGCCGATCACAACCGCAGCGACACACAGCACCAGCAAACCGGCCCACATGGTCTTGTCGGCGGCAGCATTGAGCTGTTCACCGCTGGCCAGGGCATGCTGGTTGAGGCTGTCCGACAGCTGCAACAGATGGCTGCTGAACTCACGGTCGATACCACGGGCACTGCGGTCACCGGCGGTAGGGTCCATGTTGGCAGCCAGATAGGCTTCGCGGCTGCTGCGGTAACGCAATGCCAGCTGCTGATGCTGCTGGATAAGCTGGCTGATTTCCGCCTGCGTGGCGGTGTCGATATCCAGCTGGCTGATCTTTTTCAGGGTGCTTTGTACCGTGGCTTCGGCTTTCTCGAACTGGCCCCAGTACTTGTGCTGATCATCAGGATTGGCGCCGCGCAGCAGCACGTCCTTCCATTCCTGCACCTGCCCCTTGAACTGCAGATTGGCCTCGTTGATCAGATTGGCCGCCGCCACCGGATGTTCCAGCAGGGTGCGGTAGCTGCGAATGGTATTGGACAGCGAGTTGACCGTGGCCAGCGCCACCAGCAGCATCAGCAGCAGGCTGCCCGCCATCAGCATGAGGGTTTTCATGCGCAGAGAAGCATTAAGGAACATGGCGAGCACCTCAGGTAAGTGAATGGTCGTGGTGATCTTCCCTGGCTCCGGTAACCGTCCTGAGGTGCAAGTGTAGTCAATGCGGGATTGGTTGTTTTGTGAACAGCCTGCTTTGTCGGGTATTTATTTACTCCGGCGTGATGGGGGCAGTGTTCGGCGGTGTCGTTGCTATTGCCGTGCTTTTTACCCTGTCTTGCCGGCGCCCGTGTTCAGTGGCTCAGGGTGATGGCAATCTGCTGCACGTGGCCTTATTGCTGCCCTTGTGTTTCGATCTTTTTCATTGATAAGATGCGAACAATTCTCAAAAGCATTCTTGTCTCCTGGAACTGCTGTGGTTTCGTCAGTGCCGTTTCACTGACCATCACGTTCATCAATTGCTGGTTCGCACCCACCATGTCAGTCACTTCTTCCGACACTCTGGATATTGGTCAGTTGTATCAGGCCCATCAGCCGTGGCTGCAGGGCTGGCTGAAACGTCAGCTGGGGTGTCGGAGTCTGGCGGCGGATCTTTCCCATGACACCTTTGTGCAGGTACTTGCAGGCAACGCGGTTGATGACATCCGTGAGCCGCGAGCCTGGCTGCTGGTGATTGCCAGACGGGTATTGTTCAACTTCTGGCGTCGTCGCGATCTGGAACAGGCCTATCTGGAAGTGCTGGCCAGTCTGCCGGAGCCGCTGGCGCCGTCTGAAGAAGAACGGGCACTGGTGTTTGAAGCCCTGGCACAGCTCGATCAGGCACTGGCTGAGGTCTCGCAGCGGGCCCGGCAGGTGTTTCTGCTCAGCCAGCTGGAACAGCTGACCTACGCGCAGATTGCCGAGCAGCTGCAGATCAGCCCGATGACGGTGCGCCGTGATATGCACGCGGCCATCCGCGCCTGCTGCCAGCTGCAGCCATGAAAGGAGTGTCAGACATGGGTGACAGTTCACCGCTACAGGGCGAGCAGCCAACGGCGCTGGATCAGGCCATTGACTGGATGGTGCAGATGCAGTCGGGCGAGGTTGGTGCCGACGAGCGGCATGCCTGGCAACGCTGGCTGGAGGCCTCAACGAGCCATCGTCAGGCCTGGGAGCAGGTGTCTCAGGCACTGGGGCGCACGGTGGTGCCACTGCGTCAGCACCATATTCCGGCACAGCTGCCACAGCAGGCCATGGCCGATACCGATGTGCGCGGGCTGTCACGGCGACGGCTGCTGGGAGGCAGTCTGATGCTGGCGGGACTGGCCGCTGGCAGTGGCTGGCTGCTGCATCAGCAGCAGTGGCTGGCCGATTTGCGTACCGGGGTGGCCGAGCGCCGCCGCTTCAGCCTGCCGGATGGCAGCAAGGTGCTGCTGGATGCCTGTTCGGCGGTGGATGTGCAGTTTGATCAGCAGCGGCGTGGGCTGTACTTGCGTCGTGGGGCACTGCAAATTCAGGGAAGCGAGGACGCTGCCCGACCGCTGCAGGTCAGCACGGCGGAAGGACAGGTACAGGTGCTCGGGCAGCAACTGATGGTACGTCAGGGTGAAGATCAGACACTGGTGCTGGCACAGGATCAGGGGGCCATGGTGGCCAATCAGGCCGGTCAGGTGCAATGGCTCAAGCAGGGGCAGGGCCTGTGGTTTACTGCTGACCGGGTGGGTACGCCGCAGCGCGACCTGCTGGATCTGGCGGCCTGGCAACATGGCATGCTGGTGGTACGTGACCGGCCACTGGCGGAAGTGGTGGCGGCGCTGCGGCCCTATCGACATGGCCTGCTGCGGGTCGCGCCAGAGGTAGCCGGGTTGCGTGTGCTTGGTGCCTTCCCGTTGGATGACAGTGACCGGCTGCTGACGTCGCTGGCACAGACGCTGCCGATCCGGGTGAGTTATTACAGTGATCTGCTGGTGATGATCGAGGCGGCCTGAGCGGTTGCCGTTATCTCTTGTTCCCAAATGGGCGACAGGAACGGGGCGGCTCCGTGCTGCCGTCTGTTCTGCCCCGTCGTTTGTTGCTTATCCTTCGCTCGCTGCCTTGTCACTGTCTTCGGCACCGCTGTCTTTTGCCTCTTCCCCCTCTGATGTGAATGGTCTGCCCGGTAGTTTTTTATAAAAAAATGCCCGGGCCATGAACACTTTTGCGTGGCTCGTTGCACATCCCTGATAGAAGCCAGAAATTTCCCCTGTTTAGCACCTGCGCCTTCGCGCTGCTGGCCAGCGCCGGACAGGTCATTACCTGTGTCACGAGGTTTGAGCATGTCATCCACTTTCTCCTTGCCAGCAGCAGCCACTGTCGTGGCTGTCTCATCCCCTTCAGTTGAACGCCGGCAAGGCTTTCTGCGGCCCACCCTGCTGGCCACGGCCATCGCACTGGGCAGCCTGTCGCTGCAGGTGCAGGCCGACAGTGTGCAGTCATTTCAGGTGCCCGCCGGGCCGCTGGCTGAAGTGCTGCTCAGTATTGCCAACCAGAGCGGGCAGGCTGTCTCGGTAGACCCTTCGCTGGTTCAGGGGCTGCAGGCTCAGGCAGTGCAGGGCACCATGAGTGTCGAACAGGCTCTGCGTGAGGCCCTTCAGGGGACGCAGCTGCAGGTCGAGACCACCGCCAACGGCACCTATACCGTGCGGCCCCTGACCACCTCATCCGGGGAAACCCTGCTGCCCGCGCTGGATGTCAGTTTCAGCCTGGGTAACAACCTTGGTGAAGTGGACGGCTATCAGGCGACCCACAGCAGTGTGGCGACCAAGACCAGCAAGGCCCTGCTGGAAACCTCGCAGTCGGTGTCGGTGGTCACCGCCGCCCAGATCGAGGATCAGGGCAGCAAGACGGTGCAGCAGTCGATGCGTTACACCCCCGGTGTGTTCACCAACCAGATCGGTGCTTCCAACCGTTATGACTATGTGGTCATGCGCGGTTTTGCCGATGGCAGCGTCGACAACATCTATATCGACGGCCTCAAGGCCATGGGCGACGCGGGTACCTACAGTACCCTGCAGGTGGATCCGTACTTTCTTGATCGTATCGATATCGTCAAAGGCCCGTCTTCCGTGCTTTATGGCCGCAGCCTGCCCGGTGGGCTGGTGGCGCTGACCAGCAAGAAGCCGCTGGATGAGGCCTATCACGAGGTACAGCTGACGGTGGGGACGCAGGGGCAGCGCGGGGCCGGCTTCGATTTCTCCGGCCCGCTGGGCAACAGTGGCAAGTTCAACTATCGGCTGGTCGGGCTGGCTGATTACTCCGACACCCAGTATGACTATGCCAAGGAAGAGCGCTATGCCATTGCGCCAACGCTGGATGTGCATCTCAGCGACGACACCGTCCTGACACTGCAGGCGTATCTGCAGCATGATCCCAATGGTGGTTACCACAGTGGCGTGCCTGCTTCCGGCAGTATCACCCGCCGTGACGGCCAAACCATCTCCAGTCATTTCTTCGATGGTGAACCTGCCTACGATGGCTTCAGCCGCACACAACAGCTGCTGGGCTACCAGCTCAGTCATCGCTTCAACGATACCTGGTCATTCCGCCAGAACGTGCGTTACCTGGACTCGAAGGTGGAAAACAGCCAGGTCTACGGTTACGGCTACAGCAGTGGTAACGAGCTGACCCGTTACTACTCAGGCGCTGACGAAAACCTGCACGCCTATGCCATCGACAACCTGGTACAGGCCGAGGCGGATTGGGGCAGCAGCCATCACACGGTGCTGGGCGGACTGGATTACCAGCGTCGCTGGGGGGATGTGCTGTGGACCTCCGGTACGGCGACCGGGCTGGACGTGTTTGACCCCAGCTATGGTGGCGCGGTGACCATCTACCCGACCTGGACCACCAGCTATGATCGCCGTCTGGAGCAGACCGGTGTCTATGTGCAGGATCTGATCGACTACGGTGCCTGGCGCTTCTCGCTGGGCGGGCGTCAGGACTGGGTGGATGTCAGTGTCACTGACCGGCTGTATGGCGGTACCACGGCAGACAGTCGTCAGGCATTCAGTGGCCGTGCCGGTGCGCTGTACCTGCTCGACAACGGCGTGGCTCCGTACCTGAGCTATTCACAGTCATTCAATCCCAACTCCTACAACGACGAGAACGGCAAGCCGCTGGCGCCGACCGAAGGCGAACAGTGGGAGCTGGGGCTGAAGTTCCAGCCGGACGACAGCGATGACCTCTATACTCTGGCGCTGTTCCATATCAATCAGAAGAACGTAGCCACCAAGGAGCCGCAGAACAACTGGTATTCCTCGGTCGGCGAGGTGCGTTCGCAGGGCGTGGAGCTGGAGGCCAAGAGCCATCTGACCGAGCAGCTCAGCCTGATGGCAGGCTACACCTACACGGACATCGTCTATGCCCGTGCCGAGGATGGCACCGAGGGCAACACGCCTAATCAGGCTCCCCGTCACATGGCCTCGCTGTGGGCGGATTATGCCTTTAGCCACGGCCTGAATCTGGGTGGCGGCGTGCGTTATGTCGGTACCAGCTGGGCGGACAAGGAAAACACCCTCAAGGTACCGGCCTATACGCTGGTGGATATGTCCGTGCGCTACGACCTCGGCCAGCTGGGGCTGAAAGGGCTGAAAGCCAGCCTCAATGCCAACAACCTGCTGAACAAGGAATATGTGGCGTCCTGCTATAACCTGTCGTACTGCTACTTCGGCGAAGAGCGCAACGTCACCGCCACATTCAAGTACCAGTTCTGACATGAGTCTGCGCCCCTGGCTGGTTCGCCTGCACCGCTGGTGCGGGCTGCTGATTGCGCTGTTTCTGCTGGTGTCCGGGCTGACCGGGGCGCTGATTTCCTGGGATCATGAGCTGGATGCCTGGCTCAACCCCCGGCTGTTTATCGCCCAGAGCGGGCCACAGCAACAGGTGCTGAGCGGGCTGGAGATTGCCAATCGCCTTGAGCAGACAGACCCGCGATTGCGGGTTAACTATGTCACCTTCGCGGAAGAGCCGGGCCATACCCTGCTGGTCTATGTGGAAGGACGTACAGACCCGGCCACCGGGCAGCCTTATGTCCTGCCCTTCAATCAGCTGGCTGTTGATCCGGCCACGGCACAGGTGCAGGGGCAGCGGATGTGGGGACAGGTGTCGTTCAGCCGGGAAAACCTGTTGCCCTTCCTCTACAAGTTGCACTACAGCATGCACCTGCCGCTGGCAGGCGGTTATGACACCGGCATGTTGCTGATGGGCAGCATTGCCATCGTCTGGTTCTTCGACTGTTTTATCGCCCTGTGGCTGTCCTTCCCCAACCTGCGCAGCTGGCGCAAATCACTGCAGTTTCGCTGGCGTGACGGTGGCTACAAGCTGCACTTCGACCTGCATCGTTCCGGTGGCGTCTGGCTGTGGCTGCTGCTGGCGGTACTGGCCCTGACCTCCATCTCGATGAATCTGGAAACCCAGTTGATGCGGCCGCTGGTGGCACGTTTTGCCACGCTCAGCCCTAATGCTTTCGATACCCGTACGGCTGGCAGTGCGCAGGATGCAACGCTCAGCCGTGAGCAGATTGTGGCACGGGCACAGCAGGATGGCCGTCAGCGCGGTTTTGCGTATCCCGCCGCCGGTCTTTTCTATGCCTCGGCCTATGGTCTCTATGGTGTGGGGTTCTTCGCTCCCGGCAATGATCACGGCGATGGTGGCCTTGGCAATGCCTGGCTGTATTACGACAGCACGACTGGGGCGGCGGCCGGTGGCGTGATCCCGGGGCAGGGCAGCTGGGGTGATATTTTCCTGCAGGCACAGTTCCCGCTGCATTCCGGGCGCATTATCGGTACACCGGGCAGAGTGCTAATGTCCCTGCTGGGGCTGGCGGTCGCCACGTTATCGCTGACCGGTCTGATTATCTGGGCCAAGAAACGCCACGCCCGACGGCAGCAGGATCGTAAGCGGCAGCGTGCCGCAGAGACAACGGGAATGCGGCCACTTTCGCCCTCTGGTGAGTGATTTTTTCGCCACAGGTCAGTATCCATCGGTGCGGTTCACTGCGTTCACCGCCGTCTATCGGGAGAAGGTGCTTCGTTATCTGGCTGGTGAGGAGGCATTGTCGGGTGAGGTTAGGTGAGGTACGAACCGCACCTCACCTCACCACGTGACCCATCCCATCATCTATTCCTCGATAGCCCTGGCCAGTAGCGGCCACAGCCCCTGATGACTACGGCGGAAAAAGTCGATATGCCCTATATGCTTGAGGCCATACTGCGCCGGTATCAGGGTCTGTACGTCAATCTGTGCGGCGGGGTAGAGGCGGGTCAGATCAGCCACGTTGCCGCGGGTAGCGATAGGGTCATCAACGGCATGGATAAAGGTCATCGGTAGCTGCAGCTGCTGGTGGTAATCCTGCTGGATGTCCGTGCCAAGGGCGTTGGCCACATAGCCCGGGCTGCTGCACCACTGTGACCACTGCCGCGCCACACCGGGTGGCAAGTCTTCTCCCCAGCCGATCCACTGACAGGGTGTGTAGCCCAGCACACCGTTGGCCAGTGGCATATACAGCTTCAGCAGGCCACCGGCCAGCAGGCGGAAATGCAGCGGCGAATAGCCGATATAGCCAGTAGAGGACGCCACGCCGACCATCCGCGCGATGCGCTGGTAGTTGGGTATCACTCCGGTGAACTGGCCTCCGGCACTGTGACCGAACAGCGTCACCTGCTCCAGCCCGGATTCACGGGCCAGCCATTCCAGCATGGCAGGGATATCCTGCTGCCCCCAGTCCTGCTTGCGGGCCTTGCTGTGACGCACATGGGTTTCGTGCAGTGAGGCCCCGATGCCGCGGTAGTCGAAGGTCAGCACGTCGTGGCCGCGTTCACTCAGCCACTGGGCAAAGCTGCGGTAGAAGCCCTGCTTGATTCCGGTGCCGCTGCAGATCAATACGGCCGAGGGCGTACTGCGAGGCGCAGCGGCGGGGTAGAAAGTACCGTGCAGCGTGGTGCCGTCGGCGGTGACCGTCGTTATCGGGCGGGGATGACTGATCGGGGTGTCCAGTGCCTGTGCTGATGACATATCCCACTCCTGAAAGCAGCTGTTGTCGTTGTTTTGGCAGGTAATCAGCAGTTAAGTGACTATTAAGTAAATTCAGTTCACTTAAGTTTTGGCAGTATGAACGGTCGCTGCGGGTTTGGGAATAGACTGGTGAGTCCAGTTTTATGCAGGTGGCATCACTGGCTGTCCTGTTCGCGGATAAAGTCGATAAAGGCCCGCAGTGGGGCAGGCACCAGACGGCGGCCGGAATAGTACAGGTAGGGGCCGGAGAAGCGTTGCCACCAGGGTTCCAGCAGGGGCACCAGCGCACCGCTGTCGAGATGCGGACGCAGCCAGTCTTCGAACAGCATGATGATGCCACTGCCCTGTAATGCGGCGGCCACCGCCAGATCGACCGCACTGCCGATGCTGACGGTCAGCGGGCCATGAGGCTCAATGCAGATCACCTCACCGTCTTTCTCGAACTCCCACAGGGCCCGCATGCCTGTGCTGTAACGTCCGCCCAGACAGGCATGGTGCAGCAGCTCGGTGGGGTGTTGCGATGGAACAGGCGTACACCCAGTTGCTCTTCGGCGCGGCGCACTGCAGTACTGAGCCGGGAGGGGTTGCTGCTGCTGGCGCGGGCGGCCTCGCGAAAGCCACCGGCCTGAGCCACGGCAACAACGGCATGCAGATCGGCAAGATCAACTTTCATGACAATACCTCCGAATGATCCGCTTCATGGTAGCAGGGCGGGGCGCATTCACTGTGCGGTTTCCTGCACAGGCTGTGCTGATTGCGCTGGATAGTCGCACAAGCCCCGGAGGGCTAGTATCACTTCACTCACTCACTCACTCACTCACTCACTCACTTGCTTGTTTTTTGATCATCTGTTGCGGAGGTTGCTATGCCCGCTATTCCAGCCAGCCATTTTGTTCTCGGTGATCGTCAGGTCAGTCGCATGGGATACGGCGCCATGCAACTGGCCGGCCCCGGCGTATTCGGCCCCCCGAAAGATCCGGCGCAGGCCCGGCAGGTGCTGCAGGATGCCATCGCCCTGGGCGTCAACCATATCGACACCTCGGATTTTTACGGCCCCTATGTCACCAACCAGCTGATCCATGACAGCCTGCATCCCTATCCTGAGGCGCTGTGTATCGTCACCAAGATCGGTGCCCGGCGTGATGACAAGGGGGCCTGGCTGCCCGCGTTCTCCCGTGCCGAGCTGATCCAGGCAGTGGAGGACAATCGCCGTCGTCTGGGGCTGGATGTGCTGGAAGTGGTGAATCTGCGCAGCATGCTGGGCATTCACGGGCCAGCGGAAGGGTCGCTGGAGGCGCCGTTGAGTGTGCTGGCCGAGCTGCGTCAGCAGGGGCTGATCAGGCATATCGGCCTGAGCAATGTCACCGCCACGCAGATCGCCGAGGCGCAGAAAATGGTGCCGATTGTCTGTGTGCAGAACCAGTACAACCTGGCTCACCGTGGTGATGATGCGCTGATCGATCTGCTGGCAGCACAAGGCATCGCCTATGTGCCGTTCTTCCCGCTGGGTGGTTTCAGCCCGCTGCAGTCGGAAGCGCTCAATACCGTGGCCGCGCAGTTGCAGGCCACGCCGATGCAGGTGGCACTGGCCTGGCTGCTGCAGCGCTCAGCCAATATTCTGCTGATCCCCGGTACATCGTCGCCGTTACATCTGCGGGAAAACCTGCAGGCGGCGCAGCTGCAGATCCCCGCCGATGCACTGGCGGTGCTGGAGGAAATCGGTCAATAGCAGGCATCGCAACCGCTAAGAGGGGCATTGCAGGGAAGTGATAGCAGGGAGATCAGAGCAGGGAGGTGTCGGGGTACGGCGATTAGGCTACAGTGTCGTGCACTGCGCCTGTCGGCGCGGGTGTCACAATTCCCTCAGGGCAAGGAGAAGCTCATATGGCCCGTTCACGTTTTTCTGCATTGCTGATCATTGCCTCTGGCCTGCTGCTGGCCTCCTCGCCGGCAATGGCAGACTGTTCCGGCCCGCCCGCGCGGTCGACCACGGTGGTGGTCAGGCATTGCAGTGTCATTGATCCGGCGCAGGAGCCGCTGCTCATGGACGCATTGCAGCAGTGGCGTGCCGATGACCGTAACAGGGTGCTGCCAAGCTACCGGGGGTTGCAGTTGCAAACCGATCAGGGGCCGGTTTTTGTGGCGGCCAGTCACCAGCTCAGCTGCGGACAGTTTGCCCTCAGCCAACCGGTGCAGATGACCCTTGATTCAGCCTGCTGTGATGGCGACAGCAATCCGCCCTGCTATCTGGGCTACCGCCAGTTTTTCACCCGCTTTGACTGAAAGCGTGAATACCTCCTCTGCGTACCTGCTGTGCAGGCCGCTGCGATTCAGACCACAGCTACGCCGGTAACTTTGAGGTTGCCAGAAAGGCCGGGTTTTCCCGGCTGTAGCCGTGGCGCTCGAAGGCATCCAGCAGTTTCTGCTCCAGCGTCCCCGGCCCTTTGTCCTTGATGGCTTCATGCATGATTTTCGCTCGCGCCATGCCATGGCTGGTGTCATCGCTGGCGGATGACTCCGAATAGTTAAACCCCTGAGACATCGGGTGCATGCCGAGAGTGTGGTGCTCAATAAAGGCCTCGGGCGGTAACAGTGTCTGCAGTTTCTGCGTTATGGCCTCTGCGTTCTCTATATCGGGAGGCAGGTAGATAATCGCCGATTCAGTGCGGCTGCCCTGATCAGACGGCGCGATCAGTTTGCCGCCAGTGTAGGGCGTATGGGCAATCAGATGGGCCATGGCTTTGGGCAAATTCGGGTTTGACATTGATGGTGATACGGGCCAGAGCGCCGCCATCAAGACGGGTTGAGGGTTTCTCGCTGGTCCGCTCCAGACGAATATGACTACCTGCGGCAATATGCGGCAGTTCCCGCGCGGTCTGTTTATAGGGGATATATTCAAAACTGGCATCGGTGTACTGCGACTTGATATGCAGGCGACCATCATAGTGGGCGCTGGCGTTGGCAATAGTCCTGATCATCGCCTGCTGCTGCGGCTTGTCCAGTGGTTGCAGGCCTTTGGGAATGTTATCGGTAATGCGGCGATAGATATCGTTATGATCCAGAACGGAGCGCTTTTTCATCTCCCTGGCCATCTGCTTTGTCAGTGTCTGCAGCGAGCTGCTGGCGTAGCTCGCAGGCGCCTCCGCTGGTTTGGCAGTGTGCCAGCCGCCGGCCAGCTTCTGCGCCAGACCCCCACGGGGTGGGGTGGCATAGGGTGGTGGCGCAGCGCTGGTGCTGGCTTCGGCCGCAGCAGGGCGGCGTTGTGGAGTGGCCCAGCCGGGTATACCCAGTCCGGCGTGTTCAGCGGGGGAGCGCCTGCCATTTAGTACGTCAGCTATGGCCGAGCTGCGTGAACCGAGGGAGCCTGCACTGAGGCGATGGCTGAACAGCTCCTGAGTGGCCTTGAAGAAGCCGATCTTTCCGCTGTCTTGCCGGTTGACCTGATATTCCCCGGAAGGCATCAGTCGTACCTGATACTCATTTCCTCCCACCTTGACCTTGCCACGCAATGCCAGTTCAAACGGGCGGATACTGGCGTTTTTAAGCTCCTCAACACTGGCGAAGGAGGGCGTTTGAGGGTTGATGCGTGGCATGGCTGCGAACACTCCGATCAGTTACACGGCATTATTAAGTGTGCTATCTGACTGAACAGGTTCCGCTTAACGGGGCACCGCTCAGCTGCGCAGCAGCTTCTTCAGCGGCATGTCTTCCTTGATCACCGGTGACTTGATGACGATATAGCTGAAGTATTTGGCCACGCCGATGTTGCGGTCGACGATATCCTCGATCACTTCCTGATAATGCTGGATGTTGCGGGTCAGAAAGCGCACCAGATAGTCATATCCACCGCTGATCAGATGGCACTCCATGACTTCGTCGATCTGGCGGATATTGGCTTCGAATTTGACGAAATCTTCACGCTTGTGACCAGTGAGGGAGACTTCGGTAAAGACCGTGACGAACTCGGTGATTTTCGACAGATTGAGAAAGGCTTTATAGCTGGTGATATAGCCTGCGCTCTCCAGCCGCTTGACCCGCTGCAGGCACGGGCTGGCCGACAGGCCGACGGCATCGGCCAGGCTGACGTTGGTCATCCGGCCGTTTTTCTGCAGCTGGGTCAGGATATTGATATCAATCTTGTCCAGCTTGGTTCCCATGGACATCGGTGCGGCCTCTTACTGCTGTTACCGTCACACTGCACATCGGGCGTTCAGGTAACGCCGTGCAGCATTTTCTGCTGTGTGGTATTCCCAAGCACAATCAGTGCCGTAATGACTCCTGATGCTGAAAAACCAGCTCGGCCAGACTGGAAATCCTCATTGTGGCTTTTGGCTGCTTCTTCATGGTGCTGCCGGGACGCTGCAGCAGGCAGATAGCCGGATAGCTGTTTTTGGCGGCCAGACAGGCATTGGTCACCAGCAGCAGATGGTCGGGATAGACGCCGCGTTCGGTCAGCTGGCGCTTCTCTTCGTCGATGGTCTCGCCGCGGATAATCACTTCTTTGGCACTGACGCCCAGACGCTCGCAGAGCGATGGCACGTCCTCGATCTCGCGGTCACAGCGCACCAGTACCCGGTAGAACTTGCGCAGGTAGAGCAGGGCGCCGGGGGCATCCTCAAACAGCGGCCAGTTCACCACTGCGCGGGCAAAGCGCAGGCTCTCGCGCCAGCTCGGCTGATAACCGTGGCTTTCCATCAGCTGCCGGTAGGCAAAACACAAGCAGCCGGTAAACCCCAGCTCCGGCAGACGTGGCATCAGCTCACCGAACGTGCGGTGATAGTCCGACATCAGTTGCTGGCGGTTGAGGGCATGCTGCGGCAGATTCTGCTGGAACTGCTGCAATGCCGACCAGATGCCCGATTCGTGATCGACCAGCACGCCGTCGCAGTCGATCAGCAGGGCCTGATAATCCGTCAGGTGCATTCAAGGCTCCTTAGCTTGGGGGGTCGCGGCACGGTTAACCCGGAGCAGCTGCCGGTACGGCAACTGAGCTGCCGCTCAGACACGTTCTGCAGTGGCCGGGCTAGTTCGGGCCTGCTTGATAAGCGAGTACCGTCTTTTTGTTCAACAATATGGGCGTTGATGGTGCACGGCATGATCTGCCGTGCCCATTTTGGTGCTGTCAGCCCAGCACCTTGCTGCAGGCGCGCTCCAGCATGGCCAGCGCCTCATTGAGCTGGTCATCGCTGGTTACCAGCGGCGCCAGGAAGCGGATCACATTGCGCTGCACGCCGCATTTGATCACCAGCAGTCCCTGCTCACGGCAGGCATCAATGATCTTTTGCGCGGTGTCGGCATCGGCACTACGGGCCTCATCGGCCTTGATGATTTCCATCGCCAGCATAAAGCCGGTGCCACGCACATCACCGATCTGGGCAAAACGCGACTGCAGGCTCTGCAGACCTTCCTTCAAGCCGTGGCCAAGGCGCTGACCCTGTTGCAGCAGATTGTCCTGTTCAAAGATATCCATCACCGCCAGTGCTGCGGCGCAGGCCAGTGCATTACCGCCATAGGTACCTCCCAGACCACCGGGGGCGGGCGCATCCATGATGGCGGCCTTGCCGACCACACCTGACAGTGGCAGACCGCCGGCCAGACTCTTGGCCACCGTGACCAGATCAGGCTGGATCCCGGCATGCTCGAAGCCAAACATAGTGCCGGTCCGGCCAAAGCCTGCCTGAATTTCATCCACGATCAGCACAATGCCGTGTTCTTCGGTGATCTTGCGCAATGCTTGCAGGAAGGGTGCCGGAGCGGGCAAGAAGCCGCCATCACCCTGTACCGGCTCGACGATAATGGCCGCGACACGGTCAGGAGCGACGTCGGTCTGGAACACCTCCTGCAGAGCGGCCAGCGCTTTTTCCGTGGTCATGCCGCGGTATTCATTGGGATAAGGGGTGTGGAACACTTCCGGGGCGAAGGGGCCGAAGTTCTGTTTGTATGGCTGGCTCATGCCCGTCAGACTGCAGCCCAGCAGGGTGCGGCCGTGGAAACCGCCACGGAAGGAAATCACCGCCGGGCGGTTGGTGTAGCCACGGGCAATCTTCACCGCATTTTCTACTGCTTCCGCGCCGGAAGTGAACAGTGCCGATTTAAAGGCCTCACCTTTACCCACCAGCTGGTTCAGGCGGCGGCAAACCTCGATATAGGGTTCATAGGCGACGACCTGAAAGCAGGCGTGAGAGATACTGGCCAGCTGTGCCTGAACCGCCGCGGTAACTTTAGGATGGTTGTGGCCAACGTTGAGTACGCCGATGCCGCCGACGAAGTCCAGATAGCGGTTGCCGTCGGCATCCCATAATTCAGCCCCTTGCGCTCTGGCAATGGCCAGCGGATGGGCGGTGAGGACGCCACGGGCCGTATGTTGGCTTTTCTGCTCCAGCAGGGCGGCAGTGTGAGGGTGTGATGCAGTCATGACATGCTCCGGGTGAAATGCGTGAGGCATAAATAAGGTGATGACTGTTAGGGTACGGGATCAGCAGAAATGCCTACGCCAAACTTACCGCGTCGCACCACAGGATCGACTGTTGTTGGCAGCTCAAACAGTACAAAGTACCGGCCCGGTGGAATCTGCGTTTTGCCCGCTGACGGGCGGCGAAAGTGCCCCGCAGCAGCGGAAATAACCGCAGAATCTGCGCAGCCCGGCAGGCAAGATAAAAGCCATCCGATCACGTTTTCAGGAATGCGTTATGAGTCTTCTGTACAAGTCCGACCCGGTACGCGGCCAGCGCTGGCAACAGCTGTTTGCCGAGCAGGCACCGGAGATGCGTTTTCATCAGTGGCCTGAGTGCCAGCAGGGTGATGACATTCGCTATCTGGTGGCGTGGGAGCTGCCGGATAATCTGCTGCAGCGTTTCCCCCGGCTGGAGGTACTGTTCGCCGTCTCGGCCGGGGTCGATCAGCTCAATATGGCGGCGGTGCCTGCCCATATCCCGGTAGTGCGGATGCTCGACCCCGGTATCAGCCGGGGCATGGTGGAGTACGCCTGCTTTGCGGTGATGAGCCTGCACCGCGATATGCTGCGCTACCGCCAGCAACAGCAGCAGGGGGTGTGGCAGTCGCACCCGCTGGTGCCGGCCAGCCGTCGCCGCATCGGCGTCATGGGGCTGGGCCAGCAGGGGCAGAATGTACTGAATGCCCTTCAGCCTTTTGGTTTCCCACTGTCGGCCTGGTCACGGCGGCCACATCAGCTGGAAGGAGTGAGCTGTTATGCCGGGGAAGAACAGCTCGGCGACTTTCTGGCACAGAGCGATATTCTGCTCTGCCTGCTGCCGCTGACCCCGGCCACCGAAGGCATTCTCAGTCAGCCGCTGTTTGACCGGCTGCCCAGAGGCGCTGCGCTGATCAATATGGGTCGCGGCGGCCATCTGCAGGAGCAGGATCTGCTGGCCGCCCTGAACAGTGGCCAGCTGTCCGCCGCTGTGCTGGATGTATTACAGCAGGAGCCCGCCAGTGCCGACCATCCGTTCTGGCAGCATCCCCAGATTCTGCTGACGCCGCATATTGCCGCCGCGACCCAGCCCGACAGCGCCTTTGAGGTGCTGCTGGCCAATATACGCCGCTATGAGCGGGGTGAGCCGATGCTGGGTGTGGTGGACCGGGAAGAGGGGTATTGAGAAGGCTTAAAGTGATGTGTATTTGGCTGGTGATTTTTACTCAGTAGTCAGAATGACTGCCGCTGTCCCATAGGGTGCGGCAGTTTCATTGCTTACTTTACGATCTCCATCATGGGTTCAGCGTTGCTGCCATTATTGAGTGGCATTATTTTCCCCTGAACTATCAGCGGGATATTTTTGAAAAATACCCCCGGTTGTGAAAATACATGTATTTCATTGTCTCGTGCAATTTCCCAAAAGGCCGGGCCTATGCCTGATAACTCAACCACGGGAGATGAACCTAAAAGGGTATTGTCGGTGGCTCTGTAGAGTTTCACCCGGCCGGGCGTGATCATATTGATGTTCATGATCCAGTCGAACTTGGAGGGTGAGTAGTACTCCAGCCGATACCCTCCGTCAGGGCTATAAACTGAGAAATCCAGCTGGCTTCGGCTTCCCCAGAGAGTGAAGAAGGAAATAACGAGTATAAAAATCAGCTTTTTCTTGTGATTGAGCATAAAGGTGATCATAGGATCACCTTTATGGGTTGAGGGAGCCTTTTGATTAATACATCGGAATAAATAATAAAGTCCCCACCTTTTTGGTATTTTTTGCGATAGCTTGCAAAGTCATCATTCTGTACGGCGTATCTTTTATGCACATCATATTGATTATCGGCAATTGAGTAAGGGTCTATGGGAATATCCCAGCGCATCTGTGGTGTCATAGATACACCAAGTGGACCCCAATACCCTAAGGGCTGTGATATCCACGCACCATCGTCATTAAAGTCATAGCTATCGCGCAGATAGAAACCCAAAGTATCAATTAACAACTCATATTTTCCCTGCTGGGTGTAACTGACCTCGCCTGATACCGCCAGTTTTAAAATGGCGCGTCCCATGGCGCCGTAAAATTCGTCCAGCGGGTCCCCCAGGTATTGACCCACTTCCCGGACATTGACCTGACAGGTTTTGTCCAGAACGCTTCCTTTTTGTGATAAGTCCCCAAAACGCCACTGCGGTTTGTCAAAGGCACCACCAACGTATGCCCGTTGTATTCCCTCAAGAAGTTCCTGTTTGCGAATCAGGTCTCGTAGACGTTGCAAGCCATTGGGTGAGTTCCACTCCCGTTCCAGTACGGTGCAGGCAAGTTGCACACGGGCAAAGCGTGTCGCCCAGCGCATAGTGATGCTACTTTCATCTACGTATGTCGGAGGTGTGTAGGCATCACCTGTTTTTTGAGCCTTGGATAGCGTATATGCCGGAGCTTTGAACCAGCGCTCCATCAGAGAGGCTGCGACTGGCCAACGCATCATATGGCGCATCGCATCAGGGATACTGGTCAGAGAAAAGCCAGCCTGGGTATGTAGTGCCGTGTTCATGTGCTTGCCTTATCGATCCATTGAATGTGCAGTTTTGCCTACTGCGGACACTGTCACTGTGTCAGGCGCGAACACTATAACGAGGTGTTGCTAATCAAGGCAAACCGCCTCCCTGCGGTTTGCCTGTAC
This sequence comes from Pokkaliibacter sp. MBI-7, assembly GCF_029846635.1. NCBI lineage: Bacteria > Pseudomonadati > Pseudomonadota > Gammaproteobacteria > Oceanospirillales > Balneatrichaceae > Pokkaliibacter > Pokkaliibacter sp. MBI-7. The sequence goes on along the minus strand of NZ_JARVTG010000001.1, from coordinate 2,027,231 downwards.
CAACATCACTGCCCCTTACAGCCCGCCGATATGCAGGGCCTTTACTTCCAGATATTCATCCAGACCGTACTTCGAGCCTTCGCGGCCCAGCCCCGACTGCTTGATGCCGCCAAAGGGGGCGATATCCATAGAGATAATGCCGGTATTGAGGCCGACCATGCCGAACTCCAGCGCCTCGCCCACCCGCCATGAGCGGCTCATATTCTGGGTGAAGTAGTAGGCGCCGAGGCCGAAAGGCGTGGCGTTGGCGATGGCCAGCGCTTGTTCTTCCGTGCTGAAACGCAGCAGCGGCGCTACCGGGCCGAAGGTCTCTTCCTGAGCCAGCAACATATCGGTATGGCAGCCACCCAGTACGGTGGGCGTCACGTACAGGCTGTCCCCGCTGGGGATCTCGCCGGTCAGCAGGGTCGCGCCCTGACTCAGGGCATCTTCAATATGGCGTTTGACCTTGCTTACCGCTGCCGTGTTGATCAGCGGGCCGATAGTCACACCCGGCTCCATGCCGTGGCCGACCTTGAGTTTGCGCACTTCCTCCACCAGCCGGGCGGCGAAGCGGTCGTAGATACCGTCCTGCACCAGAATGCGGTTGGCGCAGACGCAGGTTTGTCCGGCATTGCGGAACTTACTCAGCATCACCCCGGCTACCGCCTGCTCCAGATCCGCATCGTCAAACACGATAAAGGGCGCGTTGCCGCCCAGTTCCAGACTCATGCGCTTGATGTGGGCGGCGCTCTGCTCCATCAGCAGGCGACCGACGGCGGTGGAGCCGGTAAAGGTAATCTTGCGCACGGTGCCGTTGCCGGTCAGCTCCTGACCGATGGCGGCAGGCTGGCCGGTAATCACGTTGAACACCCCGGCAGGTATGCCGACGCGCTCGGCCAGTACCGCCAGTGCCAGCGCTGACAAGGGCGTCAGGTCAGCCGGTTTGACGATGATCGGGCAGCCTGCGGCCAGTGCCGGCGCGCATTTGCGGGTGATCATGGCGTTGGGGAAGTTCCATGGCGTGATCGCTGCGCAGACCCCCACCGGCTGTTTCAGGGTCAGCAGGCGACGATCATTACTGGGGCAGGGAATGGTTTCGCCGTAACTGCGGCGCGCTTCCTCGGCAAACCATTTGACGAAGCTGGCGCCATAGCGGATCTCACCCTGCGCCTCGGCATAGGGCTTGCCCTGCTCGCTGGTCATGATCAGCGCCAGATCATCGACATTGTCGAGCATGGCCTGATACCAGCGCTCCAGATAGCCCGCCCTTTCGGCAGCCGGTTTGGCTTTCCATGCGGCCCAGCTGGCGTCGGCGGCGGCAATGGCGCGGCGGGTTTCTTCCGCACCGAGATTGGGGATGGTCGCAATACACTGGCCATCTGCCGGGTTGATCACCTCCAGCGTGGCGCCGCTGTCGGCCCCGATCCATTCGCCGTTAACGTAGGCACGGTTGACCAGCAGGCCGGGGTCGTTGAGTTGGGCCAGCAGGGTAGGGCAAAGAAAAGTCATGGTGCACTCCTCAGCGCTTTTCGCGCAAAAAGTGGCCCGTTGCGCCCGGTGACCGCGGCGCAAGGGGGGTAAAAAGAGGGATCAGCGCCACAGGGCGCAGGGCTTAGCTGATGCTGGCGACCACCGCCCGCAACAGGCTGTGGCAGGCCTCCAGCTGGCTCAGCTCGACATACTCATCGGGCTTGTGGGCCTGCTCGATGGAGCCGGGACCGCAGACCACCACCGGTACATCAAAGTGCTCGGCAAACAGCCCGCCTTCGGTGCCAAAGGCGACCTTCAGCTGCCGGGTATCCGGCTTTGCCAGCCCGGCGAGGAAGCGCACCGCCTCCACACTGGGGTGGGTATCCAGCCCCGGATAGGCATTGAGCAGCTGGATGTCGATAGCCGCCTTGCTGTTCGGGCAGTCCGTCAGGGCACGGGCGACGATCTGCTCGGCCTGTTGCTGCAACTGCTCCAGCAGGGTGTCGACGTCATCACCCGGCAGGTGGCGAATCTCGAATTCCATCTCGCAGCGGTTGGGCACGATATTCAGTGCTTTGCCGCCGTCGATGGTGCCGACATGCACGGTGCTGTAAGGCACATCGTAGGCATCGTCCTGCCTGCCACTGTGGCGCAGCTGCTGCTGGCTCTGGCGCAGGGCGCCGACCATATCACTGGCCAGATGGATGGCATTGACCGACAGCGGTGACAGTGAAGAATGTGCCTCCTGCCCGTGGCAGCAGACCTGATAGGACGCCTTGCCTTTGTGGCCGACGGCGAACTGCATACTGGTCGGCTCACCAATGATGCACAGGAAGGGGCGGAGGTCAGGCTGATCAAGGATATCCAGCAGTCGGCGCACGCCGACGCAGCCAATCTCTTCATCATAAGACAGCGCCAGATGCACTGGCCGCTGCAGCGGCTGGTCAGCGGCCTCCAGCATCACCGCGATAGCGACCGCAATAAAGCCTTTCATGTCGCAGCTGCCGCGGCCATAGACCCGGCCATCGCGAACGGTGGCGGCGAACGGCTCGACACTCCAGGCCTGCCCGGCGGCAGGCACCACATCGGTATGCCCCGACAGCAGAATGCCGGGTACCCCTGCCGGGCCGATGCTGGCGAACAGATTGGCCTTCTGGCCACTGTCGTCATGCACCAGGGTGCTGGCGATGCCACGGCTGGCCAGCAGCTCGCGCACATAGTGGATCAGCGCCAGATTGGAGTCGGCGGAGACGGTATTGAAGCCGATCAGGCGGCTGAGAATCTCAACAGGGGTCATACAGCCACGCTCTTGTGCTGATCCGCTGCGGCAAAGCGGCGGATATGGAAGGAGTCGATATGGGTGGAGGTCTGGCCGGTACTCAGCAGTTCGGCCATCACATCGCCGACGCCCGGGCCCAGCTGGAAGCCGGCACCGCAGAAGCCGAAGGCGTAATACAGGCCGTCCACCTGTGAGCTTGGGCCCATGACCGGCAGCGAGTCGGGCAGATAGCTTTCGATCCCTGACCAGCTGCGGATGATATTGATATTGCCCAGTTGCGGAATCACCCGGCGCATCTGCTGCATCTGCAGCTTCATGGCCTGCGGCTCAAAACTGACCCGGCGGCTGACCATGTCTGGGATGGCGCGATGACAGCCACCGATGATGATGTTGCCGCGGGGAATCTGGCGGAAATACACCACTTCCTCTTCCCGTTTGGTGTACACACCGATGACCGTCTTCAGCCGGTAGGGCAGCGGCTCGGTCACGCTCATCTGCGGCCCACGGGGCACCAGCGGTACGGGTTCACCGAACTGGGTGGAAAGCCTGTCACCCCAGGCCCCGGCGGTGATCAGCAGCTGCGCCGAGCGGAATTCACCCTGACCTTCGGTCTGCACCCGGAAGCCGCTGCCGGTTTTCTCCACCTGACTGACGTCTACCCCCTCCAGAATGTCGGCTCCGGCACGGCGGGCGGCGCGGGCAAAGGCCGGGGCGGCCAGACGTGGATTGGCATGGCCATCGTGCGGGGCATAGGAGCCGCCCACCACTTCCGGGCCAAGATAGGGAAAGCGTTCACGCAGGGCCTTGCCGCTCAGTACCTGCAGCGCCAGCTCGCGCGCTTCCGGGGCGGCGGCATAGGCTTCCAGCTCGGCAATCTGTTCAGGCTGATAGCACACCCGCATATGGCCGCTGGGCAGAAATTCCAGATCGTCATCGATCAGTTCCGGCAGCTGGCTCCACAGGGCGCGGGAGCGATTGGCCAGATCCAGCTGGCACAAATAGCGGCCCTGACGGCGGACATTGCCGAAGTTCACGCCACTGGCGTACTGGCCGATCATGTCGCGCTCCAGCAGGATCACCGACAGCCCGCGCTGGCGCAGGAAAAAGGCCGAGGCTGCGCCCATAAAGCCGCCACCGACGATGATCACATCGGCTTCGCGCCGGCTGATCGGGGTGGGCTGGGTGGTGGCCATGATACTCATGACAGCTCCTCCGTAGCGCAGACGGTATCGGCCGCAGGCTCATCGTCGATGGCATAGAGGCTGATGGGTAAGGGTTTAACCGGTGCCTGACCACGCTGGCGGCCGACCTTCTGCAGGGCTTCACCGCTGGCGGCGGCGATCACTTCGGCACCGACATGGGCACAGTAGCGACCCTGACAGCGGCCCATACCGACCCGGCTGAAGGCCTTGGCCCGGTTCACTTCAGCCGTGCCTTTGGCCTGTACGGTACGGCGCAGTTCGCCGGCACTGATCATTTCGCAACGACAGATGATGGTATCGTCGCTGAGCTGGGCAGCATGGCGGGCAGGCCAGGGGAAGGCTTCACTGAGGCCTTCGGCAAAGCGGCTGAGTACCGCCAGCTCGCGCTGCAGTTGCTGCTGACGGGCAGCCAGCTCTGGCGTACCGCGATTGAGATCCTGCAACAGGGCGATAGCGGCCAGTTCACCGGCCCGTTCGGCGGCATCGGCACCGCGAATACGGGCACCGTCGCCGGCGGCATAGACCTGTGGCACGGAAGTGCGACCCAGCTCATCCAGCTGCAGCAGCCACTGGCGGCTCAGCTCATCAAACTGAAAGGCGCAGCCCGCCAGATCGGCCAGCTGAGTCTCCGGGCGCAGGTGATAACCGAGGGCCAGCGCATCACAGCAGATTTCACTGATGCTGCCATCGGCACGGGCAAAGCGGATGGCACTGACGCCATGCTCAGCCGAGCCCAGCACTTCCAGCGGACGGATACCAAAGTGCAGTGACACGCCGTGGCGCAGCAGGTCGGCCAGCAGCAGCGAGCCGCGGGCGGTGACCGGCGCCCGGCTGAGCAGCTTGGGCAGTGCGCTCAGGCGCTTGCTGAAGGCCGAGGTATCGAGCACCGCAGCCACACTGGCACCGGCTTTCAGGTACTGGCTGGCGACCAGATAAAGCAGCGGGCCGCTGCCCATAAACACCACTTCGCGACCAATGGCGACGGCCTGATGCTTGAGGGCAATCTGCGCCCCACCGAGGCTGAAGGTGCCCGCCAGCTGCCAGCCCTGCACCGGCATCACCCGGTCAGTGGCGCCGGTACACAGCAGCAGATGATCAAACTCAAACTCCAGTGGCCGGCCGTGCTGATGGGCATACAGCCGCTGCCCGCTGAGATTCCAGACGCTGGTGTCGGGGTAGTAGTCGAGTTGAGGCCGCAGGCGGTCGAAGCTGTCATGCAGGGCTTTGGCCTTGTCGGCTTCACTGCCGTACAGGGTGCGGTAGTCGCGCTGAAAACCGTCGGGCTGACGGCGATAAATCTGGCCGCCATCACGGCGGTTTTCATCGATCAGGGTCGGGCGCAGGCCATGTCTGACCAGGGTTTCGGCGCAGCGTACCCCGGCAGGTCCGGCCCCGACGATCAGGATTCGTGAACTGGCCATGCTGCCTCCGGTTGATAGGTAAGAATGTCCATGCCGCTGCTGACAGGGGTAGAGCAGGCACGCAGCCGTTCGCCCTGTCGGGTCCATACCCAGCAGTCCTGACAGGCGGCCATCAGGCAGAAACCGGCACGCAGGCCGCTGTCGAATTCCGACTGGCGCAGATGGCGGCTCTGGGTCAGCAGCGCCACCATCAGGGTGTCGCCTTCAAGGGCGTCCACTGGCTGACCATTGACCTGCAGGGTGACCCGCGGGCGGTGCTGTTCGTCCAGCCGGACAAAGCGAGAGATCATGTGTGCAATCCCTATCCCGTAGTGATTTCGTTTACTGCATGTTGCAACGTGTGTAGCTCAACCGGTGCGGTTCACTTCGTTCACCGGCACCCTACCGAGAGTTCATTTTTCGTTATCACCGTAGGGCGCTGGTGAGGGGCGAACCGCACCTTGTGTAGCCCAACCGGTGTGGTTCACTTTGTTCACCAGCCCTACCAAGAGTTCATTTTTCGTTATCGCCCTACCCATTCACCTTATACAGCCGGGGTTCCTGTGCGCTGGGTTGTGCCAGCACCGGCAGGAACGGCAGCATGGCCTCTTCGTCCAGATGACAGAGGGTGACGCTGCCGTTACTCAGGGTCTTGCGCCCCGGTGCGGTGCTGTTGCACAGGCCATTGATGCGTTTCGGGCAGCGGTCGAGGAAGGTGCAGAGTTCGCCGTTGTCTTGATAGTCATCCAGCGCAGGTAGTTCCAGACGGGCCAGATCGCGGTTCTCTTCCAGCCAGCCCTGACGTAGTTCCGGCACCGAGCGCACCAGCAGGTCGGTGTAAGGGTGCGCGGGCGGTTCCAGCAGGGCGGCGGTGCTGCCGGTCTGTACCTGATGGCCCTGGTACATCACTACCACGTCGTCGCACAGGGCGCGCACGCTGGAAATATCGTGACTGATAAACAGGTAGGCCAGCCCCAGCTCCCGGCGCAGATCAGCCAGCAGCTCAAGGATGGCCGCGCCGACCACGGTATCCAGCGCCGATGTCACCTCGTCACAGAGAATCAGATCCGGTTTGGCGGCCAGCGCCCGGGCCAGATTGACCCGTTGTTTCTGGCCGCCTGACAGGGCGCCGGGTTTGCGGTCGATCAGGGTATGCGGCAGCCGCACCTGATCCAGCAGCTCCAGCACCCGCTGGCGCTGGGCTTTGCCGGTCAGGCCGAAGTAGGCCTTGAGCGGACGGCCAAGCAGGGTGCCGACGGTGTGCATGGGGTTGAGAGCGGTATCGGCGTTCTGGAACACCAGCTGGATACGGCGGAACTGCTCGGTGTTGCGCTGTGACAGCTGGCCGGGCAGCTCTTCACCGCGGAATCTGACCTTGCCGCGGGCGGCAGGCAGCAGACCGGCGACCACCCTTGCCAGGGTGGACTTGCCCGAGCCGGACTCGCCGATGATGCCGATGGCCTGACCGGGGTGAAGGTCCAGCTCGATATCTTCCAGAATACGGCTGGCGGGCAGGCCCAGTGCATCGGGTTTACCGTAGCCGGCAATCAGCCCGCGGATGCTCAGCAGCGGCTCCTGTGCTGCAGGAGCACTGGCTACTACCTTGGGTTTGCTGTGCGGATGGGCAGCGCCCAGCAGGCTGCGAGTATAGGCATCTTCGGCATGATGCAGGATGCGGTCGGTACGGTTGTGTTCGCGGATCTCGCCGCCGTTGAGTACCACGATGTGATCGGCCATCTGCGCCACCACGGCCAGATCATGGGAGACATAAACCGCGGTGGCATGGCGGCGTTTGACCGCATCGCGGAAGGTTTGCAGTACTTCCACCTGGGTAGTCACGTCCAGCGCGGTGGTGGGTTCATCAAGAATCACCAGCAGCGGGTCGGCAATCAGGGCCATTGCCGCCATCAGCCGCTGCAGCTGGCCACCGGACACCTGATGAGGGTAGCGCTGACCGATGTGCTCGGGGTCGGGCAGGGCCAGATCGCGGAACAGCTCGATGGCTTTGCGTTCCAGCTCGGCGCGGCTGCCCACACCGTGCAGCAGCGCCGATTCGATCACCTGATCGAGCAGACGCTTGGACGGGTTGAACGCCGCTGCCGCACTCTGGGCAATATAGGCAATGCGATGGCCGCGCCACTGTTGCAGGGTCTTGTCATCAAGGCTGAGCACGTCGGTGCCGTCGACCCAGATTTCACCACCGGCAATACGGCAGCCGTGGCGGGCATAACCGAGCAGCGACAGGGCGATGGTGGTCTTGCCGGAGCCCGACTCACCGATCAGCGCCAGCACTTCGCCCTTGCGCAGCGAGAAGCTGACGTCACGTACGATTTCAATTTCCCCGGCGCCGCCACGAGCGTTCACGCGCAGGTTTCTGACGTGCAGAAGTTCAGTCATACGGCCTCCGGTCAGCGTCCGTTACGGTGAGAAGAAATACGGTCAATCAGCAGGTTGACGCCGACCGTCAGGGTGCCGATGGCCAGTGCCGGGGCGATCAGGGCGGGTGCGCCCTGGCTCAGACCGCCGATGTTTTCCCGCACCAGTGAGCCGAGGTCTGCATCCGGCGGCTGTACGCCCAGCCCGAGGAAGCTCAGGCCACTGAGCAGCAGCACAATAAACACGAAACGCAGGCCCAGATCAGCCAGCACCGGGTTGAACATGTTAGGCAGTATTTCGCGCAGGGCGATATACAGGCGGCCTTCGCCGCGGGTCTGTGCCACCTGCACGTATTCCATGGTGTAGAGGCTGGCGGCCAGACTGTAAGCGATGCGGAACGAGCCGGGGGCATAGCCGATGACTGCAGTGATGATCAGCAACGGTACCGAGCTGCCGAAACCGGCGACGATCACCAGCGCCAGCATCTTGCTGGGGATGGAGATCAGCGCGTCCATCAGGCGGCAGATGCCGTCCTCCAGCCAGCGCGGTGACACTGCCGCGGCCAGTGCGATAAAGGTGCCGACCATTGACGACAGCAGTGCAGCCACCAGTGCCAGTCCCACCGTGTAGCGGGCCGCTACCAGCATACGGCTGAGCATGTCGCGGCCCATGTAGTCAGTGCCAAGCGGGTACTGCGCAGACAGCGGGCCAAAGATGTCATCGGAGACGATCTGACCGACATCATGGGGAGTGAGCCAGGGGCCGATCACCGCCAGCAGCAGCCAGAACAGACAGACAATGGCACCGAGACTGCGCCAGGGGGAGCTGAGCGCTGGCAGCGCCGCTGCACGGGAAGAACGGGATGCGGTACTGCTCATCGGTTTCTCAGCCTCGGGTTGGACAGAATGGCGCTGACATCAGCGATCAGTACCAGCAGCAGATAGCCGCTGCAGAACAGCATGGTGCAGGCCTGTACCAGTGCGATATCACGGTTGGTCACCGCATCCACCATCAGGCTGGCAATGCCGGGATAGTTGAAGATGCTTTCGACGATCACTACTCCGCCGAACAGATACGACAGGCTCAGCGCGATGGCGTTGGCGATGGGGCCGACGGCATTAGGCAGGGCATGAACCAGCGCGATGCGCAGGCTGCCAAGGCCTTTCAGCCGGGCCATCTCGGCGTAACTGCTGTCGAGCTGATCCACCACCGCGGCGCGGGTCATGCGCGCCATCTGGGCGATGATGACAAAGCACAGCGTCATCACCGGCAGGGTGTAGGTACGAATAAATTCCAGCGGGGAGCTGATATCGCTGGCGAACGACAGGGCCGAAAACCAGCGCAGTTTGACGGCAAAAATCAGCACCGCGAGGGTGGCGACCAGAAACTCAGGAACGGCCACCAGGGCCAGTGTCAGGGTGCTCAGGCACTTGTCCATGCGGCCACCGCGACAGATGGCGGCGGTGATGCCCAGCAGCAGCGCAATCGGTACCGAGACCACCGCGGTGACCAGTGCCAGCATCAGGGTGTTACCCAGACGGCCCTGCATCAGTTCGGTGACGGGCATGTTGTTGCTCATGGATTCGCCGAGATTGCCGCTGAGCAGACCGGCGAGCCAGTCCAGATAGCGGACGATGGCGGGTTGATTGAGGCCCAGTTGCTGGCGCAGGGCTTCGATCTGCTCCGGCGTGGCAAACTGGCCGAGGATCTGCTGGGCGGAGTCGCCGGGCAGAATGGCGGTAATGGCAAAGATCACCATGGAGACGATCAGCAGGGTCAGGACAGCGGCCGCCAGCCGTCTGCCGATCAACCACAAAATATGAGTGCTCATCTGTTCTCCCATCCAGCTTGTTATTGTCAGCGTGTTATCGATAGTGCGGCTCACGGTAGCCTCCGCACACCAGACCGCGTCACAGGCTGGTCTGTTATTGTCGGTACTCCCCCTGTTGATGGGCATCCTGCCCGGGGTGCCGGTACGCTGCTCTGCAGCGGCGTGCTCACCGGAGCGGCAGCTGACTGCCCGCTCCGGTGATCTGGCGTCCTGCCGTCAGTGGCCGGTGATCAGGCGTCCAGCCATACCTGTTCGGCAAACATGTAGCCCATGAAGCCGCCCAGCGGGTTGGTGCCGTAACCTTTGACGCGCGAATCAACACCGTCGATGTTGCTGATAAATACCGGGATACCGATACCGCAGTGGTCATGCACCAGCGTCTGCATTTCGGCATACATCTGGCCGCGTTTGGCATCGTCGGTCTCGGCACGGGCCTGAATCAGCAGCTGGTCGAAACGGTCATTTTTCCAGCCCGATTCATTCCAGGGCGCGGTGGACTGGAAGAACTGCGAGAAGATGATGTCGGCGTTGGGACGTGGGTTGATGTTGCCGAAGCTCAGCGGGTGCTTCATCCAGTGGTTAGACCAGTAACCGTCAGAAGGCATGCGCTTGACGTCGAGGTTCAGCCCGGCTTTCTTGGCGGACTGCTGCAATAACACGGCCATATCCACCGAGCTGGTGGCCGCTTCCGAAGCGATCACCGGAATCCTGGCACCGGCCAGCCCGGCTTTATTGAGCAGGAATTTGGCCTTGTCAGGATCGTAAGTGGTCTGCTTCAGGTCAGCATTGAAGAAGCGTGAACCGGGCGCGATGGGGGTATCGTTACCGACCACGGCAAAGCCACGGAATACCGCGCTCTTGATCTGCTCGCGGTCGAGCAGCAGTTTCATCGCCTGAGTGAAGTCGTCACTCTGGCCGGGCATCTGGTCACGCCGGATGATCAGGTCGGTATAGTTGCCGGACGGTGCGTCGACGAAGTGGTGGCCGGCACTGGCTTCGATGCGTTTGGTCGAGCGCGGGTCGACGTTGTTGATCAGCTGGACTTCACCGGCCAGCAGGGCGTTAACGCGGGACGCTTCGTCAGGAATGGCGATGAATTCGATCTGATCCAGATAGGGCAGGCCGGGTTTCCAGTAGTTTTCATTGCGCACGGCAACCGAACGCACGCCGGGCTTGAATTCCTGCACCTTGAACGGGCCGGTACCGTTACCCTTGTTGAAGTCGGTAGTGCCTTCGGCCACGATCAGCATGTGCGATACCGCCAGAATCGACGGCAGTTCGGCATTGGGGCCGCTGAGGGTGATGGTCACTTCGAGGGGGCCGGTGGCCTTGATGTCCTGCATCTGCTCGGCCAGTTTCATCACTTTGGAGCCGACCGCCGCATCTTTGTGACGGTTGAGCGAGAACACCACGTCGGCAGCGGTCAGAGGCTTGCCATCATGGAACGTGACACCGCTGCGCAGGGTGATCACCCAGGTGGTGGCGTCCTTGGATTCCATGCTTTCGGCCAGTTCCATTTTAGGTGTCAGCTGGCTGTCGAAACGGGTCAGGCCGTTATAGAACATGTAATGACGGGTGTAATCGGTGGACAGGGCGCCTTTGGCGGGGTCCAGTGTATCCGCAGTGGAGCTGGAAACGCCGGCCACACGGATGCTGCCACCGCGTTTGCCCACTGGCGCGGTGCTTTCACCGGCGGCCAGCACGCTGGAAGAACCAAACAGACTGCCTGCACCGGCGGCCATCACCCCCGCCGCACCCAGCATGCGCAACGCATCACGGCGTGATACGCCACGGTGCATGGCCTCGAATACCCTTACACTCTCTTCTCCGGAAATCAGCTTCTTATCTGTCATTACTGCGCTTCCTGTCGGTTTTTGGGAAAGGCGCTAGCGAGGTGCGTTACTGGCACCGGCAGGCCGCCATTCCGGGTTTAGTTGGCCATGCGTCGGGCACGGCAATCAGGTTAGGGTTTCGGGCATGCAGCAGGTGGCTTGCTACGAGGTTGTCAGGCTCCCGTGCAGTCAGTCGTTGTAATCAGTGCAAGTGGTCCTGCAGCCGGTAGTAGGCACCGACCAGCGGCAGGAACCAGGGTTTGCCGAAATGGCCGGGAATCGCCGGCCAGTTCAGTTCGCGCCAGGGGTTGGCGGCAGCATTGCCGCCCATCACCTCGGCCATGACCTGACCCATATGGGTCGACATCTGCACCCCATGGCCGCTGTAGCCCATGGAGTAGTAGATGCCTTCGTGCTCACCGGCGCGTGGCAGGCGGTCGGCGGTCATGTCGACCAGCCCGCCCCAGCAATAGGCAGGTCGCACTCCTGCCAGTTGCGGGAACATCTCTGTCATGGCCTTTTTCAGTACGTCGCCACTGAGGGCGTCGGAACGGGGATTGGACATGGCAAAGCGGGCGCGTCCGCCAAACAGCAGACGGTTATCGCCGGTGAGGCGGAAGTAGTTACCGATGATGCGGCTGGTGACATAGGAGCGTTGCATCGGCAACAGCGACTGCAGGCGTTCCGCCGCCATCGGCTCGGTGACGATGATAAAGCTGCCGACCGGCGCGATGCGGCGGCGGTACCAGTTCAGCGGGCCGACCTGGCTGGCGCCGGTGGCCATCAGCAGCTGGCGGGCCTGAATCTGGCCACGGGCGGTTTCCACCCGATAGCCCCCGGCCTGCTTCTGCCAGCCGGTGACGGCGGCATTTTCGTAGATCAGCGCGCCGTGACGCACGGCCGCCTCGGCCAGACCCACACCAAACTTGCCGACGTGCATCTGGATACCGTGGCGTTGCAGCAGCCCGGCATAGAACTGATCGGACTGCACCTCACGGCGCACCTCGTCCTGTGACAGCATGGCCACATCGGCATCCACTTCCCTGCGGATCAGCTCATAGGTTTTTTCCATCCCCGCCACGTGCTGTGGCTTGGCGGCCAGCTTGAGCTTGCCGTTACGGCTGAAGTCACAGGCGATCTGTTCCTGTTCGATGATCTGCTGTACCGACGTCACCGCATCGGCATAGGCCTGATAAAACGCCCGCGCCTGATCCACCCCACGGCTGGCGGCCATGGCCCCGAAATCCTGGGCAATACCGGTGTTGCACTGACCGCCATTGCGGCCTGAAGCCTCACCGATCACCTGCCCGGCTTCCAGCACCACCACACTGGCCCCCTTCATCGCCAGCGCGCGGGCCGCCGACAGGCCGGTCAGACCGCCGCCGACAACCACGACATCCACCTGACCTTCGACCGCACCGCGCTGTGCGGAGGTAAAGGTTGGCGCCGTATCGAGCCAGTAGGATTCGCTGCTCATGGGGGTTCCTTCAATGCCTGAGGTGAATAGCTGAGAGACGCGGTGCCGGGCAGGGAGGCAGGCGAGTCTGCCTCCCTGCCGCTGCGGCGTTATTCCAGACCGACCAGACCTGCCAGACCGCCGATATCGGGAATCTGGTGGTATTCGTAGATGCTGTTGGCAGGCTGTTCGTGGCCGCGGGCAACGAAGGCCTTGTTCTTGATGCCCATGTCGTGGGCGGAGAACAGGTCGTAACGGAAGCTGGAGGAGACGTGCAGTACGTCTTCAGGACCACAGCCGAGGTTATCCAGCATGTACTCGAAAGCGGCCAGACGGGGCTTGTAGGCCTGTGCCTGCTGGGCAGTGAAGACCTTGTAGAAAGGCGCGCCCAGTTTGTCGACGTTGGACATGATCTGGTCATCGCAGGCGTTGGAGAAAATGACCAGCGGGATTTCTTTGGCGACTTTGGCCAGACCGGCAGGCACGTCTGCATGAGGGCCCCAGGTGGGCACGGCGTCGTAGTACAGCTGGCCTTCTTCGTCCTTGTAGGCGATACCCCAGCGTTTGCAGGTGCGTTCCAGCGCGGTTTTCACTACTTCTTCGTAGGGCTTCCAGGCGCCCAGTACTTCGTCCAGACGGTAGCTGCCGAAATCCTTGACGAACAGCGGCATCTGCTCGGCGCTGATGCGGTCAGCAAACAGCTCACGGGTCATGGCGGCCATCTGAAAGTTGGTCAGGGTGCCGTAGCAGTCGAAGGTGATGTATTTGGGACGAATGATACTCATGGTGCAATCCAATCCTGTTGGTCGTCGGGCGATGGATCTGAGTCCAGCACACCCTGCCGTGGTCTGAGTGCCTGCCTTCCGGCCCGTGAAAGCCGGGCACAAAATGCAGTAGCGGCGCTGCAGGGCAGATACCGTGCTGGCTTGATGAAGTCATTACAGCACAGGGAAATCAGCATAAGACGTTTAAACAAGGGGTGTGAAAACACAAAAGCACTTTTTTAGCAGGGTTCACAGCAGAGTCTGCGGCGTGCTTCAGCGGTGCGCATCTGGGTGTTTTTTGCACTGTTTTGATTCGTGATTGCCCTGCAGACCGCATGATTAGTGGATATGCGAGCGTTCGCTGGATAACCGGGCCGCAGCCGGGTGGCCACCAGAGCCATCCCGGCAGCAGGGAATGCTGTGATCTGGCCGTTAAGGCAGCAGAAAATGCTTGTGGCGGGGCAGGGGGAGATCACTGGGGCATTGCCCGCAGCACCGGTGCAGTGCTGTGGTCTGATAGGGGCCGTTGCGTGGGGTGGTGAGGTTGACCGCACCTTAACAGGCTCTCTACGTGATGGCGGGCAGAGAAAATGATTGAGCTGACTGACGCCAGCTCAAGTCTTGAGCGATAAACCCGAATAGACTTACCAGTTGATAATTGCGTTTGCTTTCTGAATTCGCGAGTTGAAAGTTGAATTTATTTTTCAGAGTTGCGTAGCAGGTGTTTTAATTTCTTTACACCCCAGAAATAGCCTGCTATTGCCAGCGTAATATAGAGTACAGATATTGTTGCTAATGCATAGGCAGGTAAAGTGAGGTCAAATATGACCACGATGCCTATTAAAAGGACTGCACAGTAAATAATCTCCAGAAGCTCACCAATGAATAAATACTTCGTGAGTAGCCTGAGTATGTTTTTATTTATCATTGTCGTTAGATTTTTTGCTATAGGTGTCGGAAATTATTTTGGCTAAACGAGCCTGATTGGTATTGGCGAACTCAATCGTGCTGATGTATTCGTGCATGGGCTTTTCAACTAAAAAGTACAGCAGCTGCAGGTTGCCGGCCACGTGCAGTTTGCTGAATAGCTCAGGGCACTTTTTCCTTAGACGGAGTGCTGCGTGAGATGAACGTTGCATCACCCCTTGCAGCATCAGCAAGCCTATTGGGATGCCTACTCCCGTTGCTGATGCCGCAGCAGATACACCCAGCTTTTTAGCCATCTGTTTGTAGGCTGTTGTAGTCGCAATGACCGTACATATCTTTAACGCAATGGTTTTTGCCAGTTTTTGCCCTATTAGCATTCTTCCAGCCATATACCCAGCACCGACGCCAGCTTTTGATGCGAGTTGCTGCAGGATCTCTTCTGGAAATTTAGAGTAGTACTCTTCAAGAATGTTGTAGATACATTTATATAAAGGATTCCTTTCGTCACTAATGCTTGTGCGAGCAAAGTCGATAAGAATATTCTTCATCGCACTATTTTCATATCCTATTTCTGCCGAGCGGCCATCCTTTCCAAGTCCCCAACCTTCGCCAGTTCTCTCTGCACCCAAAACAATATCTTCACCTACTGAATATATTCCGTTGCCTAATGCAGTCGCTATATTTATAGCCTCTTCGCTAAATGACATTCCATTTCCTTTTGGTTTTCAGAGGGGCGTACTATTTACTTGTATGCATATTGGGAAGTCAATATTTGTGAAATATATTGAAATTTATTATATGTATTACTTTGATAGCCCTGATCATCTCAGGGATAGCTCCGAAAATTGCACTACCTGAACACCAGTATTATTAAAATCAGTGTGTTGTGGGCTGCTTTTCTACAGCGTTAAAACTCATCGTGGTCTAAATCGTTTCAGCCTGTTCCTTTTTATAATCACAGTCTATAGTTCCACTTGGCTGTTAACTGACAGCCATGCTGGATAAGACGGATCTGAATAAAAACAACCACTTTCCGCTCCCGTCGTGCCTGTACCGGCAATCATTACGTCGTACTGAATACCAAAACGAACACAATAACGGATAACCCGATAACACCTGATCTGGCTTGTAATGGGAGAATTCCATGGATTTTCGACGTCTGGCGGCTTTTCACGTAGAGCACAACGCGGCTATCTCCAATCGCAGCATTACCCATCTGGCGGCAGACATGAATGCTGTCCACTGTCTGGCACAGGCCGCAGTGAATGTGGAGCTGTTCACCATTCCGCTGTATATGACCACCATGTATTCCATTCAGGGGATGCACCGCATCACCGAAAAGGCCCAGCCGGGGCAGACGGGTTTGTACTACGGCCGCAGCTGGCCGGGCATCAGCCCCACCCCTAATCCGCAGACCGCCAATCAGCAGGCCTGCAACCTCTACTTCAGCGTATTCATTCAGGAAATGCTGCACCTGCAGATGGCGGCCAATATCTGCAGTGCCCTCGGCAACAGCTATCAGTCATCGGCCAGTGGCCCGGTGCTGATGGCGCGGCACCCCAACTTCAACTCACCCCTGCTGATGGATAAGAACAATGGCTGGACCTGCTATGGCCCGACCAATACCGCCATCCCCCATATTCTCGATGTGACCGATCTGGACGATCCGGTGTACAGCAACGTCAAGGTGGCGCTGAATGAGCTGAACGACAACGCCATCAATCTGGCGCTGCTGATCGAAGAGCCGTCCGATGTATTGTCCAGCCGCATCAAGGTCACTGCGCGCGGTAAATATATCGCGACCAAACCCGGTGGCGTGCTGGGCGGCGTGCCCTTTGCCAGCTGGACCGCTACCTCGACGGAAGCCGAGCTGCCGCTGTTCGGCACCATCGCCACCATGTATGAGTGTCTGGCGGCCTACCTCAATATCACCTACGACGTCAGCGGGGCGGATCAGGCGCTGCTGACGGCGCTGGGCCAGCAGAATCTGGTCAAGGGGTCGACCGTCAGCCTGTTTGAGGTGTTGTTTAATGCCTCGTCACAGCAGCGCGATCTGTTCAATACCGAAGGGCAGGGCCATCCTCTGGCGGAGTTCCCACGCATGAAGACGGTGGTGGATGCCAAAACCGCGGATCAGGCCAAACAGCAGATCTTCCAGCTGATGAACGCCATTACCGATCAGGGCGAAGGGGCCACCATGAAGGTCGACCCCACGCCGATTATGCCCAAGGGGCTGCTCGGCGCGCCGGTACAGCAGAACTATCAGCCCAACTATCAGGCGCTGAAGGAAGACTATGTGCAGTACGACGAAGCAGGTCAGCCGCTGCCGGTGTCGGCCAGCGCTCATGCCCGCTTCTTTGGCGGTGTGGTGGATCACTATGACCGTTTCCAGCAGGTGAAAGGCCTGCTGGGCTCAGGTGAAATCACCACCTGGGTGGACTGGCATAATGCCGGCAACCTCTGGCAGGCCGATCTGCTGCAGACCGCCGACTATGCCAGTAACCCCAATAAAGCCACGCTGCCCAGCGCGGACGCCGTCGCCCAGGCACTGAATAACCTCAAGGCCGGTGGCGAGCCCAACTTTACCGAGATGAGCCGGGTTGCTGCCGGTGCCATTGCCGGTATTACCACGGTGCTGAATCAGTACTGGACGTTGGACAATGTCGACTTTCCCTTCCCTTCGATGTCGGGCTCCGGTGACCGTGTGTCCATCTGCTGGGCGGTATTCGGGCAGGCGCCTGATCTGAGTCTGGGCGAATACGCACGCCTGCCGGGCTCGCAGCGTGATTATCTCTACCACGCCTGTCAGGGTATGGCATTTCAGCCGGTCCCCGGTGAGGTGGCCAATGCCTGTGCCTCCAAAGAAGTGTTCCACACCTGCCGCGGCTCCAATGCCTGTAAAGGTGAAGGTGGCTGTGGCTTTGTGCAGAAGACCGGCGGAGGAGGCGCAGGTTGCCGCGCACTTGCTGCCACACCCGGCAGCACGCAGGCGGGCTGTGGCGCACCCACGCTGTATTCACCCCCGGCAGATAATGCCTGCGGTGCACTGGGGGGCTGTGCTGTGCCCATCTCTGCCTCGCAGCTGTACCCGGACAGTGGCCTGATGGCGCTTTATGACCTGCAGCCCAATCAGTCGCCGGAACGGGTCGCCAATGAGGGGGTAACCTTCAGCCGCGGTCAGCTGGTGCACGATGTGGCCTGGGAGGCTTACTCCAAAGTGCTGCAAAGTCAGGGCAAGCAGCCCGGTGACAAGCCTCAGCCATCGGATCTGCGTCTGGCGTTCCCGCCGTCGACCTGATCCGTACCTGAGCGGTCGTGGTGTGTGGCAGGGTGCTGCACGCCACGCTGAATATCAGGCTCCGGGCGGCGTATCACGCAGTGATGGCCGCGCCGGGCCATCAGCAGAGCATCACTATGTCGGATATATCTGCCACGGCGGCGCACCACGCTCCCCCGTCATCACTGGGTTTTGGGGTGGGGCTGCGGTCCTGTCACTTTCCCTGGCTGGAACGCCATCTGTTACCGCAGCAGAGCGGTGTCGACTGGTTTGAAGCCATCACCGAAAACTATCTTGATCACCACGGCTATGCCCGGCATATGCTGTTTCACCTGCGCGAGCATTACCCCATCGTGCTGCATGGCGTGTCACTGTCGATCGGCGCCAGCGATCCGCTGGATCTCAGCTATCTGCACAAACTCCGGCAGCTGGCGGGTGAGCTGCAGCCGGCGTGGATCTCTGATCACCTGTGCTGGACCGGCATGCTCGGGCTCAACAGTCACGATCTGCTGCCGCTGCCCCTGACCCGTGAAAGTCTCGATCACGTCTGTGCCCGGGTAGAACAGGTGCAGGACTGGCTGGCACGGCCTCTGGTGCTGGAGAACCCCAGTACTTACGTCAGCTTCCGGCACAATGACTACACGGAGTGGGCGTTTCTGGCCGAGCTGGTGCAGCGCACCGGCTGTCAGCTGCTGGTGGACGTCAACAATATCTACGTCAGCAGCGTCAATCTGGGCTTTGATCCGCACACCTATCTGGCCGCGCTACCGCTGCAGGCAGTGGTGCAGTGTCATCTGGCCGGGCCGACGGATATGGGTACCCATCTGATAGATACCCACGATCAGCCGGTACCGACGGCCGTCTGGCAGCTCTATCAGCAGCTGGTGCAGGCCTGCGGACGGCCCCTGTCGACCCTGCTGGAATGGGATGCCCAGATTCCGGACTTCCCTGATCTGGTGGCAGAGCTGAATCTGGCTCGTGAGGTGCTGCAGGGCACGGTGCCGCAGCGTGGGCTGACCAGCGCCAGTGTCTCGTTGTCAACGCCCGTGGCCGCAGGGCTCGGGCGGTCACTGCAAAGGGAGGAGGTGTTATGACCTGCAGCAGTAACACGGCCCCGCGCCCTGCTGTCAGTGCCCTTTATTCACTGCAGGCGCAGCAGCAGTGGCTGTTACAGCGGGTGCTGCTGGGGCCGGCCGCCAATATCGGGGTGGCGGAGCGGCTCAGAGGCTCAGCGCAGCTGTCTGCTGAGCAGCGGCTGGCAATTTATCAGGACGGCTATCGCCTGCGTCTGCTGGAGTGTATGCAGGCGGAGTTTCCGGCGCTGCAGCTCTATCTGGGGGAGGCGTTGTTTCGTCTGTTTGTTATCGGCTATCTCGAACGGCAGCCATCCCGCCACTATAGCCTCTATCAGCTGGGGGCGGGGCTGGCTGACTTCCTCGCTGCTACCCGTCCGGCCGGAGCGGCACTGCCGGCGGATACTGCGGCTTTGCTGCGGTTGCCGGAGCAGCTGGCAAGACTGGAGCGGGCACAGGCCGAGGCTCTGCGGGCGCCGGGCTGTGAACATCTGCCTGCGGCGAGCCTGTCGGAGAGAGGGTGGCTGAGCTGGCCGGCGCTGGCCCTGCCTGCCACCAGTCAGCTGGTGCAGACTGAGTTCGGCTTGCTGGCGTATTTACAGCAGGCCGATCATTACATGCTGGCCCGGCAGCGTGGCGAAGAGGCCATCTTGCCGTTGCCGCCGTCCGCCGAGCCGCAGTCGCTACTGGTTTACCGGCATCAGTACCGGATTAACGTGGTGCGGCTGGAACCCTGGCAGGCGGCACTTATCCGTCAGCTGCAGCAGGGCACGGGGTGTGACTGGGCACAGCTGGCCGCTGTTCTGGCGCTGCCGGAGAGCGAGCTGCTGACCCGCCTCAGTCTGTGGCTGCCACAGGCCACCGCGCAGAGCATGGTATTGCAGCACCAGCTGTGACGGGGCCGCGGGTCAGGTGCCGGCAATATCAATCAGCACACTCTTCACCCGCAGGTTGGCCTCAAAGGCTTCCTTGCCGACGTCCTTGCCGATACCGGAGCGCTTGTAGCCCCCTGTCGGCACGATATGGTCGAAGCTGCGGCCATAGCGGTTGATCCACACCGTCCCGGCTTCCACCCGGCGCATGCCACGCAGGGCCCGGTTAATGTCGGCGGTGTGGATGCCAGCGGCCAGCCCGTAGGTATCGTGGCTGGCCAGCTGCCACGCCTGTTCTTCATCATCAAAGGTCTGCACCGTCAGTACCGGGCCGAAAACCTCTTCCTGTACCGCCGGATTACTGCTGTCCACTGAGGTCAGCAGGGTGGGTTGATAGTAGGCGCCGGACATCCCTTCAAACAGGGCGCCTCCCGTCAGGCATTCTGCGCCCTGATCAATACTGCGGCGGACGATCGCGTCGATACGCTGGGCCTGCAGGGCAGAGATAATCGGTGGCAGGGTGGTACTGGCCTCCCAGGTGGGGCCGGGGCGCAGCGCCTGAAAATGCTGCTGCACCTGACTGACGAACGACTCCATCGCCCGGCGCTCGATCAGCAGCCGCGAACCGGAAACACAGACCTGTCCGGCATTGCCGGTGATGGCCGCGGCCACCTGCTGAGCAGTTTTCTTCAGGTCCGGCGCGTCAGCGAAGACGATCTGCGGGCTCTTGCCGCCCAGCTCCAGCGTGGCCGGTTTAGGCCCCGACAGTGCACAGGCCGACATGATGCTGGCGCCGGTGGCGGTGGAGCCGGTGAAGGTCACCTTGCCGATACGCGGGTGACGGCAGAGGGCGTCACCGGTGGTACGGCCATCACCCTGAATCACGTTGAACATCCCCGCTGGCAGCCCGGCCTGCACCGCCAGTTCAGCCAGCCGCAGGCTGGAGAACGGGGTCAGTTCAGAGGGTTTGAGCACCACCGCATTGCCCGCCGCCAGTGCCGGGCCGACTTTCCAGGCCCCCATGCTGAGCGGGAAGTTCCAAGGGGCAATCGCGCCGATGACGCCATAAGGTTCGCTGATCATCATGCCCAGCCGATCCTGCTGTGTTGCCGCCACCTGACCGCCATGTTTGTCGGCCAGTTCGGCAAAGAAGCGGATGCAATCCGCCACATAGGGAATATCCCAGGCCATCACATCACGCACCGGACGACTGGAGCCGACGGCTTCCAGTGGTGCCAGATAAGCGCTGTCGGCTTCGATCAGATCGGCCCAGCGGAATAGCACTCTGGCGCGGTCACGGGGTGGGCGCTTGGCCCAGTCCGTGTGACGAAACGCCTGCCAGGCATTGTCGACGGCCTGATCGACCCGGTCAGCGGTGGCCACCGGCAGCTCGGCATAGAGCTGGTGGTCAGACGGGCGATATACGCCCAGTACCTCGGCGTGGCTGTCTGTCACATACTGGCCGCCGATAAAATGGCTGCTGCGCACCATCACGCTGTGGGGATCAAAACGGTCCATGCAGGGAGTCTCATCGCAAATCAGAATGCCTTTCATGCTAAAGAAATCACCGCAGCATGTGCTGCCGAGCTATGGGGGCGATTTAGTCAGTCTGCTGACTGGCAGTGGATTCTGCAGTGGAATCTGCCGAATTACAGTCGGGCTCTTGCAGGCGCGGTGTGGCAGTGGAATAAAGGCTGCATTCACTCAGCCGTTTAGCAGGTCGTTGAAAATCTATCTGAGTTGTCGAATACCGCGTCAAAAACAGGCTCACAGCCAAAGGCTGAACGTGCTTTAGCACGGCCCCGAAGGGGCGAGCGGAGCGAGTCAAATGCTCATTGAGTTCACTAAACTCCGCTTTTTCGCCTGTTTCTTGTGCCCTCCGGGGTACTTCCTTGTCTCGGCGGCCTCGATAACGTTTTTCAACAGCCTGCTATGGCTTTCAGGTGCAAAGGGCTGAGCCCTTGCAGGTTTACTTTCTGTTCGCCAGATTGCGCTGGCGCCAATGTTGGAGTGCGTTATGGATCAAGCCATCTATCACTTCCGGGCCATGACTCCGGAGGATCTGCCCGCGGCTCATGGCCTGTCGCAGAAGCTGAAGTGGCCTCATCGTCTGCAGGACTGGGCGACTAATTTTGCGTTGAGCAAGGGCGTCGTGGTGGAGGCAGGCGGTCAGGTGATCGGCACCGCGCTGGCCTGCCCGCAGGGAGACTATGCCGCGATCGGTCTGGTGATTGTCAGTGATGACTATCAGGGTAAGGGGCTGGGCCGGCAGCTGATGGGGCTGGCCATGGCGGAAGCAGGCGACCGTGCGCTGTGTCTGGTGGCGACCATTGCCGGTGCGCCGCTGTATGCCAGGCTGGGGTTCGTTAATTACGGTTATATCCGCCAGCATCAGGGGGTGGTCAGCAGTGCGACGCTGTCTGCACCTGCGGCATTGCCGGTGGCTGAGTCATTGCGTGTGCTTGATGACGCAGACGCCCCGGCATTACAGACGCTGCTCAATCACGGCAGCGGCATGGAGCGCAGCGGAGTGTTGCAGGCCTTTCTGGCGATCACCGAACGTGGCATCGGTATTGAGCGCGATGGTCAGCTGGTGGGATTTGCCCTGCTGCGTCCGTTCGGTCGCGGCAAGGCCATCGGCCCGGTCGTAGCAGAAAATGCGGCGCAGGCGCGCACCATGATTCATGCCCTGCTGCAGGGGGAAGACGGCAGCTTTGTGCGCATGGATACCCCGGAACAGCTGGGCCTGTGTGAGACACTGGTGGACTGGGGGCTGCTGGAAGTGGATCGGGTAGCGCAGATGGTCAAGGGTGATGCACCCCGTAGCCGGGATGGCTTTATCCAGTTTGCTCTGGCCAATCAGGCGCTGGGCTAACGCCTTCCCTTATGCCACCGGTGACGGTCCTGTCGTCACCGGTGGCGCTGACTTCTCCTGACCCGGCGCTGCCTGTGTAAAGCACGGAGGGGGAGGTCCGATCACACCCGGCTGAGGCCGACTATCACCGGCGTACCACTCAGCGGATCGGGCAGCAGGGTGCAGCGTACGCCGTAGAGCTGCTCCACTAACTCCTCCGTGACAATCTGTGCGGGCTGGCCCTGAGCCACCACGCGGCCCTGATGCATGGCGATCAGATGATCGGCGTAGCGGCAGGCGCAGGACAGATCATGCACCACCATCACCACGGTTTTGCCTTCCTGTGCCGACAGCTGGCGGATCAGTTCAAACACTTCAATCTGATGGCCCAGATCCAGTGCCGAGGTCGGTTCATCCAGCAACAGCAGTGGCGTGGACTGGGCGATGGCCATGGCGATCCAGGCACGCTGACGCTGGCCGCCGGACATTTCATCCAGCGGCCGGTGGGCCAGTTCAGTAATGTCGGCGGCGGCCAGTGCACGTTCCACCAGCTGATGGTCTTCGGCTGACCACTGCCGCAGCAGCCCCTGATGAGGCTGGCGGCCAAACTGGATCAGCTCATAGGCTGTCATGCCGTCCGGGGCCTGAGTATTCTGTGGCAGCAGCGCCAGCTGGCGGGCGACATCCCGTGAGGGCAGGCGATTGATATCGCGACCATTGAGCAGCACCTGACCGGCGGCGGGTTGATGCAGCCGTGCCAGTCCAGCCAGCAGGGTGGACTTACCACAGCCATTGGGGCCGACGATGGCGATCACCTTGCCTGCCGGCAGCTGCAGATCCAGCCCCGCAATAATGGCGCTTTTGCCGTAGTGCAGATGCAGGCGCTCGGTGGCCAGCGGGCTGGCGATGGCAGAAGACAGGGCAGCAGTAGTCATTGGCCACTCCGATGGGGACGACGTAACAGAATCCAGAGCAGATAGGGGCCACCGACCACGGCGGTAATCACTCCGACAGGGATTTCAATGGGGGCCAGTACGGTACGCCCGACCAGATCGGCAAGGATCATGATCAGCGCTCCGGCCAGCCCGGCATTCAGTACCGGCACACCCTGCTGACCGCACAGATAACGTGCTAATTCCGGCGCCATCAGGGCGACCAGCCCCACCGGCCCGGCCACGGCTACGGCCAGTGCGGTGATCACGACGGTTACAGTCAGCACCAGTATTCGGGTCATTGCCAGACGGACACCCAGACCACAGGCCACGGCATCACTGAAGCGCATCAGTGCCAGCCGGCCAGCCAGATACTTGGCCACGGGCAGGCACAGCAGCAGGCCTACGGCCAGCATCAGGACCGCTTCCTCGGGGCGGGCATTGAGGCTGCCCACGGTCCAGGGGTAGGCCTGATTGGCGCTGTCGATGTCAGTGCGGGCCAGCATCAGGTTAGTGACCGCACCGAACAGGGCGCCGATCCCCAGACCCACCACAATAAACCGATAACCCCGCGCACCCGCGCCACCACCGAGGCCAAAGGCCAGGGCCGTAGCAGTCGCTGCGCCGGTCAGGGCGAGATAGGAAGGCGCCAGAGAGGTAGGTACGGCAACGATGGAGGCCACCGCAAAGGCAGTGGCGCCGTCATCAATGCCAATCACCCCCGGCGTGGCCAGCCGGTTGCGGGCCAGCGTCTGCAGCAGGCAGCCGCCGACACCAAAGGCGATACCGGTCAGGGCCGCGGCCAGCAGCCGTGGCAGCCGCAGCTCCTGAATCAGGAATAGATGCATCTTGCTGCCGATACCGACGGCTGCCAGCAGCGCCTGCTGTACCGACAGACTGGTACTGCCCGCCGACAGGCTGATGCCGCTGCAGAGCAACAACAGCACACTGAGCAACAGCGCACTGAACAGCCCGCGCCGGTGCAGCAGCACGGAATAATGGCCCGCTGCCAGCCGCCAGTAACCCGGCGGTGCGGGCAGCGGCGGACGGCGGAGCGGGGGGGAGAGGGCGGCAGAAATATCCATGCGGTTTCCAGCAGACATAGAGTGCTACAGCGTCGGCAAGCGGCGGCTGCGCACGACGGCAACCAGCACCGGTGCACCGATCATGGCGGTGATCACCCCGATCGGCAGTTCATAGGGTTTGACCGCCAGCCGTGACAGCACATCGGCTAGCAGCAGCAAGGTCGGGCCAATCAGCAGTGACAGCCAGAGGGTGCGGCGAATATCGCTGCCTGTCTGAGCGCGGGCGACAAAGGGCACGATCAGACCGATAAAGGCGATGGGGCCAGCGACGGCGGTGGCGATACCGACCAGCACGGCAACAATCAGCAGGGTCAGCAGTCGGATCAGGCGCGGATGGTGGCCAAGGCCGGTAGCGATGTGTTCACCCAGTGCCAGTGCAGCCAGTGGGCGCACCAGCAGGGTCATCAGTGCCAGTGCCAGCAGGATGCCGGGGGGACTCCACCACAGGGCGACAGACGAGCGTCCGGCCAGGGTGCCGATCACCCAGAAGCGGATCTCGTCGGCGCTGCGCTGGTCGAACAGCAGCATCAGGGTGGTGATGGCACCGAGCATGGCACTGAAGGCGGCACCGGCGAGCACCAGACGCACCGGGTCATCGCCGACATAGCGCACCTGGGTCACCAGCAGCACCAATAGACAGCCCACCATGGCACCGATGATGGCAACCGAGAAATGCACCGTGGCTGCACTGGCGCCGAGGCTGATCGCCAGCACCACGGCAAAGGAGGCTCCGGCACTGACGCCGAGCAAACCGGGTTCGGCCAGCGGGTTGCGCGTGGCGGACTGCAGCAGGGTTCCGGCGGCACCCAGTGCCATTCCGACGATGATGGCCAGCAGCGTGCGCTGGCCGCGCAACTCATACACCACAAAACGGGCGTCGTGGTCCTGGTTGCCGGTCAGCACCGCCAGTGCCCGGGCCGGTGAAACCTGCCCGGCACCCATCAGCAGGCTGGCAACGACTGTCACGGCCAGTAGCGCCAGCCAGGCGCTGCAGAAGGTGAGCAGCGAGCGCTGTCGGCGCGCGCTGACAATTGAGGTCACTGGCATGAAGGTCAGTTCGCCAGATTCTGTTCCAGATCATCCAGCAGGCGGTTGGCCGCCAGAATACCGGAGCCGCTGGACCAGACCTGGCCATCGACCGCTACCACATGATTGCTCTGCGCGGCCTTCAGGCGCTGGAACGCCGGTTGCTGGCGGGCATTGTCGAGGGCTTCCTTGCCTTTTTCATTGAGGGTGGCAAGGAACATCCAGTCACCATCAACCTGCGACAGGTTTTCCAGACTGAGGATGTCGGAGTGGGGTTTCTTGACCAGCGAGTCAGACAGCGCGGTGGTTTTCAGACCCAGCGCCTGCAGGGTTTCACCCACGATCAGGTGGCTGGACATTACCAGCGCCCCCTGCGGCATCCAGCGTACGACAGAGACGGTCGCACCGGCGGGCATCTTCGGTTTGAGGGCAGCGATGCGGGTGTCGATCTGCTGCAGTGCCTGCTGGGCCTCGTCGGCCTTGTTCATGGCGGTGGCGTAGGTCATCACCGAGTCTTTCCACTGTGCCAGTGAGGAAGTGGGCACGATGGTCGGCGCAATCTGACTAAGCTTGTCGTACATGGTCTTGTCCAGACGGGCACCGGCCAGAATCAGATCAGGCTGGGCGGCCAGCACCGCTTCGAGATTGATCTCGCGGCTGGTGCCAACGATGGGAACGCCCTCTGCACGGTCTTTCAGGTAGTTCGATACGCCTTCTGCACCGCGGGTCGCCAGCGCACCGGCAGGCTTCGCGCCAACCGCCAGGACGGTGTCCACCGCCTGTTCATCCAGCGCAACGACATGCCCGGGCGTACCGCTGACCGTTACCTTGCCATAGGCCGTGTCGATAACGCGATCATCCGCGTGGGCGGCAAGAGACACTCCTGCCAGCAGCGACAGGGTGAGTGAGCAGTGGCGCAGGGCGCGGCGTGAAGCAGGGAAGCGGGTCAGCATGGCAACACTCTCGGTAGCAAAGAATAAATTGAATCTAAAGAAGAATCGTTATCAATGGTGCGAAATTGTGCGCCCATCCGCCGTGGATGCCAAGCCATCAAAGTGTTGCACAGGATGACCTTGTCTGTGGTCAGGAACGGCGCGGGCTGGCGCTGTTTTAGGACGGCACCGGCAGGGTATTGGATTTCAGTCTGTATCACGCCCCGGAGTCTGTTGACGCTCTCAGACTGCCGCTTAAAACCCGTCAGCAGGTGGGTGGATACATTTTGACCTTATGGTCAGAAAATAATTGATTTGTCACAGGGGCGGGGTAGTCTGGTTTTTCCGTTACTGAACGCTGTTCCGACCCGAGCGGTGCGGCGTGTCCTCATTCTGCCAAGTACAAGGAGTTGTCGATGAAGCACCGCGTTATCCCCTCTCTTCGTCCTCTGTCGATCGCTGTAATGCTGTCAGTGGCTACTGCGGCAAGCAGTGCTGGAGCGGCCACCGTGCAGCTGCGCCTGCTGGAAACCTCCGACCTGCATGCCAACATGATGGACTTCGACTACTACAAGGACCAGCCGACCGAGCGTTATGGTCTGGTACGCACCGCCACCCTGATCGAACAGGCCCGCAAGGAAGTCACCAACAGCGTGCTGGTGGATAACGGCGATCTGATTCAAGGCAGCCCGCTGGGGGATTACGAGGCCGCCAAGGGGCTCAAACCGGGCGAAGTGCATCCGGTGTACAAGGCCATGAATACCCTCGACTACGAGGTGGGCAATATCGGTAATCATGAGTTCAACTACGGTCTGGGCTTCCTGCGCGAAGCCATCAACGACGCGAACTTCCCCTACGTCAATGCCAACGTCATCGACAGCCAGACCGGTAAGCCGATGTTCACACCCTATCTGATCAAGGAGACCAGGGTTCGTGACAGCGATGGCAAGGAGCAGGTACTGAAGATCGGCTATATCGGTTTTGTACCGCCGCAGATCATGCAGTGGGACAAAGCCAATCTCGATGGCAAGGTCACCGTGCGGGATATCAAACAGACCGCTGAGGCGTGGGTGCCGAAGATGCGTGCGGAAGGGGCTGATCTGGTG
This sequence comes from Pokkaliibacter sp. MBI-7, assembly GCF_029846635.1. NCBI lineage: Bacteria > Pseudomonadati > Pseudomonadota > Gammaproteobacteria > Oceanospirillales > Balneatrichaceae > Pokkaliibacter > Pokkaliibacter sp. MBI-7. The sequence continues at coordinate 1,999,555 of NZ_JARVTG010000001.1, read as the reverse complement.
GTGGCCATTCCTCACTCAGGTTTGTCGTCAGACCCCTATAAGCTGATGGCGGAAAACTCGGTGTATTACCTTGCCGATGTCAAAGGCGTGGATGCCATTCTGTTTGGTCATGCCCATGCGGTCTTCCCCAGCAAGGATTTTGCCTCCATTCCCGGTATCGATATCGACAAGGGCACCATCAATGGCATTCCGGCAGTGATGCCGGGACAGTGGGGGGATCACCTCGGGGTGGTCGACATGACTCTCAGCAACGAAGGTGGCAGCTGGAAGGTGACAACGGCCCGTACCGAGGCGCGGGCGATCTATGACAAGACAGCGAAAAAGGCCCTGACCACACCGGATGAGCGCCTGCGTGCGCTGCTGGAGCAGGATCATGAAGCCACCCGTGCCTTTGTCGGCAAGCCCATCGGCCAGGCCTCCGATGTGATGTACAGCTATCTGGCGCTGGTGCAGGATGATCCGACCATCCAGATCGTCAATAACGCGCAGAAGGATTACGTCGAGCGTTTCATTCAGGGGGATCCTGATCTGGCCAGCCTGCCGGTGCTGGCCGCGGCAGCACCGTTCAAGGTGGGTGGCCGCAAGAATGACCCCACCGGCTTTACCGAGGTGGAGAAGGGCCAGCTGTCGTTCCGTAACGCGGCAGACCTCTATCTCTATCCCAATACCCTGGTGGCGCTGAAGGTCACCGGCAAGGAGCTGAAAGAGTGGCTGGAGTGCTCGGCGGCGCAGTTCAATCAGATTGATCCCCAGTCCGCGGCGAAGCAGAGCCTGATCAACTGGGATGGCTTCCGCACCTACAACTTCGACGTGATTGACGGCGTCGACTATCAGATTGATGTCACCCAGCCTGCCCGTTATGACGGTGAGTGCCAGCTGCTCAATGACCAGGCAGAACGCATCACCCATCTGACCTGGCAGGGCAAGGCGGTTGATCCGGCTCAGGTCTTCCTGGTGGCCTCCAATAACTACCGTGCCTACGGTGGTAAGTTTGCTGGTACTGGCAGTGACCATATCGCCTTTGCCGCCCCGGATGAGAACCGCAGCGTGGTGGCGGCCTATATCTCGGCGCAGACCAAAGCGCAGGGTCAGGTGGTGCCGAGTGCTGACAACAACTGGCGTCTTGCTCCCATTGCCAGTGCCGAGCCGCTGGATGTGGAGTTTGAGACGGCCCCCAGTGACAAGGCTGCCGCCTTCATCAACAGCCATCAGGCTTATCCGATGACCCGCGTCGGGCAGGATGACGTCGGCTTCGCCCTCTATCGTCTGGATCTGCGCCCGCACTGACCGGCAAGTAACCCGTGAACCACGCCCCGCCGGCCTGCCTGCGGGGCGTTTTTATTTCCGCCAGCGGGGCGGGCAACGGCAACATGCGTGCGGTGGTTGTCGGCTTGAAGTGTTTCCATGGCTGGAGCAGCGAAAGAAGCTGGCTATATACTGAGCAGGCTCGGACGTGATGTCTGGATGTCCGGGTAATAACGGAATAGCTGCTGCCATGCTGGCGCTGTTGCCTGCAGGTGGCTCCCAATCAATATGGAGGACAGAGACAGTGATAGGACACGACGACCGGCGAAATTTCTATCGCATGATGATCAATGCGGAAGTGGTGTTGTGGACGGCCAGCAAGGCGGCGCCCCTGAGAGGGGTCTGTCAGGATCTGAGTGCCACGGGGATGGGGGTGATCGTCAGTGCGCCGCTGCAGACGGGTGAGGAGATCATGGTCAAGCTGGCCTCCCAGAGCAATAGTCTGGAAGCCGAAGCCCGGGTAGTTCGTTGTGACAGTAAAGGGCCGCAGGAATATCTGATCGGGCTGGAAATCATTCGCATGAACTGATACCCGTTATTGCCAGCCACCGGTTATTCACCGGTGGTATAACCCGATTCCGGGACGGTGATGCCCGCCGCCCCGGCGATCGGATGCAGGCCCTGACGATGTGCTCAGTAGAGCGTGCGGCTGCGCTCAAATACCCAGGTACGAATAATTTCCAGCTCATCCACATCAGCGCGCATCTGCGGTGGAAAGGGGGCAAACGGCGAGGCCAGCTTGACGATCTGTTTGGCGGCATCATCCAGCATCTTCTGTCCTGAGGATTGCAGAATCTGCATCTCCTTGACGCTGCCATCCGGGCGCAGCACCACCAGTAACCGCAACTTGCCGTAGATCCCCTGCTGGCGCGAGGCCGCCGGGTAGTGCATGTTGCCTACCTGCTGAATCTTGTCTTTCCAGGCATTGAGATAGAAGGCGTCTTCACTGCGCTGGGTGGAGTTGGAGTCCAGGGTGCGTTTGCGCGGACGCTTGGCATATTCCTGCCGCATCATGTCGAGGGACGCTTCGAGGCTGGCAATCTCCAGACTACGGGCCGTCAGTGACGGGCCGTCAGTGCTGTTGCTCGGCGTGCTGGCCGGTTTGGGTTTCTGCTTTTTGGTTTCGTTGTGGGTGCCGCTGCTGGCGTCGGTCTTTTTCGTGGTGGCGACTGTTTTCTGCTTGTCGTGTGGCACCGGCTTGGGTTCCGGTTTGGCGACCACCGGGACCGGTTGCGGCTCGGGTTCAGGCACGGGTGTCGGCTGGCTGACAGGCTCTTCCGGCACCGGTTGTGGCATCGGCTGATGAGCGGCCAGTTCATTGATCTTGCTGTCACTGAAGTCGGCGCGTTCGGTGGTGCTCAGGCGTGTTTTTTCCTCCTGCTCACCACTGCCTTGCTGATTATGCTGGGCAACAAAGTCGGCCTGTTCAGGCTTTTCCGGCTCGCTGCGGGTAGCCAGCGTGACTTCCAGGCTGTTCTGCACCCGCTTGGTGGGCATCTGCCACTCGAAGCCAATGCCCAGCAACACCAGTGCATGAACCACCAGAGCAACAGCAAGGGCACGGGAAAAACGGGCCGAACTGTGCTCGGCCATGACCCACTGCATTCAGTACTACACTCCGAGTTTGGCGGCGATGGCATCCATCAGCTGCGCGCCGATGTTGAGGCCAAACTGGTTGTCCAGCTCGCGGATACAGGTCGGGCTGGTGACGTTGATTTCGGTCAGGTAGTCGCCGATGACATCCAGACCGACAAACAGCAGGCCTTTTTCTCGCAGTACCGGGCCGACCTGTTCGGCAATATAGCGATCCCGTTCACTCAGCGGGCGACCTTCGCCCCGGCCCCCGGCCGCCAGATTGCCGCGGGTTTCGCCCTGTGAGGGGATACGTGCCAGACAATAATCCACAGGTACGCCGTCGATCATCAGAATACGTTTATCCCCAGCACTAATTTCGGGGATGAACTTCTGCGCCATGATCTGCTGTTTGCCGAAGGCGGTCAGGGTTTCCAGAATCACGTTGAGGTTGGGGTCTCCGGCACGCACACGGAAGATGGCGCTGCCACCCATGCCATCCAGCGGTTTGTAGATCACATCCTGATGCTCACCGAGGAAGGCGCGCAGCAGATCGGCGCGACGGCTGACCAGTACCGGTGGCGTCAGCTGCGGGAACTGGGTAGCAAAGACTTTCTCGTTGCAGTCACGCAGGCTCTGTGGCTTGTTGACCACCAGCGTACCCTGGGTCTCAGCCTGCTCCAGCAGATAGGTGCTGTAGATGAACTCGTTGTCGAAAGGAGGATCCTTGCGCATCAGGATAACCTGCATGTCTGACAGGGGACGGTGAACCACGTCACCCAGTTCGTACCAGTGCTCAGGATCGTAGGCAACCTTGAGGGGGCGCATCACCGCCATCGACTGACCGTCACGGGAGTAGAGATCCTTCTGCTCCATGTAATGCAGCTGCCAGCCGCGCTCCTGCGCCGCGACCAGCATGGCCAGGGAACTGTCTTTCTTGTAGTTGATCGCCTGGATCGGATCCATGACGACGCCAACATTGACTACGGACATAGCGCTCTCCCTTTGTTCGTTCCGGCCGCAACCGCTGGTGCGCGAAACCAATGGAATGATGTCTGAACGGCAGGCCGGTCTCTCGTCGCGAGCCGGGCCGACCGGAAAATTCATTTGCCTAAATAGGGACTTGGCGGGTATTCCGCAAGTGCATCACCGTCATCGCACGATGAGTCAGAGATCGCCCCACAGCATCTGACACACCGACAGGGCCGTCACCGGTGCGGTTTCGGTACGCAGTACCCGTGGACCGAGGGTGACTGGCAAGAAGCCAGCGGCCTCCGCCTGAGCGATTTCTTCTTCGCTCAGGCCCCCTTCCGGGCCGATCAGCAGGGCTACGGAGCCTGGTCTGGGCAGCTCACGCAGAGGGGAAACCGTTCGGTGATGCAATACCAGCTTGAGGTCGGCCTCGACACTGTGCAGCCAGTCTTTCAGCAGCATCGGTTCGTTAATATCGGGTAATACCGGGCGAATGCATTGCTCGCAGGCACTGATGGCCACCTGCTGCCAGTGCTGCAGGCGTTTGTCCTGGCGTTCCCCCTGCAGTTTGACTTCACAACGCTCGGTAAACAGCGGTGTCATGCTGGCCATGCCCATTTCGGTGGCTTTCTGCACGGCATAGTCCATGCGCTCGCCACGCGACATGGCCTGACCGATATGTACCCGTAGTGGTGATTCGTTGTCATGGGGAAAAAAGTCATACAGTTCGACACTGGCCTGACGTTTTCCCACCTCCAGCAGGCGGGCACGGAAATAGCCCCGGAGCTGGCCATTGAACAGTTCCAGCTCATGGCCGGGCTGCAGCCGCAGCACTTTGACGCTGTGTTGGAAAGCACTGTCGGACAGGGTAAGTACCTGACCCTGCTGGACAGCGTCGGCCTGGTAGATTCGCGGTATGCGCATGACAACAAACTGACTGATGAACGGAGCCGACATGCTATCACAGTTACCTCATATCACAGTTACCCCATGGCTCCACCCGCGTGCGGATGCACAGCTGGCGCCTTCCCCTTCTATCAGAGTGGTGGCCATGGCTCCACCCGCGTGCGGATGCACAAGGAAACAGACTGATAACCCGTTGTCTCGCCAACTATCCGAACATAGTCCGGCCAGTGGCGGCACAGCAGCGGGTGGCAGCGGTGCTGAACAGAGGGAGATGACAGACATGAACAGAGGGCGGGAGCGGCACGGGCGCCGGAGGCTATGGAAATGTGCAGGTTGTCTGCTGGGCTGTATCAGTGGGCCGGTATGGGCGGATGATAATGCCAGCGAGCCGCCGTGGAGTGCGGATGCTGAACTGGGGCTGATGCAAACCACGGGTAACACCAGTACGTCGTCGGTCAAAGCCAAACTGGATGTCAGTCAGGAACTGCCGCAATGGCGTAATGAGTACACCTTTGATGGCCTCTATACCCGAGATAAGACCGATGACAGCGACACGGGGTACAGTACCTCGGCGCAGCGCTGGTTCGCTTCGGCACAGGGTAACTACAAGCTGGATGAAAAGAACAAAGCGGTATTTATCTATGGCTCTTACGAGCAGGACCGCTTCAGTGGTTATCAGTATCAGGGCTCGGTGGCACTGGGTTATGCCAACCGGCTGCTGGCCGGCCAGCAGCAGACGCTCGACGTCAACATCGGTCCGGGCGTGGCGTTCAATCAGGAAGAGCAGGGCGGCAGTGCACGGTATGGCATTCTGCGCCTGTCGGCATCCTACAAGTACAAGATCAGCCCCACCACGCGGTTCAGTCAGACCCTGAGCAGTGATCTGGCACTGGATGCCGCCCAGAACAGCCGCTTCAAGTCGGAAACAGCACTACGCGTCAATATCAACAGCACGCTGGCATTGAAGACCTCCTTTGCCGTCAGCCATAACACCCAGGTGGATGAAGGGGTCGATAAAACCGACACCCAGACGGCAGTAACGCTGGTGTACACCTTCAAGTAGGACTGATCTGCGTCTATCTGGGAGTAACGGTAAAGAAACGGTACTAATGACTGGATTTCACTAAGCATTCCCGGCGTTCTCAACGTACACTTGCCTGTGATCACCACCCGTGGGGTCAGGGTGCGCCTGTCAGGCGTATAGCTCGTCATCTGAGGAATGGCAAGATGGTCATGCAAAGGAGCGAGAGCAATGCTGGAAGAGTTTAAGAAGTTTGCCCTGCGCGGCAACGTAGTGGATATGGCCGTAGGTATCATCATCGGTGGTGCGTTCGGGACAATCGTCAAAAGCATGGTGGATGATGTGCTGATGCCACCGATCGGCATGCTGCTGGGGAATGTCGACTTCAGTGATCTGTTCGTCACGCTGAAGCCTGCAGCCGAAGGGGCGCACTACGCTACTCTGGCAGCGGCCAAAGCGGCAGGGGCGGTTACCCTTAACGTCGGGCTGTTTATTAACTCTGTCATCAGCTTTGTGATCATGGCATTTGCGCTGTTCATGCTGATCAAGGCCATGAACAAGTTGCAGGAGAGTGGCAAGGCCGAGGAAGCGCCCGCTGCAGCACCGACCACCAAAGAGTGCGGCTTCTGCTTCAGCGCCATCCCTCTCAAGGCTACCCGCTGCCCGTGCTGCACTTCGGAGCTGACCAGTTCGGTCTGATCCGCCGCCTTTGCTGGTGGCAGAAAGCACAACACCCCGCCGAGGCGGGGTGTTGTGCTATTGGGCTGCCATGGCTGACGGCCCGGTCATAATGCGGCAATCAGCGCATTACAGACCCGCGTCAGCACGCAGTGCTTCGGCTTTGTCGGTACGTTCCCAGGTGAAGGCAGTGAAGGTTTCACCGTTCACAGTCATTTCATAGGGGTTACGACCGAAGTGACCATAGGAAGCGGTCGCCTGATACATTGGATGCAGCAGGTCCAGCATGGTGGTGATGGCATACGGACGCAGGTCGAAGTGGCGACGTACCAGTTCGATCAGACGCTCTTCGCTTACCTTGCCAGTGCCGAAGGTATTGATAGAGATAGAGGTCGGCTGGGCAACGCCGATGGCGTAGGAGACCTGAATTTCGCACTGATCTGCCAGACCGGCAGCCACGATGTTCTTGGCAACATAGCGGCCAGCGTAGGCGGCAGAACGGTCCACTTTCGATGGGTCCTTGCCGGAGAAGGCGCCACCACCGTGACGAGCCATACCACCGTAGGTATCAACGATGATCTTGCGGCCGGTCAGACCACAGTCACCTACCGGGCCGCCAATGATGAACTGGCCGGTGGGGTTGATGTGGAACTGGGTGTCCTTGCTGATCCATTCTGCGGGCAGAACGTGCTTGATGATCAGCTCCATGACCGCTTCACGCAGGTCAGACTGCTTCACGTCAGGATTGTGCTGGGTAGACAGTACGACGGCGTCGATACCGGCAACCTTGCCGTCTTCATAGCGGAAGGTGACCTGGCTCTTCGCATCGGGACGCAGCCAGGGTAGCAGACCGGATTTGCGCGCTTCTGCCTGACGCTCAACCAGACGGTGGGCGTAGCAGATAGGGGCGGGCATCAGTACATCGGTCTCGTTGCTGGCATAGCCAAACATCAGACCCTGGTCACCGGCGCCCTGATCTTCTGGCCTGGAGCGGTCTACGCCCTGAGCGATGTCGATGGACTGTTTGCCGATGATATTCAGAATGCCGCAGGTAGCACCGTCAAAACCGACGTCGGAAGAGGTGTAGCCGATGTCGCAGATGACTTTGCGCACCAGGTCTTCCAGATCTACCCATGCAGAGGTGGAGATTTCTCCGGCTACGATTGCCACACCGGTCTTGACCAGTGTTTCACAGGCCACGCGGGCATATTTGTCCTGACTGATGATGGCATCGAGTACCGCGTCGGAGATCTGGTCCGCGATTTTGTCGGGATGACCTTCAGAGACGGATTCGGAGGTGAAAATACGATAGCTGCTCATTTGTGAGATAAGCCTCATAATTGAGTACTCCCGAGCTGGGAGCAGTGACTTAATTACGGGCCTTGCGGGCCGTGGGAGTTCTGCCGGAGCGACAGAATCGGCAAGTATACCCGTCTGGGCAGGGGTGGGCCATGGATGAGGGCGAATTTTCCCGAATTTCATCGCCACTTGGGCTAAATGAGGCAAAATCAACGCCAATCAGCAAGCAGACATTGCAGTTCAGGGAATGGACAGGGACAATATGGCGCAATTTTCATCACGGGCTAATGCGACCATCCCCCAGGAGACTGATAATGCCTTCTCGTCGAGATCTTGCCAACGCTATCCGTGCACTGAGTATGGATGCCGTGCAGAAAGCCAACTCCGGCCATCCCGGTGCCCCGATGGGCATGGCAGATATTGCCGAAGTGCTGTGGAACGACTTCATGCAGCACAATCCTACCAATCCGCACTGGTTCAACCGCGACCGCTTCGTGCTGTCCAATGGCCATGGTTCCATGCTGATCTACAGTCTGCTGCATCTGACTGGCTATGACGTCAGCATTGATGACCTGAAAAACTTCCGCCAACTGCATTCCAAAACCGCCGGGCATCCTGAGTATGGTTATTGCCCCGGTGTCGAAACCACCACGGGTCCGCTGGGACAGGGGATTGCCAACGCCGTGGGTATGGCTCTGGCCGAAAAGGTACTGGCGGCCAATTTTAACCGTGATGGCTTTGATCTTGTGGACCACCACACCTACGTGTTCCTCGGTGACGGCTGCATGATGGAAGGTATTTCCCATGAAGTATGCTCACTGGCGGGTACGCTGGGGCTGGGCAAACTGATTGCGTTCTATGACGACAACGGCATTTCCATCGACGGGGAAGTGGAAGGCTGGTTTACCGACGATACCGCCAGGCGCTTCAAGTCCTATGGCTGGCATGTCATCAAGGATGTCGATGGTCACGATGCCAAAGCGATCAAGGAAGCCATTAAGGAGGCGCGTCAGGAATCTGACAAGCCCACTCTGATCTGCTGCAAGACCATTATCGGTTTCGGTTCACCGAACAAGCAGGGTAAAGAAGACTGTCATGGTGCGGCACTGGGTGAAGCCGAAGTGGCGCTGACCCGTGAAGCGCTGGGCTGGTCTCATCCTGCATTCGAAGTACCGGAAGATATTTACGCCGAGTGGAATGCGCAGAAGCGTGGCACTAAACAGGAAAACCAGTGGAATGACCTGTTTGCCCGTTATCAGGAAGCTTACCCTGAGCTGGCTGCTGACCTGCTGCGTCGCATCAGTGGCGAGCTGCCTGCCACGTTCGTGGCCGATGCTGATGCCTATATTCGTGCCTGTCAGGAAAAAGGCGAAACTATCGCTTCACGCAAGGCTTCACAGAACAGCATCAACGCTTTTGCGCCCATGCTGCCTGAGCTGCTGGGCGGCTCAGCGGATCTGGCGGGTTCCAACCTGACTCTGTGGAAAGGTGCCAAGGGCGTATCGGCTGAAGATGCTGCGGGCAACTACATTTATTACGGCGTGCGCGAATTCGGTATGAGCGCCATCATGAATGGTCTGACGCTGCACGGCGGCTTCATTCCTTATGGCGCTACTTTCCTGGTCTTCATGGAATATGCCCGCAATGCCGTGCGCATGGCGGCGCTGATGAAACTGCGCAACATCTTCGTTTATACCCATGACTCCATCGGTCTGGGTGAAGACGGCCCGACTCACCAGCCTATTGAGCAGCTGGCCAACATGCGCAGCACGCCGAATCTGGACGTATGGCGTCCCTGTGATGCGGTTGAGTCAGCTGTGGCCTGGAAGCAGGCTGTTGTGCGTGCAGATGGTCCCAGCGCGCTGGTGTTCTCCCGTCAGAATCTGATGCACATGCCACGCAGCGACGAACAGCTGGCCAATGTGGCACGTGGCGGTTATGTGCTGGTGGATTGCGATGGTCAGCCGCAATTGATTCTGATTGCTACTGGTTCGGAAGTGGAGCTGACGGTGAAGGCCGCTGAGCAGCTGGCTGCCGAAGGCGTCAGGGTACGTGTGGTATCCATGGCTTCTACTGACGTCTTTGACCGTCAGGAAGCGGCGTACCGTGAGGCTGTTCTGCCCGCTGCAGTCACTGCACGTGTAGCGGTTGAAGCGGCTCATGCTGACTTCTGGTACAAGTACGTGGGCCTGAACGGCAAGATCGTCGGTATGACAACCTTTGGTGAGTCAGCTCCGGCCGGTGCGCTGTTCAAGTTGTTCGGCTTTACCGTCGACAACGTCGTGGCCACGGCCAAGTCGCTGTTGGTCTAATCGACAGCCAGTTTACAAAGGGGGCATTATTAGCCCCCTTTGTGCATCTTCATGCTGCTGAATCCATTCTGCAGTGGTTGTGCGGGTATCTTTGCAAGGTGACGTGATTCATGGCGTACCGTGTTGCCATCAATGGTTATGGAAGGATCGGGCAGTGCGTTTTGCGTGCACTGTATGAAGGCGGATATCGTGAACAGCTACAGGTCGTGGCACTTAACGAGCTGTCAGATATTGATACAGTGGCCTACCTGACGCGTTACGACACTACTCATGGGCGGTTTCCGCTACCGGTCAGTCGTGAAGGCGAGGCGATGCGCATCGGCGATGACCGTATTCTGGTGCTGAATGAACGCCAGCCAGAAAACTTGCCCTGGGCTGAGCTCGATGTGGATCTGGTGCTGGAATGTTCAGGTTCATTCAGCGAGCGCGCTGCGGCGGAGACACACCTGCAGGCAGGCGCACAGCGGTTGCTTTTCTCACAGCCTGCTTCTGCTGATGTGGATGCCACCATCGTTTACGGTATTAACCATCAGCAGCTGGCTGCCGGGCAGCGTATCGTATCAGCGGCATCCTGCACCACGAACTGTCTGGTGCCGGTACTGGATCTGCTGGATCGGCAGTTCGGTATCGAGTGTGGTGTGACCACGACGATTCACTCGGCCATGAATGATCAGCCGGTCATTGATGCCTATCATCATACCAATCTGCGTCTGACCCGCAGTGCGCTGAGTTCCATTATTCCGGTGGATACCGGTCTGGCGCGCGGTCTTGACCGTCTGCTACCGCATCTTTCTGGTCGTTTCCAATGCCTTGCCATGCGTGTGCCAACCATTAATGTGTCGGCCATGGATATCACCCTTAATCTGAATCAGGCAGTAACGGCGACGGAAGTGAATGCACTGCTGCGCAAGGCCAGTGAGCTGGAGCCGTTGCGTGGTTTGCTGGGGTACACCGAAGAGCCGCATGCCTCGGTGGATTTCAACCATGATGTGCGCTCCGTTGTTGTAGACGGTACCCAGACGCGGGTCAGTGGTGAGCGGATGCTGAAACTGATGTGCTGGTTTGATAACGAGTGGGGCTTTGCCAACCGCATGCTGGATGTGTCGCGGTACTGGCTCGGCCTTGCCACTCGCTGAAATTCTATTTGTTAACTGACTGTCCTCAGGAAGACCCATGAACGTAATCAAGATGACTGATCTGGATCTGGCTGGTAAGCGTGTGCTGATCCGTGAAGACCTGAACGTCCCCGTCAAGGATGGCAAGGTCACGTCGGATGCCCGTATTCAGGCCTCCTTGCCCACCATCAGACTGGCCATGGAGAAAGGTGCCAAGGTCATGCTGATGTCGCATCTGGGCCGTCCCGAGGAAGGCGTGTTTGATCAGGCCAGTTCGCTGCAGCCAGTGGCTGAACATCTGGGCAAGTTGCTGGGTCGTGAAGTGCCGGTGATCCGCGACTGGCTGGATGCCGAGCTGAAGCTCAACGATGGTGATGTCGTGCTGTTCGAGAACGTGCGTTTCAACAAGGGTGAAGGCAAGAACAGCGAAGAACTGTCGAAGAAAATGGCAGCACTGTGTGATGTATATGTGATGGATGCCTTTGGTACCGCGCATCGCGCTCAGGCTTCCACCCACGGTGTCGGTCAGTTTGCTCCCATCGCTTGTGCTGGCCCGCTGCTGGCAGCAGAGTTGGATGCGCTGGGTAAAGCGTTGGATAAACCTGCCAAGCCCATGGCGGCCATTGTTGGCGGCTCCAAGGTATCTACCAAGCTGGATGTGCTGAACTCACTGAGCGTGATCTGTGATCAGCTGATCGTGGGGGGGGGGATTGCCAATACTTTCCTGGCCGCTGCTGGAAAAAACGTCGGTAAGTCACTGTATGAGCCTGATCTGCTGGAGACTGCCAGGGCGCTGATGGCCAAGGTCAGCATTCCTCTGCCGGAGGACGTGGTGGTTGCCAAGGCCTTTGCAGCGGATGCTGAAGCAACGGTGAAGAGTGTTGATGATGTCAGTGATGACGACATGATCCTGGATATCGGTCCAAAAACTGCAGAGAAGTTGGCGCAGATGCTGACATCCAGTCAGACCATCCTGTGGAATGGTCCTGTAGGTGTTTTTGAATTTGATCAGTTTGGTGAAGGTACCAGAACATTGTCTATGGCCATTGCCTCCTCGTCGGCGTTCTCTATCGCTGGTGGTGGCGATACGCTGGCGGCCATTGATAAATATGGTATCGCTGAACAGGTGTCGTATATTTCCACCGGTGGTGGGGCCTTCCTCGAGTTTGTGGAAGGGAAAGTATTGCCCGCGGTGGCGATGCTGCAGGAACGTGCTGCCTGAGCAGTATGCTTCCGGATGGCAGGCAAGGTGACTTTTTGCCATCCCATGCACTCTGCTGCAGGCTGCCAGCCTGCGCAGATTGCACCATTGCCTGTCAGGGCAGAGATGACTATCTATTAATCGGACGAACCCGAACGTCCAGAGAGGATTAACACATGGCTCTTATCAGTATGCGTCAGCTGCTGGATCACGCTGCCGAGTTCGGTTATGGCGTACCAGCATTTAACGTCAACAACCTTGAGCAGATGCGCGCCATTATGGAAGCGGCGGATAGAACCAACTCTCCGGTGATTGTGCAGGCCTCTGCCGGTGCCCGCAAATACGCAGGTGCGCCTTTCCTGCGTCATCTGATTCTGGCTGCCATTGAAGAGTTTCCGCATATCCCTGTGGTGATGCACCAGGATCATGGCACCAGCCCTGCCATCTGCCAGCGTTCCATTCAGCTGGGCTTCAGCTCGGTCATGATGGACGGTTCTCTCAGAGAAGATGGTAAGACTCCTGCTGATTATGACTATAACGTTGATGTGACTCGTCGCACCGTAGAAATGGCACACGCTTGCGGCGTGTCTGTGGAAGGTGAGCTGGGCTGTCTGGGTTCTCTGGAAACCGGTCAGGCAGGTGAGGAAGATGGTGTTGGTGCTGAAGGAACGCTGGATCACAGCCAGTTGCTGACTGATCCTGAAGAAGCGGCTCAGTTCGTTAAAGCCACTAATGTGGATGCACTGGCGATTGCCATTGGTACCAGTCATGGTGCGTACAAGTTCACCCGTCCACCGACCGGCGACATTCTGGCTATCGAGCGCATCAAAGCAATTCACCAGCGTATTCCTAATACCCATCTGGTTATGCATGGTTCTTCCTCTGTGCCTCAGGACTGGCTGGCGATCATCAATGAGTTCGGTGGTGAAATTCCTGAAACTTACGGTGTGCCAGTCGAAGAGATTGTGGAAGGCATCAAGTACGGTGTGCGCAAGGTCAACATTGATACTGACTTGCGTCTGGCTTCTACCGGCGCCATCCGCCGCTTTATGGCACAGAACAAGAGCGAATTCGATCCTCGCAAGTATCTGGCCAAAACCGTGGATGCAATGCGTGACATCTGTATCGCGCGTTATGAAGCGTTCGGCACAGCGGGGCAGGCAGACAAGATCAAGGTGATTTCTCTTGACGCCATGTCTGTTGCGTATGCAAAAGGTGAGTTAGACGCGAAAGTCGTTTAATCCTCTACCGCCTCACACAATGCCTGTCGGTTCGCCGGCAGGCATTTTGCTTTAAAGGTATCTATGGATTTTCCTTCGCTTGCCGCACTACAGGAGCAGCTGCCTATTTTTCCCTGTGACTTGACCGATCTGCCAGTCAGTCTGCAGCAATATGCCGAGCACTATGGTCTGCGCCAGCTGGCACAGCGTTGCTGTGCGACGGTCGAACTGGGTGGGTGTGATATTGCCGGAATGCAGATCAACCTGTGTCACTTCGTTCCTTCGGTCACGCCATTGGGAACGCTGCTGGTGGTCACTGGCTATACCGATCACATTGGCCTGTTTGGCAAGGTTTATGAGCTGGCTCTGCAACATAGTCTGCAGGTCTACGTGTTCGATTTGCCGGGGCATGGGCTGTCGTCGGGTGAGCGAGCAGGTATTGATGACTTCGCTACTTATCAGTCTGTACTGCGTGTAGTCGTCAATGAGTATTGCTTGCCTGCAGCAGGGCCATTGTTTGCTGTGGGGCAGAGCACGGGGGGAGGTATTCTGCTCGACGCATTGCTGCATGACGACGAATTGGCAGCTGCTTTTAGCTGTGTCTCTGCTCTGGCGCCATTGTTGTATCCGCGTCGCTTTTTCCAGATCCGTTGTCTCTATATGTTGTTGTCGCCGTTTTTGAAGAAAGTGCAAAGAGCCTTTCGGTCGGTGAGTCACGACGAAGGCTTCAATTGTTTTCTGCAGCAGCACGACGCTTTGCAGCCTGAGTCTCTGTCTGTCAGCTGGATCGGGGCATTGATTCGCTGGACTGCCATGATGGAACAATCGGCACCTTCAGGCTTTCCTCTCCAGTTGCTGCAGGGAACAGACGATACGACGGTTGATGCAGGTACCAACATGAAGGCATACCGACAGCTGTTCCCGGAATCGCAACTTCATTGGATAGAGGGGGCG